>NZ_CP102197.1:1365482-1706853 GCF_024584435.1 Schaalia odontolytica
AATGGTGGCCGCGCGACTGGCCGGCGTTCACGGGGCGAGGTCCGAATCGAGCGACGACATCACCATCCGACGCCAGCTCGCCTCCATCGCCGCCCTGTGCTGGGCGTGCGCCGCCGCGCTCACCGTCGTCTCCTCGACGCAGGAGGGACCCCTGGCGCAGATGCGCTGGTCGCTCGGCCCGGCCTGGTGGCTCGAGGGCCGCACGGGGGTCTTCGCCACCCTCCTGTGCCTCATGCCCATCACCCTGCAGGTGATCTTCGCGTACGGGCTGCGCAAAGGTCGGCGCCTGGCCTACGTGGGGACGCTCACACTCCAAATCGTCCTCGGTCTCTCAACGATCATCTCCAGCGCCGTCGCACTCCTCGAAGGGGTCACTCCCGATGGGGACATCGCCCCCGAGTTGTTCACCACCGCGACCTTCCTTCTCGTTCCCGTCATCCTCAATCTGACGATGTGCATCATCGTGTTTTGGATGCGCCGGGCGTTTTCGATTCACGCCCAGCGATCCACGACGATCACGCTGCTGCGGCGCTGGGCGACCCTGATGATCGGCTGCGCGGCGGCCGCGCTCGCCCTCGGCGCCCTCACGAGCGATTCTTTCGTTCCCTTCGAGGTGCTCGCTTCCAGCGACGAGCTCACCGTCACCGACTATGCGACACCCCTGCAGGTCTTCCACGACTACCTCCTGGCACTCCTGCCCACCGCCACCGCCTCGATCTTCGAGCCGACCCTCGTCCCCATGACCCTCATCGCGGAGGCTCCCGTCCTGTGGCTTCCGCTCATCGCCTGGGTGGGCACCCTCGGAATCATCCTGAGCGCGTTGCTCTCACGTCCGCGCATTCCGCGCTCGTGCCCGCCCGAGGAACTGACCTCGCTCGTGCGCACCCATGGAGCGGGCACCCTGGGGTGGATGAGCACGTGGGAGGGCAACCTCGTGTGGCTCTCCCCCACCGGGGACGCCGGCGGGGCCTACCGGGGTTCGGGCGGCGTTGCCCTGACCGTGGCGGACCTCGCGTACGCGCCGGGGAAAGCTAGCGCCGCGATCACCCAGTTCTCCGAGTTTGCTCTCGCCTCTGGCCTGACCCCCGCCCTCTATTCCATCCACGAGGAGCTCGCGCTGGCCGCGAAGGACGCGGGTTGGACGATCATGCAGGTGGCCGAGGAGTCCGTCCTCGACCTTCCGGACCTGGCGTTCCGCGGCAAGGCCTACCAGGACGTGCGCACCGCCATGAACCACGCGACGCGCGAAGGCGTCGAGGCCGTGTGGACCACCTGGGACGAGTGCCCGGAGGGCTGGAAGGACCAGATCACCGTCATCTCGGACGCGTGGAGCGCGGACAAGGCCCTGCCCGAAATGGGCTTCACGCTCGGCGGTGTGCGCGAGCTCTCCGTTCCCGAGACGCGGATCCTCGTCGCAATCGACTCCGATCACACGATCCACGCCGTGACCTCGTGGCTGCCGATCTACCGCGACGGGCAGGTGATCGGGCTGACCCTGGACGTGATGCGCAGGCGTGCCGAGGGCTGGCGCCCGGCCATCGAGTTCCTCATCGGCAAGGCCGCTCTGTCCGCCCAGGAGGAGGGGCTGAGTATCCTCTCCCTCTCCGGCGCTCCCCTGGCCCGTTCCAAGGACGATACCTCAGCGTTCGGACCGCTCATCGACGCGCTGGCCTCCATCATGGAGCCTCTCTACGGGTTCTCCTCTCTGCACGCCTTCAAACGCAAGTTCAAGCCCCGCACCCAGTCCCTCTATCTGGCTGTTCCCGATCCCACCTCCCTGGCCACCGTCGGGCTGGCCATCGCTCACGCCTACGTTCCCTCGCTTCGTCCGGCGCAGACGCTCGCGCTCGTTGCCTCGGTCGCAGGCGGGCTTGCGAAGCGTGCCGCTCGGGGGGTCGGTGACCTGCGTTCCTCCCGAGGTATCGGACACCAGGATGCGCCGACCTCTCACCCCGGAGCCGGGCGCGATGCCGAGGGGTCTCAACCATCGTCAAATCACGGCAAGAAGGATCAGCAATGAGCGTCCTTGGTTCTATCCCCCTCACCTCTTTTCGCACCCTGGCGGTTGTGGCCGCTCTGGCGCTCGTCTCCCTGCTCGCGGGAGCATTCTTCCTTCCTCGCCTGACCCCCGCGCGTTGCCCGCGTCGCGCACGGCGATGGCTCGGCCGAACCGCCGTCATCCTGATTCCCACGCTGCTCGTCACTGCGGCTGGAGGACTGGTTTTCAACCGTTCTCTCGGCATCGTCAAGACCAGCGGGGACCTCGGTCGCCTCGCTGCGGCCACGCTGTTGGGCACGAAGAAGGCCGCAGGTACGGAGACCAAACCCGAGCGCCAGCCCCTCGAGGAATCCGAACTCGACGCCACCTTCGAGCGCGGCGACGACGGCATGCTCACGACCACGTGGACGGGGCCCACGAGCGGGATCACTCAGCCCGTGTACGTCATCGTCCCCCGCGACTACGCGCCGGGCGACGGCAAGACCTACGGTGTCATCGAGCTCCTCCACGGCTACCCCGGCGCTGCCGACGGCATCTTGCAGAACCTCAGCATCCAGGAGGCCCTCGACAACGCGATCGATGCCGGGATCATCCCGCCTTCGATCGTCGTCGCCCCCTCCCTGAACGTTGACGAGAACGAGCACGATTGCGCGGATTTTAGCGGACGCCCCGCGGTCTTCACGTGGACCGCGCACGAGGTTCCAGCGATGATTCGGCACAACTTCCCGGGGGTTTCCTCCGACCGCAACGCGTGGATGATCGGTGGTTTCTCCTCGGGCGCATACTGCGCCGTGTGGACCGCCCTGCGCACGCCCGAGACCTTCGGCGCCGCCGCAATGCTCTCCGGGTATGACACGCAGATCGAAGGCCAGATGAAGACCCAGGGCACGCAGTACCTTGCGGACAATACCCTCTCCACGATGCTCGCGACGCGCGCACCCGACGGAATGCGGATCTACGCCATGGCGGCGGCCGACGACGGCGCCGGTGGGGCACCCGCGGCTCTTGCGATGGCGAACGCCGTGAAGGAACCCGACAGCGTCACCACCGACATTCCTCCGACGGGCGGGCACGCCGGTCCCCTGTGGATCGAGAAGGTGCCGACGATGCTTGCCTGGTGGGGGTCCTCCGACGTCGTCTCCTCCGCGGTTGGTGCCCCGCCCACGGCGCAGACGGCGCGCGCATCGAGCGCCTTCAGCTCGATCGTCGCCGCCACGACCGTCACTCACCGCTCGCGTCCGCTGGCCCCCAACACCTTCGCGGCCCTGGCTGTCATGTGCGCGCTCGCACTGTGTTTCGTGATTCTCACGTGGCGCGTGGCCGGCAACTGGCGGTTGCTCGGCAAGAATGAGCTCGCCGACATGGCGCTCTCGCGGTCGCACTTTTGCCGCCCCACCGTTGCCGCGGTGCTGAGCGCTCTCCCGCGTCCCATCGGCGCGGGAGCGGCCTACCTGGCTCGCTTATGTTGCCTCGGCCTCGCGGTCTCGACCTCGTCGGTCCTCATCGGCATCGCGTCAAACATCGCCGGAGGGTTCTACACCTCGTGGGGTTCCGTGGCATTGACGCTCACGAGGACCCTCGGCTAGGCGCACGCGCGCCCAGGCTGGGCGCATACGGTCCCGGGGCGCCGAGGCGCCTTCTGGGCAGGCCGGCGCACGCGCGCGGGCGACACCCCTCAAGCAGCGAGGCGGTCCGGCGCCCGACGCCCGTTTGCTCTCCTACGCGCTGGGCGCGACGTAGGTCCGCGTCAGCTCCATCCCGGAGTCGGGCGAGAAATCCCAGTCCGACGGGGGCAGTCCCGCCGCAACCAGCTCCGATCCGATCGCCGCGATCTGTGCACCGTTGTCGGTGCAGAACCGCAGGGGCGGCATGCGCACACGGATGCCGACCGCGTCGGCGCGTTGCGCGAGCAGGGAGCGCAGCCGAGAGTTGGCGGAAAAACCACCCCCGACGACGATGTCGCGGCAGCCCCTGTCGCGGGCCGCCTGCACGGCCTTGGCCGTGAGGGAGTCGTTCACCGCCTCGGAGAACGCGGCGCACACGTCAGCGGCGCTCACGTCCTCGCCCCTGGCGCGCGCCCCCTCAAGGTAGCGGGCAACCGCCGTCTTCAGGCCTGAGAAAGAGAAGTCGTAGCGGTGGCGTTCCTTGTCTTTGCCTGCGGAAAGACCGCGCGGAAAGCGCAGTGCCTCACGGTGCCCCTCGCGCGAAAGACGATCGACGTGGGGCCCGCCGGGATAGGGAAGACCCAGCAAGCGCCCCACCTTGTCGAAGGCCTCGCCCGCCGCGTCGTCGAGAGTTCCACCCAGCTCGACAACGTCCGTGGCAATGTTGCGTACCTCAAGGATGTTGGAATGACCGCCCGAGACGACCAAGCCGATGAAATGCCCCGGCAGCGGGCCGTCGGCGAGCTTGTCCACGGCGAGGTGTCCGATCACATGGTTGACGCCGTACAGTGGCTTTCCTAGGGAGGAGGCGAGGGCCTTCGCCGCGCAGATGCCGACGGTCAGGGATCCAACGAGGCCGGGGCCAGCCGCAACCGCGATCGCGTCAACGTCCGCCAGGGCCACCCCCGCCTCGTCCAGGGCGGCATCCAGCGTCGGAAGGAAGGACTCCAGGTGTGCGCGCGAGGCGATTTCGGGGATGATGCCGCCGTAGCGCGCGTACTCATCCATCGAGGTCGCCGTGCGGTCGACGAGCAGATCCGTACCGCGCACGAGGCCGACACCCGTCTCGTCGCACGTTGACTCGATACCTAGGACAAGGGGTTCACTCACGCGCACTAGTGTAGGCCGCATGCCTACGCGCCGCCCGGGCGCACGAGCCCCGGTCCCCTAGTCCGTTTCGTTCTCGCTCCGGCCCCTCGCGTTTGCCACGAACATGGCCACGCCCGCGACCGCGAACACCAGCAGCGACCACGGGAAGAGGGAATCGGCGAGAGCTTTGATTAACGCCGATCCGAAGAGGACACCGAGAAGGAGGAGGATCGACAGGAGTGCGAACACGGCCATCGCGCCGATCCCGACGGTGGCGCCAACCCGGTAGCGCCGCGTGTGCGTGTTGGGGCCGCTCTCATCGAACTGCATGGCTCTGTTCCTCTCCGCGCCGACGATGCCATCATGATACGCCTCGGCGGGTGCGCAGCCGCACGGATGGAAGCCTCGAATCTGCCCGCTGGCCGACTCGCCGCCTTGCGGCGATCAGGAGGGGAACATCGAGGCCCCGCACCCGGAGCAGAACCTGGCGTCCTCGGTCTCGAGATACCCGCAGGCGGTGCAACGGACCCTGATCTGCGGTTGTCCCGCGGCCCCCAGTGCGACCGCGTCGCGGACGATCGGCATCTCCTCGAGAGCGTCTTGCATCTGGGCTCCCCGCGAGCGTCGCCACGGTTCGGCATCCCGGGCCTTCCCCTCGGGCGAGAGAACAACTCCGGAACCCGCGAGCCCCTGACGCCCCACGGCGCGAAGGCCCTGCCCCGCCAGGATGAGAAAGAAGCCCACGAACGCCAACGGAAAGTCCCGGAACGCCAGGCCGGATCCGCCCGCGCCCGAGGAGAGACCGTCGCAGAAGGAGAAGACGGAGAGGAAGGGAACGAAGAACAGGACGAAGCCCGGCAGCGTCAGCGCCGCGCCCTGGGTAGGCGCGCGGGGGCCCGGCGCCATGCGCCGGGCCCCCGCGATCAGGACAGTCGATCAGACGCCCTTGAAGGCGGCCTTTCCGAGCTGCCGGTTCAGGTTCGCGATCACGTCGAGAGGGATCTGCTTGGGGCACACCGCCGCACACTCTCCGATGTTGGAGCAGGAGCCGAAGCCCTCCTCGTCCATCTGGTTGAGCATGGCGACCACGCGCTTGTAGTTCTCGGGCTTGCCCTGCGGGAGCAGGCCCAGGTGCGTGACCTTGGCCGAGGTGAAGAGCATGGCCGATGCGTTCGGGCAGGCCGCCACGCAGGCACCACAGCCGATGCAGGCCGCGGCCTCGAAGGCGCGTTCCGCATCCTGCTTGGGCACCGGGGTCGCATGGGCGTCGGGGGCGGCGCCTGTGTTCACCGAGATGTAGCCTCCCGCCTGGATGATGCGATCCAGGGCGGAGCGGTTGACCACCAGGTCCTTGATGATCGGGAAGCCTTCGGCGCGCCACGGCTCGATCGTGATGACATCGCCATCGTTGAAGGAGCGCATGTGCAGCTGGCAGGTCGTGGTGACCTCCGGGCCGTGTGCGATGCCGTTGATGACGATGCCGCACTGCCCGCAGATGCCTTCGCGGCAGTCGGAGTCGAAGGCGATGGGTTCCTCGCCTCGCGCGAAGAGCTCTTCGTTCAGGACGTCGAGCATCTCCAGGAACGAGGACTCTTCCGAGATTCCCTTCACCTGGTATTCATGAATTGCGCCCTTGTCGTCGGGACCGTTTTGGCGCCAGATCCTCAGTGTCAGGTTCACTTGTAGCTCCGCTGCTTCAGCTCGATGTCGTTGTAAATCAGGTCTTCCTTGTGGAGGATCGGGGGTTCGCCATCACCGGCGAACTCCCAGGCCGCCACGTACAGGAACTTGTCGTCGTGACGCAGGGCCTCGCCCTCGGGAGTCTGAGACTCCGCGCGGAAGTGGCCGCCGCACGACTCTTCGCGGTGCAGCGCGTCGATGCACATGAGCTCGCCCAGCTCCATGAAGTCGGCCACGCGGCCAGCCTTCTCGAGGGACTGGTTGAGTTCACCGATCGACTTGCCGGGAACGCGAACGTTCTTCCAGTAGTCGGCGCGCAGCTCCCGAATCATGCCGATGGCCTTCTTCAGGCCTTCCTCGGTGCGCTCCATGCCGCAGTACTCCCACATGATCTTGCCCAGCTCCTTGTGGAAGGAGTCCACCGAGCGAGTTCCGCCCACCGACATGAGCGTGTCGATGCGTCCCTGAGCCGCGTCGAGGGCTTCCTTCACGGACGGCGAGTTCTCGTCGAGCGCGGGCAGGTGGAAGCAGTGTGCCAGGTAGTCGTTGATCGTGTTGGGCAGGACGAAGTATCCGTCCGAAAGGCCCTGCATGAGCGCCGAGGCACCCAGGCGGTTTGCGCCGTGATCGGAGAAGTTCGCCTCACCGGCCACGTACAGGCCCGGCAGGTTCGATTCGAGGTCGTAGTCAACCCACAGGCCACCCATCGTGTAGTGAACGGCCGGGTAGATGCGCATGGGCACCTCGTAGGGGTTATCGCCCGTGATGCGCTCGTACATGTCAAAGAGGTTGCCGTACTTGGCCGACACGGCCGAACGCCCCATGCGGGAAATGGCCTCGGAGAAGTCGAGGTAGACGCCGCGGGCGACGCCGTCGATCTTCGGGCCGACGCCTCGTCCCTCGTCGCACATGTTCTTGGCCTGGCGGCTCGCGATATCGCGGGGAACGAGGTTACCGAAGGAGGGGTAGATCCGCTCCAGGTAGTAGTCGCGATCCTCCTCGGGAATGTCGCGCGGGTCCTTCTCGCAGTCCTCGGCGCGCTTGGGAACCCAGATGCGGCCATCGTTACGCAGCGACTCGCTCATGAGGGTCAGCTTCGACTGCTGGTCGCCGTGCTGGGGGATGCAGGTCGGGTGGATCTGCGTGAAGCAGGGGTTTCCGAAGTAGGCACCCTTGCGGTACGCACGCCAGATGGCGGTGCCGTTGCAGCCCATCGCGTTGGTCGACAGGAAGAACACGTTTCCATAGCCGCCGGTGGCCAGGACCACCGCGTCGGCGATGAAGGTCTCGAGCTTGCCGGTGGACATGTCGCGGGCGACGATGCCACGCGCCTTACCCTCGTCGACGATGAGCTCGACCATCTCGTGGCGGGAGTACTCCTTGACGGTGCCGGCTGCCACCTGACGCTCGAGCGCCTGGTAGGCGCCGATGAGCAGCTGCTGACCTGTCTGGCCGCGGGCGTAGAAGGTACGGGAGACCTGCACGCCGCCGAAGGAGCGGTTGTCGAGGAGACCGCCGTACTCGCGGGCGAAGGGAACGCCCTGAGCGACGCACTGGTCGATGATGTTCGCGCTGACCTCGGCCAGGCGGTAGACGTTGTCCTCGCGGGCGCGGTAGTCCCCGCCCTTGACCGTGTCGTAGAAGAGACGGTACACGGAGTCGTTGTCGTTGCGGTAGTTCTTCGCAGCGTTGATGCCGCCCTGCGCGGCGATCGAGTGCGCACGACGTGCGGAGTCCTGGTAGAAGAAGCAGTCGACGTTGTAGCCCATCTCGCCCAGCGAGGCGGCAGCCGCGCCGCCCGCGAGGCCCGAGCCGACGATGATGACGCGCAGCTTGCGTCGGTTGGCGGGGTTGACCAGCGCGGCAGTGAACTTACGCTGTTCCCAGCGCCGCTCGATCGGAACGTCGTGGGGTGCCTTGGCGTCGGCGATTTTCTCGCCTTCGCGGTACAGGCCGTGGATGATTGTGTCGGTCATGATTGCGTGCCCTTCCTCAGTGAATCAAGCCGGTGACGATGGCGACGGGCGGGGCCATGAACATCACGAAGATGACGAGGCCAACCAAGCCCGAGAGGACAACCAGGGGCCGACGCGTCGCGGGGCGAACCCAGCCGAGCGACTGGAACATGGACCAGAAGCCGTGCGAGACGTGGATGCAGGCGCAACCGACGAACACGGCGTAGAGGATCACGAGGACCGGCGACTGGAAGGAAGCGATCATGCGAGCGTAAGGAGTGGTGACGTCAGCGCCGAAGTTCGCGAGCTTCGCGGGCAGGCTCACGGTAGTGAAGTGAGCGATGTGGAAGATCAGGATCAGCAGGATGAGAACACCGCTCATGCGCATGGTGCGGGCCGCGTAGGAGTCCGTGACGGACTTCTTCACGACGTAGCGGGTGGAGCGAGCGCGACGCGAGCGGTTCCACGTGTAGGCGGCGGCCCACAGGTGGATGACGAGCATGAGCACCATGGCGGCGCGGAAGACCCAGATGAATCCGCCGTGCGGGAAGATCGGCACGAAAGCCTCTTCATGCAGCCAGTGCGCGTAGTCGTTGTAGACCTGCTCGCCCAGGAACATCTTGAGGTTGCCGTAGGAGTGGAACAGCAAGAAGAAAACGAAAACGAAGCCCGACACTGCCATCAGCTGCTTGACGAAAACGCTGGTGGTCCACGCGCGGCGCTTCTTCGTTGCGACATTTTGAGTGGCCATGGCTTGAGCATATCGTTGGGATTGTGCCCGCTCGTAGGACCATGGCGCGCCCCCACCGGGCACCCTCCAACACGCGCCGCGCCTTTCCGCTATTTTCCGCCATTCTCAGGGTCGCCTTTGCCCGCGATTACAAGGAAAACTTCCGGGGGCGCCGCGAGCGCCGGGCGGCCTGAGGAAGCCGATTTTTGATACACCGACGATGCCTATTTGGTGGCCGTCGCCGCATCCGCGCGGGTCAGGAGTGCTCGCATCTCCATGGCTTCTTCGACGGGGTTGCGAAAGTAGCGAGGTCGGCGCCCAATCTCGACGAAACCTCGCGACTCATACAGGCCGATGGCCGCGGCGTTGGATGGACGCACGTCGAGGAAGATCTCGTGGGCGCCCGCGGCGGCGGCCCACCTCAGGAGGGTGTCCAGGAGGGCCGCTCCCAGGCCGCGGCCACGGGCCTCGGGGCGCACTCCGATGGTCATGACGTCGGCCTGGTCGCCCCCGATCTTGACGCCTGCGTAGCCGAGCGGCGTGTCGTCCTCGCCGCGAGCGATCCAGTAGCGCGACGCCGGGGAGGAGAGTTCCTCGGCGAGCATGACATCACTCCACGGGTCCTCGGGGAAGGTCAGCGCCTCGAGACCGATGAGCGTATCCAGGTCGCTCGGATGCGCGCGGCTCAGACGGGTCCTCATAGGCGCGCTGTCGGCTGGCCCTGAATGTCGGGACGGCGCAGGTAGAGGGGGTCCGTGCGCAGCCGGTGTTCGTCGCCCGCCGCGAGCCTCGTCGCGGTGATGCGGCTCATAACGGCCGGGTCGAGCCTCACCTGGGGGCCGAGGTCGGCGCGTGCCAGAGCGTGGGCGCTATGCTTGGGAATGTCCGCTCCGGCGACAACGAGGCCGGGGGCGGTACGCATGGCCGCCAGGAGGGAGGTGACGTCGCCCACCTCAAGGCGTCCTTCGAGGGTCACGTCGTGCGGTCCGGCGGCCACGTAGGAACCCCAGTAGAGTTCGCGCCGCCGCGCGTCCGCGATCGCGTAGACCCTCGTCTCGGGCGGGAGGAGATCCAGGCCCTGGCGGGCGATCACGTCCAGCGCCGACACGCCGTAGACGGGCACCCCGGCGGCGGCGGCGAGGACGCGGGCGGACACCAACCCTGCTCGCAGTCCGGTGAAGGGCGCGGGTCCCGTACCGATCAGCACCCGATCGAGCGAGGCCTTTCCCAGGACCGGGGAGAGTCCCGCCTCGGCCAGGGCGGCGCGAACGAGCGGGATGATCGATTCGGCGTGGTGGCGCCCCGAGTCGTTGCGGGCGCGGGCACGCACGCGGCCGTCCTCGAGGACGGCGACGGTGGTGGATGCTTGGGTGTCCAGGGCTATCTCTCGCACGCTGCGATCCTACTCGTCGGCGTGTGCCTCGTCGCCGCAAGCGGGCGAGGCGCCGTCGCCAAACACCGCGGGAGCGTCGAGGCGCCGTCCCCCGTGGGCGGCAACGAGCCCTTCGAGGATGCCATTCCAGCGGCTTCCGTGCGCGTGCAGGACGATGCTGCGCGTCCCGTCGTCCATGTGCTCCAGGTCGATGACCTGCCCGTCCCGACACGCCTGCCCGCCCTCGGCTCGTCGCACATCGATGACGAGGCGCTCGGGGCTCATGGCTTCCGTCTTTCCCTCTCCCCATTCGACGACGGTGACGGCCTCGTCCAGGGAGGAGTCCAGGTCCAGGGTCTCGAGGTCGCCGAGGTCGGTAATGCGGTAGGCGTCGGCATGGATCAGGTCGGGGCCCCCGTGAAGGGAGGGATGAACTCGGGCGACGATGAACGTCGGGGAGGCGACGCGTCCGCGCACCCCCATGCCGACCCCGATGCCCTGAGTGAGCGTCGTCTTGCCCGCCCCGAGGCCGCCGGAGAGCATGACGAGGTCGCCGACGCGCAGCAACCGTCCCAGGTCCGCGCCAAGGTCGCGGGTCTGGTCGGCGCCGCTCGTGCGAACCTCAAAAGAGGCGGTGGGTCGGTCAGTCATGGGGGTTCCTCCCGTGCTGTGCCCCCTCGACTCCGCTGCGCACGTACGTGCGGGGGATGTGGGCGCCGAGGCGAGTGACGATCTCGTAGTTGATGGTGTCGGCCGCGTCTGCCCACTCGTCGGCGAGCGGCTCGCCACCCGCTCCGTTTCCCAGCAGAATCACTTCGTCTCCGACGCGCGCGGGCGGCTGGCCGGCGTGGGCGGTGGCTTCCCCGGCGTCCCCTGCCGCCTTCCCCAGGTCTATCATGAACTGGTCCATGCACACGCGTCCGACGACGGGGGCACTGAGCGGCCCAGACGCGGTGTGCACGAGGACCCGCGCACGGTTGGAGGCGGCACGCAAGATTCCGTCGCCGTAGCCCAGGGGAACCAGGCCGATCCAGCGACGGGTGGGGGCCGCCCAGGTTCCCCCGTAGGAGACCGGGCTCCCCTCCTCGATGACCTTGACCGAGGTCAGCGGCGCGCACAGCGTCAGCGCGGGGATCAGGCCGAGGTCGGCGGCGCTCGCGACCGCGGGGTCGGGGCTGAGTCCGTAGAGGCCGATGCCGACGCGGACCATGTCGTAGTGGGTCTGGGGGTGCCACAGGATGCCGGAGGTTGCTGCCAGGTGGCGGATGCGCGGACGGACACCGGCCTCGCGAAGGATCCGCAGCCCTTCCTCGAAGATTCGCACGTGGCTCGCGGTCGATGCGTTGCCGTCGTCACTCGGGTCATCGGCGCGGGACATGTGGCTCCAGGCTCCGACAACGTCGATCAGTCCGTCGTCGCTCGCGGCCTTGAGGGCGGCGGCCAGGGTCGGAAGGTCGGCGAGGGTGGAGCCGGCGCGCGACATTCCTGTGTCGATCTTGACGTGGACGCGCGCGGGGCGACCTACCTGGCGGGCTGCGGCGCAGATATGCGCGAGGACCCACGTCCACGACACGGACAGGTCGATGTCGGCGGCGATGGCCGCCGCGAAGTCGGAGGAGGAGGTGGATATCCACGCGAGGATCGGCGAGTCCTCGCGTGCGACGCCCGCCGCGTCCAGGCCCTCGCGCAGGGCGAATGCCTCGGCCAGCTGGGCGACGCCGAGCCAGTCGGCGCCCGCTTCCAGGGCGGCGCGGGCGACGGGAATGAGGCCGTGGCCGTACGCGTTGGCCTTGACGGTCGCGAGTTGGAGGGCGCCGGGGGCGGCGGCGCGCAGGACCTTCAGATTGTGGCCGATGGCGGCCAGGTCGATGCTCGCGCACGAGGGGTAGTCCCTGCCCTGGCCTCGTTGTTGTGTGGAAATCACTCCCCTAGTATCGCACGCCCGGGGCGCGCCGCTTCGTCAGGCGAGGGGTGTGCGCACCTCGTCGCTCCGGGTCGGCCAGCACGCGCGGGATCTGCGCGGCGATATCTGCCGCCTGAATGGGTGCCCTGCCCCGGTGGCGGTCCGCGGCCAGGCGAGCGGCGCGCCCGTGGAGCCAGACGGCCGCGGCCAGGCGTTCCATCGTCACGGGGAGCGCATTCGCCTCGCCTGAGGGCGCCGTTGGCTCGGGGCGCGCCAGGACGCCGGCGATGAGACCCGCCAGGACGTCACCGCTGCCGGCGACGCCGGCCCAGGGTGTGCCCGCCGGACTCACGCTGGCGCGGCATCCACTTGTCCGCCGCGTGTCCGCCGTCTGCGGTGATTCCTCGCCCCCGTCGCCTCCTCGCCCACCCGCCTGGGTCCGCGCCCGCGCGACCGCGTCCGAGCAGACGATCGTGACGGGGCCTTTGAGGACGACGTGGCAGCCGGTGGCGTCGTGGAGTGCGCGCGCAAAACGCAGCGGGTGGGCGCCAATCTGCGCCTTTGTCGTCGCCTGCCCGAGGAGTCCGAGCAGGCGCGCGGCCTCCCCGTAGTGCGGGGTCAGAACGGTGACGTCGGGCCTCAGCGAGCCCAACAACTCGGGAACGAGATCGAGCGCCCACGCGTCGATGACGAGGGGCATGCCCGAGCGTCCACAGAACTGAGCGAGTTCGAGCGCGTCCTCACGGCGTTCATCGTCGAGGCCGGGCCCGATGAGGGCGGACTGGATGCGCCCGCCGACGGTGACGACTCCGGGCTGGTCGGCGAGCACGAGATCCTGCACGCGCCTCGTGGAGTTGAGACGAACCATGCCCACGCCGGCAGCCAGGGCGCCGCGCGTCGCGAGAAGACCCGCGCCGGGATAGGTATCGGATCCCGCGACGAGGCCGACCACGCCGCGCGCGTACTTGTCCTGCGCGAAGCCGGGGGCTGGAACCGCCATCGCCGCTGCCATCGTCCCCGCGCCGTAGGATAGCGGAACCATGTCCTCGTCCTCTTCCTCCATCGGGTTCGAGCCGCTCCACGGCATCGCGACGATGCTCAGATCGCCGGAATATTCGACGGCGGGAGGGAGAATCTCAGCGCGCTTGTAGGCGCCGACCGCCATCGTGCACGTCGCCCGGAGGATGGGGCCGCGGATTGCGCCGTCGTCATCAGTCAGGCCGGAAGGCACGTCGATTGCGACGATATGCCGGGGTCGGGCGGCGGCGATCCCGTTCAGGAGCGTCACGGCCTCGGCGAGCTTGCCGGTGAGGGGACCCTGTGCCCCGATTCCGACCATGCCGTCGATCCAGATGCCTGCACCCCAGATCGTGTCCCATTCCGGGGTCCCCTCAATGGAGCGCAGGGAACGGTCTGACAGGTCCACGATGGTCACGCCCGCTTCCCGTGCATCGGCGAGGGCACGGCGATGGCAGCGCTTCTTGAGGAGGTATGCGGTCACGCCGATTCCTGCACGCGCGAGGATCGCGCTGGCGTAGAGGGCATCGCCGCCGTTATCTCCGCCTCCGACGAAGGCGATGACGCGGTTGGGGGCCCAGTCGGCGCCTTCCGCCTCGCTGCGGTCATCGGAGTCTGCTTCGGAGGCGCTCTCCTGGCCGTTCCAGCCAACGGGCAGGCTGGTCAGCCGCGCAACGGCGGCCGAGACCTCCCCCGCGACGTCGATCATGTAGCGGTCCGGATCCCCCTCGGAAGCCGCCTGGTCAACGCACTTTTTCTCCATTTTTCGCGCGTCGGCGAAGGACAGGGCAGCTCCATCAATCGTGAACATGGGCCATATTGTTCCACAGCGTGTCCGACTCGGGAAGGTGCTTGAGCACCAGCAGAGGCGGCACGTACGTGCATGCGGCGCGGGCCTCGTCCCACGAGGGAACGAGGCCCGTGAACGCTCGCGAGGCAGCAGCCCCGCGCAGCTGGCTACTCCACCGTCACGGACTTGGCAAGGTTTCGGGGCTGGTCCACGTCCAGCCCCTTGACGGCGGCAAGCTCGCAGGCGAAGATCTGCAGCGGCACGACGGTCAGAAGCGGCGCATAGAGCGTCGGGACGGGCGGGACGCGGAAGACGACCTCGGCGAACTCGTCGACGGAGGTGTCTCCTTCCTCGGCGACGATGATCGTGCGGGCTCCGCGGGCTCGTACCTCCGCGATGTTGGCCAGGACCTTCCCGTGAAGCTCGGGCCGGCGCGGAGTCGGGACGATGACGATGACCGGCTGTCCCTCGTCGACCAGGGCGATGGGGCCGTGCTTGAGCTCTCCCGCCGCGAAACCCTCGGCGTGGATGTAGCAGATTTCCTTGAGTTTGAGCGCGCCCTCGAGGGCGACGGGGAAGCCCACGTGGCGTCCGAGGTAGATGACCGAGGTCGCGTCGTTCATCGTGCGGGCGAATTGGCGCACGCTCTCCCCGCCGCGCAGAACCGTGGCGATGGCGTCAGGAACGCGCGCGAGCTTGTCCATGTAGTCGGCGATCTCGTCCGCGTACTTGTTGCCGCGAACCTGGGCCAGGTACAGGCCCAGGATGTAGCAGGCCGTGACCTGGGCCGTGAATGCCTTGGTGGAGGCGACGGCGATCTCGGGTCCGGCGTGCGTGAGGATCACGGCGTCGGATTCGCGTGAGATCGTCGACCCCGGAGTGTTCACGATCGCGACGACCTTTGCTCCCTGCTCGCGAGCGTGGCGAATCGCCTGGATGGTGTCCATGGTTTCGCCGCTCTGTGAGATGGCCACGACCAGGGTCTTTTCGCCGACGACGGGATCGCGGTAGCGGAATTCGCTGGAGAGTTCGACCTCGACGGGGATACGGCACCAGTGTTCGATGGCGTAGCGCGCCACCTGGCCCGCGTAGGACGCGGTGCCGCAGCCGATCATGATGACCTTGTCCACGCTGCGCAGCACGTGCTCGGAGATGCGTACCTCGTCCAGGGCCAGGTGTCCGTGGGAGTCGATGCGGTCGGCCAGCGTGGCACCCACCGCCTCGGGTTGCTCGTGGATCTCCTTCTCCATGAAGGTGGGCCACCCGTTCTTGGTGGCGTTGTCGGAGGCGAAGTCGATCTCGTACTCCCTGGGCTCCACGGCTGTGCCGTCCGGGTCAATGACGGTGACGTCTGTCGCCGAGACGACGACGATCTGATCCTGGCCGACCTCGACGGCGCGCCTGGTGTGCTCGACGAAGGCAAGCACGTCCGACCCCAGGAAGTTCTCGCCCTCCCCCAGCCCGATGACGAGCGGGGACGAGCGACGCGCGGCGACGATGACGTCCGGCGACTGGTTGCTCAGCGCCAGGAGCGTGAACGTGCCGCGAAGCTGGCGGGTGACCTCGCGCATGGCGACGACGAGCCGACGCGCGACCTCCTCGTCGGTCCCGGTCAGGCCCGCGACCGCACCCTGGTACGAGGCCTCACTGGCCGCATCGTAGGCTCGTGCGAGCATGTGGACGACAACCTCGGTGTCGGTCTCGGAGGAAAAGCTCTCTCCGGCGGCGATGAGCTCGGCACGCAGTACGTCGGCGTTTTCGATAATCCCGTTGTGGACGAGGGAGAAGCGCCCGTCCGGACTGGTGTGCGGGTGGGCGTTCGCCACCGTCGGGCGCCCGTGGGTGGCCCAGCGGGTGTGCCCGATTCCGGCGTACGCGTCCTCGGGCGAGTCGGCGTCGACGGCTTCGACGAGGTTGACCAGCTTGCCGACCGTCCGGCGCACGTAGAGGCGGCCCGGCGACGCCAGGGCGATGCCGGCCGAGTCGTAGCCTCGATACTCCAGGCGCGCCAGCCCGCCGAGGACGACCTCGCGACTGCGCTGGGAAGCCTTGCATGCAACATGTCCAACGATTCCGCACATGCCTCCCATTCCAGCACACCGGCACCCCATCGGTCACCTGACGTGTGTCGCTTCACGCCGTGGATGTCCTCGCGCGCCCGTCCCCTCGTGGGGGACAATTGCGCTGTGAGCATCACCGAGTCCTTCGCGTCCTCCCCCTCTTCGGCCTCGTCCATTCAGTTGGGCGCCAGCGCACGCACCGGCCCCAGCCCCTACGCGCGATTCGATCGGACGGCCTGGGACCAGCTGGCGGACCGCGCTCCCCTGCCGCTCACGCAGGCAGACATCGACCGCATCGCATCCCTGGGCGACCCGATCGACATGAGCGAGGTGGACGCCATCTATCGGCCCCTCAGCGCCCTCCTGCAGCTCTACATCGACGGACGTCGGCGCACCGCCACCGAGCGGCACGCTTTCCTCGGCGAACCGGCGGCGTGCTCCACCCCGTTCGTGATCGGGATCGCCGGTTCCGTCGCGGTCGGCAAGTCCACGGTCGCTCGTCTGCTCCAGCTCCTCCTGTCGCGCTGGGATTCCACCCCGCGCGTCGACCTGGTGACCACCGACGGCTTTCTTTTCCCCAACCGCGTCCTTCAGGAGCGTTCCCTGATCGCGCGCAAGGGCTTCCCCGAGTCCTACGACCGCTCGGCTCTCATCTCTTTCCTTGCTTCCGTCAAGGCGGGGATCCCGCACACCAAGGCACCGGTCTACTCGCACGTCACCTACGACATCGTCCCGGACGCCTACGTGGAGGTCGATCGGCCCGACATCTTGATCGTGGAGGGCCTGAACGTCCTGCAGCCTCCGCGCTTAGCCCCGGGCTCGGTCTCCGTTGCGGTCTCCGACTACTTTGATTTCTCCATCTACGTGGACGCCGACGAGGCCAACATCGAGCAGTGGTACGTCGATCGCTTCCTGAAGCTGCGCGCGACTGCGTTCTCGCGCGAGGATTCCTACTTCAAGACCTACGCCTCGCTGACCGATCCGGAGGCGGTATCGACCGCCCACATGGTGTGGAACGCGATCAACCTGCCCAATCTGCGCGAGAACATCCGCCCCACCCGCGAGCGCGCGACCCTGATCTTCACCAAGGGCGGCAACCACCGCGTCGAGTCCCTGGCCATCCGCAAGGACTAGGAGCGCCATCCCCACTCGTCACCGACGTACACCACCCGAAAGGAAGGGGGAGGCCGCAGTCGGCATCTCCGGCTGCGGCCTCCCTCTTCTGAGGAGTCGGTTATTCGATCCAGGCGCCCGAGGACGCGAACTGGTACCAGGTTCCGCCGATGCGCTCCCAGCCGGTGGCCATGGAGCCGTTGCCACGCAGGTAGTACCAGGTGGGACCTTCCTTGTACCAGCCGGTCGTCATCGCTCCGTTTCCCTCCAGGTGGTACCACTGGCCGGAGACGCTGAGCCAGCCGGTGGCCATCGAACCGGAGGGGGTCAGGTAGTACCAGGCGCCTCCGTCACGCAGCCAACCGGTGCGCATGGCGCCGTTGCTGGACATGTAGAACCACGAGTCGCCGACCTTGACCCAGCCGGTCGCCATGATGCCCGTGTCGGGATCGAGGTAGTACCACTGTCCGCGCTCCTGAAGCCAGCCGTGCTGCTGTGCCCCGGATGAGGCGTGGTAGTACCAGTGTCCCTTGTCGTAGACCCACCCGAGCTTCAGGTAGCCGCTGGCGTCGAAGCGGTAGGTCTTGCCGTCGATGACGAGGGTCTCGTTGGCGGCGTAGGTTCCGTCGGGGTAGCTGTACCACCATCCGAAGTAACCGGACTTCCACTCGCCCACACGAGGCTGGGGCTGGGGGTCCGGGTTCGGCTGGGGCTGGGGGTCCGGGTTCGGCTGGGGGTCCGGGTTCGGCGTTGAGGCGTTCCTCGTGACCCAGTACAGGAAGCGCGAGTCGCCGCCGCCGACGGCCTTGAGGGTGACCTGCGAGGTCTCGCCCGTGCCGAGCTCCACCTCGCGGGTGGTCTTGTCAGCGGGGTTGACCAGCATCAGGTGCGCGTCGGCGCTGGGCTTCTTGACCGTGAGCGTGATGTCCTGAGCGGTCTCGGCCAGCGACCCGTTGTCGGTGCGCGGATCGAGCAGTGTCGAGGGGTACTTGGTCGTGCCCGTCAGGGCGTTGACAACCATGAAGCCCCTGGGGACGGTCGTGGACTCTCCGAAGATCTCCGCGGACTTGGCGGTATCCAGGCCCTGGAGCTGATCGAAGTATCCGATCACGACGTCGCCGGGAAGTCCGTCGTTGACGGAACCGACGTTGGCCACCGAGACATCCACCAGGCCCACGCCCTGGTTCGCCGCCGTGGCTTCCTCACCCGTAGCGAAGTTGCCGTAGCGGTAGCCGCTCAGCATGGGGGCTTCGCCGCGGCCGTCGTACTGGCCGGGCTTGAGGGCGACGAAGGAGGAGTCCATGGCCTTCGTGTAGTTTCCGATGTAGGAGACGTTGCCGAAGATGTTGGAGAACTCGTAGAAGGAGCGCGTGGGCGCACCGTCGTGGTCAATGATGGAGGAGCGGTCGTAGCCGTTGTACTCCATGCGGAACAGGCCGAACCACTTCTGGCCGGTCGCGAGTCCCAGCGAGGGAACGATCGACTTTTCGGAGGCTGAGACGTTGGCGTCCCAGTTGTAGTCCAGGTACTGGCCGTACAGGATCGGGCTGGAGCCATCACCGGTGAGGCCCTTGAGGCCGTACTCGCGCTGCTTCTTCCAGGTGTTGGTGTTCAGGAGGCTCAGGACGACGTTGCGCGGCGCGGGGCCACCATTGGCGCCCCAGTAGTACTTGTCCCAGCTCAGCAGGTCGGGCTTGGCGTTCTTCACGTAGTAGCTCAGGTTGGCGTCGCGGTACCAGGAGGGGTCGTCCCAGGAGTTGGCGTGGACGACCGCGCCGGGGATGTTCTGCTTGGACCAGGAGAACCAGTTCTTGAAGCACTCGGATTCGACCCGGTTGAAGCCGCCCTCGTCGCCGTACTGAATGTCGACGAGCGTGGACGCGTAGGGCTTCATGTACTCGTTCATGAATTCACGCGGATCGCCCGCGTTGCACATGCTGTTCTTTCCGAAGGGGGCCTTCGCGAGCGCCCAGGGTGCTCCCTTGCCCAGGGATTCCATCATCGCGGTGTTGAACATGGGCAGGTCGTAGAACATGGGGAACGCGCCGCCGGTGAGGTCGCGCTCGTGGGCGTCGAATCCGCCGCGCCCGTACCCCTCCGAGGGCACCCAGGCGGGCATCATGACGCCGTACTGGAGGGCGAGGGTCTGTGCGCGGTTGACGCCCCACTTGCCCTCGCCCGGGTCGAATCCGGAGTAGCGCTCGTACATGGAGTTGTCGACCTCGGGCTTGGTCGGGGTCTGACCCGCGGGAAGGCCCCACACCTCGACGTCGTTGAAGGTCACGGCGGTGGCGATGTTCTGGGGAGTCTGTGGCTCGGTTTCATCGTTCATCCAGATGCGGATGTTCTTGGCCAGGTGATAGGCGTTGAAGTCCCAGTACCACAGGCCTCGCGCGTCGCGCGTGAGGGAGCCGTGGGTGACGATGGTCTTCCATTCGCCCCCGTCCGCTTCCTGTACCGCGATCGCAACCGAGTTGCCGCCGTGCCAGGACTGGGCGCCCGCGGGCAGAGTGGGCGTTCCCCACCCGTTCACGCGGTGCACGTAGCGCGCCTCGCCCAGGTGCAGCTCGATGCCGGTGACCGACTCGGACCACTCGCTTGCCCGCACGAGCGGGTTCGAGGTCCACGTCGTCGCGGGGTTGAGGTCGGTCAGCGCGGCATTGTCGGCATCGGAGCCGCCGTTGGCCTTGGCCGTGGCGGGCACGAGGACATTGCCGCGGAAGTCGGTGTCAACCTTGGTGATGTTGACAACGTAGGTGGCTTCCGCGCCGTCCTTGCTGACGGTTGCGGTGATGACGTTGAGGCCGGTTTCGAGGTCGAGGTTGGAGACCCGTCCGTCGGCATCGGGGGTGGCGCCGTTGATGGTGACACTCGCGCCTTCGACCGTGCGGATGCGCGCGGAGACGGTCTTGGCGTGGAAGTATCCGGTGGCCTGGTAGGTGTGGGTGCCGGGAGCGAAGTCGACCGGCTTGCCGGGTTCGCCGTAGGGCAGCTGGTCGATGACGAAGTCGACGACGAGGTTGTCAACGCCCGATCCGGTGGCCGGCGTGTCGGGGTGTGGAACGGTCGGCCGGGGGCCAGCGTTGCCGCCTCCACCCTGATCGGTGCCGTAGGAGGTGATCGCGTTGCCGTCGGAGTCGCAGGGCAGAAGCTTGATGTCGCTGAGCGCCATGTCGGACTTGCCCGGAGCCAGGGAGCGCAGGCCTGCCAGGGCGATGACGCGCTTGGTCGTGGCCTTGAAGGTCACGTACTGTTCCTTGTTGCCGAAGGTCAGGTTCGTGCCGTGCGTGACCTCGGTACCGCCCTCCCAGGTTCCCTGCGCGACGGATTTCTTCCAGTCGGCGAACGAGGCGCTGGAGGCGGGGTTGCCGGGATCCTCGTCGAAGGCGAAGACGCGGTACTCGCCCGGGAACTGGTCGTTTCCGAGTGTCGAGTCGTATGTCGGACGGGGGGTCAGGCCCAGGCCGCAGACCTGGGTGCCGGGGGTTGGGTTCTGGACGGCGAGGGCGTGGGGGTAGGTGTCCAGGCCTCCCTTCCACTTGGTGGTCCAGAAGGTCTTGGTTGCGTCCGTTCGCGCGCTGTCATCGTCGGTGAGGGCTGCAATGGTGCCGTTGGGGGCGCTTTCTCCGACCTTTTCCTCGGACGTAGCCCACAGGACGGTCGGGTGATAGGGGGTTTCGGGAGCGGCGACGGCCGCCGTGGGTGCCAGCCCGAGCATGGTGGCCGCGAGTACCGGGGCTCCAAGGGCTGCGATGATGGGTCTATTCCCCATGAGAGTAACTCCTTCGTCAGTATGGGGGGCCAGGGCAGGGATCCGTCGTCGAGCGAGTGTGGACCCACAGAACCTAACACGTGTTAGCTTTTGTGACTCATCCTCCTTTCTGCCAGTGAAACATCCTCGCGGGCGACGCGCGCGAGGGCGACGTCAGAACTTCAGCCCACCGTCCTCGATGCCGCGGAAGAAGAACTTCTGGCTGAAGGCAAAGACCACGACGACGGGAACCATTGCGACGACCGCGCCGGCCAGGACGAGCTGATAGGTGACGCCCTGGGGCGAATTCTGAATCGCCGTGAGCGTGAGCATCAGGGTCTGCTTCTCGGGATCGGGCAGCATGAGCAGCGGGAAGATGAAGTCGGACCATGCGCCGATGAACGAGGTCAGGCCAACGACCGTCAGAGTGCCGCGCACCTGGGGCAGGAAGATCGACCAGAAGCGGCGCAGCTCACCGGCACCGTCGATGAGCGCCGCATCCTCGATCTCATCGGGGATGCCCATGAAGGCCGCACGCATCATGAGGATCTGGAAGGGGCCGATCATCGCAACCATCCACACGCCGGGAAGGGTGTTGTACAGGTCGAGGTTGACCATCATCTTGAACAGGGAGAGCATGATCGACTCAAACGGGAAGATCATGGCGGACAACACGACGAAGTACATGATGTTGCGCCCGGTCCATCCGCGCCGCGAGAGCATGTAGCCACCCACGCAGGACAGGATGACGTTGGAGGTGACGGTCAGGGCCGCGATGATCGCCGAGTTGCGGATCGAACCCAGGATGTTGGTGCGCTCGAAGAGCACGACGAAGGAATCCAGCGACCACTGCTGCGGCAGCAGCGTTGCTCCCTGCCCGAAGACGGATTCCCCGGGGGCCTTGAACGCTGCCATGAGCGGGAGCACTAGGGGGCCGACCAGAATGATCGCAACGACGACCAGGAGAATGTAGCGGCCGACGAGGGCGCCGCCGCGCATCTGGCGCGATGCGACGTTGCGGCTCTGACGCTCGAGACGGCGTTCCTTGCGCCACTGGGCGAAACGCGCGCCCAGCGAGGTTGAATCGGACTGCGAAACTGCGGTGCTCATGAGTCTTCAGCCTTCCTCTGCAGGCTCTGCGAAGCGATGATGAAGCCGAAGGTGATGAGGAAGAGGCACACCGACGCGGCGTCGCCCTGCCCCAGGGATCCGAAGGTGGGATCGACTATTCGGTCGCGAATGTACATGGTGAGCGTCTTGGTCGGCGAGGCCGAGCCACCGAGCAGGTAGACCTCGGTGAAGATCTTCAGGCAGCCGATCGTCGTCAGGGTCGCCACCAGGAACATCATGACCTTGACGCCGGGGACGGTCACGGTCAGGAAGCGACGGACGGGACCGGCCCCGTCCAGCTCGGCGGCCTCGTACAGGGACTTGTCGACGTTCGCCAGGGCCGACAAGTAGAGGATCATGTAGTAGGGCAGGCCCTGCCAGAGGGTGATGATCATCGCGCAGAAGAGGATGAACCACTTGTTGGACAGGAAGGGAACGGGATCCATTCCCCACGACGCCAACAGGTTGTTGATGGGCCCGCGCTGGTCCAGCAGGTAGCGCCACGCGAGGGAGATCACGACCAGCGAGGAGATTGCCGGCAGATAGTACATGGCGCGGAAGAAGCCGATGCCGGGGACGTGCGACTTGACGAGGAGCGCGAGGAGCAGGGGAAGAAGCACCATGAGCGGGACGACGCACACGGCGTAGATCAGCGAGTTTCCAAGCGACTGCCAGAATTCGCCGTCGCTCAGGATGGTCGTGTAGTTGTCGATGCCGACGAATCGTCCGATACGTCCCACGGGCTTCGTCTTGGTGAAGGAGACGAAGACGGTGGTGATAAAGGGGTAGATGTAGAACGAGATGACGGCTAGCACCGGCAGGGTGACCCACAGCCAGGGAACCCACGCCGGACGGAATCGGGCGGCGCCATTGAGGGAGCGCGTCTGTGCGCCCTTACGTTTCGGCATTCCATTGTCCTTCATAGGGGTGCGCGTGGCCGTGAGCGGGCGGACGCGCCGGTTGAGAAATACGTGGGGGGCCGAGGCGTGGCCTCGGCCCCCCACCGGTCAATCAGTTGTTGAGAGCCTTGAGCTTCTCATTCATCTGATCCTGTGCGGTCTTGAGGGCGGTCTTGGGATCAACCTCACCACGGATAGCCTTGTTGACGTTCTCGATGAGAGCATCCTTGACGGCGCCGGTTGCGTAGAACACGTCGGTGTAGGCCTCGGCATCCTTGGCGGCCTTGGCGGCCTCCTCGTAGGCGGCCTTGAAGACCGGGTCATCGGCAATCTGCGGCGGGTTGGCGACCAGCTCATCAAGCGACTCGGCAACGGCCGGGAAGATGATCGCGCCGCCATCGCGCGTCCAGGCGAGTTCGTTCTCCGCGTTGGTCATCCACTCGGCGAACTTCATGGCCAGGGGGGCGTTCTTCGTGGTGACGGAGACTCCGATGTACTGTCCCTCGAAGACGGGCTTGATGCCAGGGTTCGTCGGGAAGGGGCCGACTCCGGTGTTCTCATAGACGGTCGCGTTGTTGTTCTTCACGGACTTCAGGAACGAGGCGTTGGGGGTACCGAAGGCGAGGTTGCCGTCGGTGTAGGCCTTGCCCGGATCGGGTTCACCGGTCAGGGAGTCCTTCGGAATCGCGCCGTTGGCGTAGAGCTCGGCGAGCTTCGTCACGTACTTGACGGCGTTCTCATCGTTGGCGAAATCGAAGGCGGTCTTGTCGTCGTTGAGGAGGTCCACGCCCATGCCGTGCAGCTGGGCGACCATGTACCATTCGGGCGATCCGTAGATACCGTAGTCGCCCTGGCCGTCGGCCCCGACCTTCGCTGCCGCTTCGAAGAGCTCGTCCATGGTCTTGGGAGACGTGTTCTCGTCAAGCCCGGCGCGCTTGAAGACTTCCTTGTTGTAGGTGGTGATGTAGGGGCCGAAGTACCACGGAAGCGCGGTGTGATGATCGTTTGCTCCCAGTGCGGTCGAGTCCCAGATGGACTTGACGAACTTGTCGCCGATGCCGGGAGCCTTGACGTCGTAGTCCATGAGCAGGTTCGACTTGGACAGGGCGAGGATGGTCGAGGAGGGGACGTTGACAACGTCAGCCATCTTGCAGTTGGAGGCCTGGGCGGTGATCGTCTGATCGAACTCGGCGCCGCCTCCCTGGTCGGTCCAGTTGATCGTGACGCCGGGGTTGGCTTCCTCGAACTCCTTGATCTTGGCCTTGAAAAAGTCTCCGAAGTCGTTCTGCAGGCCCTGGGTCTGGAAGGTGATCTCACCGTCGACCTTCGACGTGTCGATCTTGGACTCGTCGACGTTGCCCGAGGGGATATCGCAGGACACGTCGGGGGTGGGAATGGAACCGGAGGCGGAGCCACCGCCGCCGGATGCGGAGCCGTCATTACAGGCGGCCAGGCCAAGGGTGCCGAACATGGCGAGGGCGACTGCGCCTGCGGCCATCTTCTTCTTCAACATGCGAAACCTCCATTGGTCCGATTGACTGGTCGATCGACGGGATCGAGTCACTAACTATCTCGTGTTAGTTGATACCTGAATCATAGCGACCCGTGGCGCTCAGCGCATCATTTGCCAGAAACTTTGCGCATCGTTACCAAGCCGCAACATTATTGTTCACGCGCCCAATCGCCCGCTACCTGGGCAATCACGAACGTCACCTCCCGCTCACTCATGTGGGCGCCGTATTCCGGACGGGCGTCGGGCCCGCACGAGCGGGTGCCGATCCCATCCTGGAACGCGTCGAGCCACAGGAAGAGGCGGCGAGGAGCGGGCAGTTCCTCCCAGTGCGCCGCCGCGCAGAGCTCGCGCTCGCTCCAGGGGCTGACGCTCCACCCGAGCTGCGAGCCGGGGAGAACGAGGAGCTCTCCAGGCTCGCCGCGCAGGGAGAGAGCCTCAAGTGCGCACCTGTGACCACCTTCCTGGGGGCGCACGCACACGTCCCACAGATCCGCCACGTTTGCGTGACCATATCCGCGAGTGCCCGGCACACGCATGTCGGGGTAGCCGATGAGCGTGTCACCGAGCCACGAGGCCTCCCAGGAGGCACCCGGAAGCTCGATGCGTACGCCGAGGCGCGGCACGCGTTCGGGCCAGCGCCCGTAGGGCTCAACGCGGGCGGACACAGCCAGGCCGACCGAGGCGCCGCTACCGATGCGCACGGGCGTGTACTCCCACGTCAGCGTCGCGCCAAACTGTGCGGCGGGAGGAGCCCACCGCTCGACGACCCTGCGGCAGGGGGCATCCCCCTCGATCGAGACGACGCGTCGGCGGAGAAGGTGCAGACGCGCCCTCTCCCAGCGCGCGGCGTGCGAGGTCCCGGCCTCGCCGCGACCAACCCCGAGGGGCCCCAGGTCTTCCCTCCCGATGCCCCAGTAGTCGACGGGGCCGCGACCACGGTCGTTGTCGGTGGGCGCGCGGTAGACGCTGAGCTCGACCGACACGGGCACTGCCCCGATTCGCGTCAGGCGGCCACGCGGGTCGATCTCGTATGCGCCGACCTGCTCCTCTCCCGTCAGGGCACGGATGGGCGCCTGCGCCAATGCCGCGAGGCGCTGCCCTCCGCCGTCCGCGCTCGCCGCCCCTTCGATGGCCGCGGCCAATGCGGGGGCGTGCGGGGCCATGGCCGCCACCCACGCCCACGTGCCGGCGTAGGGGCGCGAGAGCGCGTCGACGAGGCCATCGCAGACGAAGTTGCCGTCGTGAACGTCCTCGCCGAAGTCGCCTCCGTAGGACAGGACGCGGCGTCCATCCGGGAGGGTGCGCCACAGGGTGTGGTCGCGCCACTCCCACACGAATCCTCCCGCGTGGCGGGGGTGGGACATCTGCGCCGCGTATCCGTCGGCTCCGCCCGGACCGGTTCCCATCGCGTGCAGGTATTCGCACATGAGGTAGGGGGCTCGGCGGATGCGCTCGCGCGCGGCGTCGTCGACCCGCGCGGCGACGTGCGTGGGCACGGCGACCTCGGCGTGGGGGTCGGGTTCATCGAGGACCGCGTCGATCTCCTCGAGGGCGGGGTACATCCGCGAGTAGATGTCGGCGTACTCCATCGCATGGTCGCCCTCGTAGTGGACGATCGCGCGCCCGCGGGTGCGTTCGTGGATCCAGCGCGCGCATGCGGCCAGGTTTGCGCCGGTGCCCGATTCGTTGCCCAGGCTCCAGCTGAAGATTGAGGGGTGGTTCTTGTCTCGTTCGAAGGCACGGACCGTGCGGTCCATGTAGGCGTCGGCCCAGCGCGGGTCGTCGGAGGGGTTATCAATCCACTCCCCCGCGCCCTCGAATCCGTGCGTCTCGATGTCTCCCTCGAGCATGACCCACAGTCCGATCTCGTCAGCAAGGTCGAGCAGGCGAGGGTGCGGCGGGTAGTGGGAGGTTCGAATGGCGTTGACGCCCATCGATTTCATGAGAGCCAGGTCCTCCCTGGCCCACCGCTCGTCGAACACGCGCCCCTCGTCGGCGCGAATCTCGTGGCGATTGACCCCGTTGAGCGTCAGAGGCGTGCCGTTGGCCCTGAGGACACCGCCGACGATGTCGACGCGTCGGAAGCCCACCCGCAGGCGTCTTTCTGCATCGGAGCCACCCCCCACGCGCACGCGCACGCACACGTCGTAGAGTGCCGGATCCTCAGCGCTCCACGGCCGCACGATTCCCACCTTGATGCGCTCGCTGCGGTAGCGCCCATCGGGGCCTCGGCGCAGGGTGACGCGGTGGGTGTCCCCACCCTCGATCTCGAGGCGCGCCGAGAGGGTATCGTCCATGGCTGCGAGGACCCGCGCCTCGACGGTCGCGAAGCCCACCCCGGCCTCGTAGTCGGTGTCGACCCACAGGTCGTCGAGGCTTCCGGGAGCGAGGTAGCGAAGGCTCACGGAGCGGAAGATGCCCGGGAGCCACCACTGGTCCTGGTCCTCCAGGTAGGAACCGGGGCTGAACTGGTGCACGCGCACGGTGATCGTATTGGCGCCGGGGCGCACCACGTCGGTGACGTCGAACTCGTGGGCGAGCCGCGAGCCGCGGGCCATGCCGATCCACGTGCCGTTGACCCAGACGCTGGCCTGGCTTTCGACGCCGTCGAAACGCAGGGCGATGAGTCCCGTGTCCCACCCTGCGGGAAGCGAGAAGCTGCGGCGGTAGTCGCCGACGGGGTTCGCCTCCGGCGGGAATGGCGGGTCAACCGGGAAGGGAAAGTCGACGTTCGTGTAGGCGGGGTGACCGAATCGTCCCTCGCCGCGCAGCACCCAGTGACTGGGCACGTCGATCTCGGCCGTCTCCCCCGTGGCCTCGGGCTCGTCCCAGGGGCGTTCGACGTCAGTGAAGGGGGCAGGGTCGGTGCGGTGGTAGGAGAAGCTCCAGATTCCATCAAGGCTGAGGTGCGCCGAATCGTCGGCGAAGTGCGCGCGCGGGGGCACAAGCGCGCCCGCGCCGGGGGCGTAGGAAGGTATCATCGTGTTCACGTCTGGGTGCCTTTCGGATGTCGTCGTCGAAACTCCGATCGTCACCGTAAGACTAACACGTTATAGTTGTTGTGTTTCAACGAAACCACCACCGAGCATCCGGAGCCGATTATGGAGCGCGCAACCCGGGCCGACGTCGCTCACGCGGCGGGCGTCGCCCCCTCCACCGTCTCACTCGTCCTCAACGGGCGGGGTCGAGACGTCAAGATCGCTCCCGCCACGATCGAGCGGGTCCGGCGGGCCGCCCGCGACCTGAACTACATCCCCAACGCGGCCGCCCGGTCGCTGCGCCGCGGAAAGTCCCACCTCATCGCCCTCCTCATGGCCGAGCTGCCGGATGACCCCTTCGTGCCCGTCGTTCACACGGTCCTCACCACCGCCATGATCGATATCCAGCGCCGCGGCTACCTGCTCCTCCCCCTCTTCCAGTCCGGGGATGGCGCCTCCGACGCCGAGGTGATCCGGGGGGTCCTGGGCGACACACAGCTGGCGGGCATCATCCGCGAGACCACGTCGGCCGAGGCCTTCACCTCGCGCCTGCTCGCCAACCTCGGCATCCCCGTCGTCGCCATGTCGATGATCGAGGCCAACCCGACCGGATCGGAGTCGGCCCTCATTCGCATCGACGAGGGCGCCGGCGTGGGCGACGTCCTCTCCGACTGCGCGCTCGTGGACCCATCGACCGCCGCGGGCAGCGGGCGGGCGGTGTTCCTGGCCGGACCGAACACGAACCACGCGCGCCAGAACCCCATCGCACGCGCGTTCGGCACCAAGTTCACCCTCTACTCGCTGCCAGACTGGGAACCCACCACCGCCTACCAGGCCACGCTGCGCCTCCTTGACGAGGACCCGTCGATCTCGCTCATCGCCCTGGCGGATGACTCGCAGGCACCCGGCGTCTTCCAAGCCGCCGCAGACCTGGATCTATCCGTGCCCGGTGACCTGTCGATCCTCGGCTTCGGCAACCAGGACCACCGCAGCGCCTCCGCGCTCGGCCTGACGACGGTCGAGTGGCCCCTGAAGGACATGACCGAGGCCGCTGTCTCCTCGATCATCAACGTCATCGAGGGGCGCTCCCCCATGAGCGATGTTCACCCGCAGGCATCCATCAACGAGAAGTCCGCAGACGGGACACCAATCGCGACGATCCCGACGCGCCCGGTGTGGCGATCCTCGGTGGCCAGGCGCGCATAGGACGGCGCTTGATAGAACGCGGGGAGGGGCGGATGCCACGTGGCATCCGCCCCTCCCTCACGCTTGCACCTCGCTCCGGGCACTCCCGCACGCTCACAACATGCGGGAGCGCGCCCAGCGGCG
Source organism: Schaalia odontolytica (assembly GCF_024584435.1). Taxonomy (GTDB): domain Bacteria; phylum Actinomycetota; class Actinomycetes; order Actinomycetales; family Actinomycetaceae; genus Pauljensenia. Next base: position 1,394,435 of record NZ_CP102197.1, read on the forward strand.
ACGCTATTTACTCGCCGAGGCCGCAGGCCCGGTAGATGTTGGCCAGCATGGCCAGGCGCTGCTCGAGAGACGCGTCCTTGGGGACGCAGACCTTCGCGCCGAGGTACTTGGCGCCGCCCTCGATGGCCGCCTTGGCACAGCGAGCGATCTCGGCCTCGTTCATGAGCGAGGTCGGCTCATCGGCCTGCGCGGGCAGGTGACCGTCGATCCAGGAGTAGCCATATTGGGTTTCCTCCGGGCCCGCACCCGAGAAGATGATGCCGTCCAGGACGCCTCGCTTGCCTGCCTCGAGCACGTGCTCGTACGCAGTGTCCGCGCCGCGACCCTCCACGGCGGAACGTCCCCAGTTGAGGTGAATGCCGATGCCGACCTCAGAGACGATGTCGATCTCGGATTCGAGGGACAGGAAGCCCTTTTCGGGGTTCTGCTCAGGCACAAACTTGTCGCAGTGCTCGATGACGAGGCGAGCTCCGCACCAGTCCCAGGTGGCCAGCTCGGCGAGCGAACGCTGGAAGGCATCCGACTGGGCCAGGCGCGTGGGCGCCGAGTGCAGCTGCACGCGGGCGACCAGCTGGCGGCCCGCTCGCTCACACAGGGCAGCGAGGTCGTCGCGCAGCGCGCGGGTGAAGTCGAGAGCGGCGGCGCGTCCGGCCTCGTCGGGCGAGGCCAGGCCGAAGTTCTCGTTCATCCACACGTTCTGCATGGTGCCGGGGATCGCGGTGATCGTGTTGAAGTCCCAGCGCGGCGCCAGGTGGCTGGCCAGGACCTCGCCTTCGGCGGCAAGCTGACCCGGGTAGGGCATCTCGACGCCGCTCACCCACGGCTGATCCGCGAGGAGGCGGTAGTAGTCAGCCTCCAGCTCCTGTGCCGGATGCGACGCGTACGCGCCGATAACGAAAGGAAGTGTCATGGTAATCATCCTTCCTTGATGATTTCGTCGTTTCCATCTTCGGGACGAACATACTCCGGACCCACGGCCTTCTGCAGGAGACGCGGGATATTCGCACCGATGGACACCATGACGATCGCGGCAAATCCGAAGGACAAGATCGCCAGCGCCATGCCCAGGCCCAGCTGGTCAGCGATCGCAGCACCGAGGACGGGGCCGACCGCGCCACCGAGGGCACCGACGTTGTAGCAGAAGCCGAGGCCCGCGGCGCGCTTGTCGACCGGGAAGTAGGAGGAGACCCACTTGGGCAGCAGACCCGAGACGCCCTGGCCGAACATCTGCTGGAAGAAGAGCAGACCCGCCACGAGAGCAACATACTTTCCGTCCTGCTTGAACAGCGGGAAGACGATGACCTGCGAGAGCAGAAGCGAGATCGCGTACCAACGACGCATACCAAACTTGTCGCCGGCAAAGCCTGCGATGATGTAGCCTGCGGCATTGCCGAGGCCGGCGAAGGACACAACGTTGGCAACGACCTTCTGGTCCATGCCAACACCATGCAGGTACGTCGGCAGGAGGCCCTGGATCGGCCAGGTGTACATGAAGGACGCGAAGATCGTCAGCATGATCGCAATGCCAATGATCCAGCGATTCGAGTCGAACTGGATAATCAGGTAGATGAAGACGATCGCGCACACGACGCCGATGAGGCTCACCGCAACGATGCCGCCCACCTGCTGGGCGAAGATCAGCAGCAGGCCAACGAAGGCGATCGCAACGACGATGTAGTTGAGGACCTTACGCCGCCCGCCAAAGAGGACGGCGAGCATGTCATTCTTTTCGTCGCCACTCTTCTCCTTGGCCTCGCTCCAGTCTGCGGCCTCGGGCAAGGTGCGCCGCATGTAGATGGCGACGACAATCGGGACGATGCCCGTCAGGAACAGGGCCCGCCAGCCCCAGCCAGGGTGCATCGAATCAACCCAGGTCACGAAGTACTTGTCGACCTGAGCAGCGGCGATAACACCGAAGGCGTAGCCGGAAAGCAGGAAGCCCGAGGCCTTGTTGCGCATGTGCTTGGGCCACGATTCGATGACGTACGCAGCGGATGCGGAATACTCTCCTGCCATCGCGAAGCCGATGACGAGGCGCAGGACGAACAGGATCCAGAAGTTCGGAGCGAGCGCACAGGCGATCGATCCGAAAGCGAACATGAAGATCGACAGGACCATCGCGGGCTTACGGCCGTAGCGGTCGCCGACAGCACCGAGCACGAGGCCACCGATCCAGCGGCTAATGAAGGCGGCCGAAATCAGGGATGCGCCCTGGACGAGCGTCAGGCTGAACGCCTCCTTGATCGCGGGGAGCGCGAAGGAGATGAGGACGAAGTCGTAGCCGTCCAACAGAACGCCGATCCAGGCGGCGAAGAAGGCCTTGCAATCTTCTTTGGTCAGGTATTGATACCAGGGCTTTGTGGGAAGCGCCTGTGCGGGGGACGTACTCATGATGAGTGCCTTCCTGAGATTTCATCGTCGAATAACGAGGAGCTTTGAGTCCAGATGCCTAACTAGGAAGTTGTCAGACAACTTGCCGCAATGTTAGCTCTCTCTCACACTAGAGTCAACACGAAATTTCGACCAGATCTGCGTATTGCCAACGAAATGTCATGGTGATAATCTGTCTGACAACTTACTATTTGTGATTGACCACACGCTCCGCTTCGTAATGATGCGAGGCGGAGTGAGCAACAAACAGAAAGGTGTCAAGCATGACCATCGACGCAGGTCACCCGGGATCCTCCTGGACCTTACAGTTCCGCGCACGCATCGACGGAACACTCATCAAGCTCAGCAGCGCGGATGACACAGGGTGGGACCTGTTCATCCGCTCCAGCGCTCTCTTCCTCGAGGGATCAACGACATCAATGACGTTCGCCCTGGACATGGAGGACACCGCCTCCGTCACAGACGGCACCTGGCATTCGCTTGCGCTCACGGCGACGAGCGCCGGATCGAAGATCTTCCTCGACGGCTACCAGTGCTTCTCAACCTGCGCAGACCTTTCTCCCGCCGGAAGTGGCCCCGACGCCGCACTCGCACTCACCCCGGGAGCTGGCATCGAGATCCGTTCCTTCGCGGAGCACGACTTTGTCCTCTCCGCGGAAGAGATCCTCGCCCTCTCCCCCGCCCCGACGCCCCTCATCGAGTTCGCCGCCGCCCACCTGTCGGATTACGACGTCGCCGAAGCGTCCGAGCTCGCCGCCGGCACGATCTTCGCCCGCTATCGTGTGCGCGGACCCGGCCAACACGGAACGATCCTCGCAGCCGGTGGCGCCGGCACCGAGCAGCTCAATCTGTCGGTCACGGCGGAAGGCATCGAATACAAGGTCCTGGGACGCAGGGGCCAGTGGCGTACGTTCACCGCACACGGGCACTGGGATCAGGGGCACTGGCACGACGTCGTCGTTCGCGTCGGTCACGGCGCGGTGCAGATCTACGTGGATGGCTACCTCGAGGCTCACCTCCCCGGGCAGGCATTCTTCGCAGCCGTCGATTCCCTCGACGAGGTCGTCATCGGTCAGGACACCTCCGGCTCCCGACTGTTCGGCGAGGTCCGCAACGCCGCACTCTTCTCCTCAGTCCTCAACGACTCGCAGATCAAGAAGCTGTCCTCCGTCGCCCCGCTCGAGACGCAGTGCCTCTTCGATGCCGGGTTTCACGACTCCATCAGCTACCGTATTCCCTCGCTGATCACCCTCACGTCCGGGGTCGTTGTCGCCGGCGCCGACCAGCGCGAGACCATCGCCAACGACTCCCCCAACTCCATCAACTTCACGGTCCGCCGCTCCTTTGACGGCGGGCATACCTGGGGAGACCTCCAGACGGTGCTCACCTACCCCGGCCACGGGGCAAAGGGCGCATCGGTCATCGATTCGTGCGTCGTGCAGGATCGCCGAAACGGCCGCCTCGTCATCCTCATCGACCACTTCCCCGGCGGGATCGGTCAGCCCAACGCCGAGGCCGGCCTCGGCGTCGACGAGAAGGGACGTTACATCCTGCACGATGGCCAGGGTGCCACCTACACCTGGAACGAGGATGGAAGCGTCACTGACGCTGACGGCAACACCGCCCCATTCAGAATCTCCGAGCGCGGCGATGTCACCGTCACCGCGGACGGCGAGGAAAACCCCGGGGGTAACGTGTTCCTCGCCGATGGGGAAGACCCCCACCAGACGCTGCTCACCGCCCGCACCTGCTTCCTACAGATGATCTACTCCGACGACGACGGCGAGACCTGGTCCGGTCCCTTCAACCTCAACCAGGACGTGAAGGAGGAATGGATGTCCTTCTGCGGCACCTCCCCGGGCACGGGTGTGCAGCTGCGCAGCGGGCGCCTCGTCATCCCGATCTACTACAACGGGGACCACAAGCGTCACTTCTCCGCATCTGTCGTCTACTCCGACGATGGTGGTGCCACGTGGAAGCGCGGCAAGTCCCCCAACGACGGGCGTATCTTCGAGGGCCGCGAGATCGATTCGCGCACGCTCGACACCGAAGCGGCCGCCACACACGAGGCCACGCTCATTGAACGGGCCGACGGTTCCCTCCTCATGCTCATGCGCAACCAGCACCCGAGCGGCAAGGTCGCCACAAGCGTCAGCACCGACGGAGGCGAGACCTGGAGCGACGTCTCCTTCACGCAAGAGATCACCGAAATCTTCTGCCAGCCCAATGCCGTTGCGTGGCCGACGGAGGACTGCCCCGAGCGCGTCGTCTTCGCGAATGCCTCACAGATGCGCCCCTACCGCGGCCGCGGCGTCCTGCGGTTGTCGGAGGACGGAGGGCGCACGTGGATCGCGTCGCGCACCTTCAACCCGGCGCACTACGTCTACCAGTGCATGACGATCCTGCCCGACGGAACTCTCGGCCTGCTGTGGGAGCGCGAGATGCAGGGACTGTACTTCAGCCGCATCCCGCTTGAGTGGATCGAGGCCGCCAAGATCTGAGAGCCTCTCAGGCAACGACGCTCCGCCGCCTGCCGCACTCTCCACACAGGAGGGCGGCAGGCGGCCTCGTACGTCGAGGACGTACATGCGCAGGGCGGGCACCGGCCGGTGCCCGCCCTGCGCATACGCTTCTCAGACGCTCACAGCGTCAGGTTCTCCTTGACGACGTCCGCCAGCGACGCGGCGACGGAATCGGCCTCCTCCTGGGTCGCGGCCTCAACCATGACGCGAACGAGCGGCTCGGTGCCCGAGGGGCGCAGGAGCACGCGCCCCGTGTCGCCCAGGCGAGCCTCAGCGGCCGCCACGGCCTCGGCGACGGCCTCGTTCGTCGACGCAGCCGCGCGGTCCACTCCACCCACGTTGATGAGGGTCTGCGGCAGGCGCTGGATGAAGGACGTCAGGTCGGCCAGCGAGCGGCCGGACTCCTTGACCATGCGCGAGATCAGGAGCGAGGAGAGGATGCCGTCGCCGGTGGTCGCATGATCGCGAGCGATGATGTGGCCGGACTGCTCGCCACCGAGCGAGTAGCCGGACGCCAGCATCTCCTCGAGCACGTAGCGGTCGCCCACGCCGGTCTGCACGGTGTTGATACCGGCCTCGCGCATTGCGATCAGCAGGCCCAGGTTGCTCATCACGGTCACAACCAACGTGTCCTTGGCCAGGGCTCCCCGGTCGCGCGCGTTGACTGCCAGCGCACCCATGATCTTGTCGCCGTCGATGAGGTTGCCCTCGTGGTCGACCGCCAGGCAACGGTCCGCGTCGCCGTCGTAGGCCACACCGAAGTCGCAGTCGGCCTCGACGACGGCGGCCTGAAGGGCCTCCGGGTGCGTCGAACCCGCGTTCAGGTTGATGTTGCGCCCATCGGGGGACGCGTTGATGACCGTGATATCAGCTCCGAGCTCGCGGAAGACCGCAGGACCGAGCTCGGAGGCCGCGCCGTTCGCACAGTCAATCGCGATCTTCATGCCCCGCAGGTCCGTGCCAATCGCGCCAACAAGGTGCGCAATGTAGGAATCCTTGGCCCACGCGTGATCGGCGTTCACCTCGCCGACGGCCTCACCCGTGGGGCGATCCCACACCGTGCCAATGAGAGCCTCAATCTGGTCCTCGACGGCGTCGGCCAGCTTGTAGCCGCCGTGCGCGAAGAACTTGATGCCGTTGTCGGGCATCGGGTTGTGGGAAGCGGAGATCATGACGCCGAGGTCGACGGTGTCCTCGGTGGCCGTCAGGTGCGCGACCGTGGGCGTCGTCACCACGCCGATGCGGGTCACGTCCATTCCGGCGCTGGCCAGGCCTGCCGCAAGGGCGTGATCGAGGAACTCACCCGAAATGCGGGTGTCGCGCCCGATGATCGCGCGGGGCTTCGAGCCGTCCGCTCGTGGGGAGCCGCCGAACTGGCGGGCGGCCGCCTCGCCCAGCTGCAGAGCAAGATCCGCGGTGATATCAACATTCGCCAGTCCTCGCACGCCATCCGTGCCGAACATCCTGGGCATAGTCTCTCCATTCGGTGGGTCATTCGACTGCACTAAGCGTACCGCGCCAGCGCCCGCGCACACGCGCGAGGTCGTGACGCGGACAGGCCGATCAGTTTCGTACGCGAAAGCCGCGCCCCGCAGGTGCGGGGCGCGGCCATCGACAATGTGCCGGAAAGGATCAGCGCTTCGAGAACTGCGAGGCCTTGCGGGCCTTCTTGAGGCCTGCCTTCTTACGCTCGGTGGCGCGGGCATCGCGGGTCAGGAAGCCGGCCTTCTTGAGAGCCGGACGGTTGGCGTCGCGGTCGATCTCGTTGAGGGCGCGCGACACGCCCAGGCGCAGGGCGCCGGCCTGGCCGGAGACGCCGCCGCCGTTGATGCGGGCGATGACGTCGAAGCGGCCGTCAATGTCAAGCAGGACGAAGGGGGACTTCACCAGCTGCTGGTGCAGCTTGTTGGGGAAGTAGTCCTCGAGGGTGCGGCCGTTGATGGTCCACTTGCCGGAGCCGGGGACCAGGCGAACGCGGGCGACGGCCTCCTTGCGGCGACCCAGGCCCGCGCCGGGCGCGGTAATGGACTGACCGGCGCCGGCGGGAGCCGACTCGGTCTCGGACGTGTAGGAGCTGGGGACGACTTCCTCGTCCAGCTCAGCGGAAACGATGGTCTCAGCCACGGTTCTCCTCAGTGGTAAAGGTGCCAGCGACCGGTGGTCACTGAGCCACCTGGGTCAGTTCGTAGGGAACCGGCGACTGGCCGGCGTGGGGGTGCTCCGGGCCTGCGTAGACGTGCAGCTTCTTGAACTGCGCGCGGCCGAGGGAGTTGTGGGGAAGCATGCCCTTGACGGCCTTCTCGACGGCGCGCTCGGGGGCGGCGGCGAGGAGGTCGCGGTAAGCGGTCGCGGTCAAGCCGCCGGGACGACCGGAGTGGCGGTACGCCATCTTCTGGTCGAGCTTCTTGCCGGTCAGAGCAACCTTGTCCGCGTTGATGATAATGACGTTGTCGCCCATGTCCATGTGAGGGGCGAACGTCGGCTTGTGCTTCCCACGGAGGAGGGCAGCGGTCTGGGCTGCCAGGCGACCGAGGACGACGTCGGTGGCGTCAATGACGTACCACTTCTTGTCCGCGTCCCCAGGCTTGGGTGAATAGGTGCGCACGGGCGTAACCTTCAATTCTTGTTGGTCATGGGACGCCGCGCCGATTTTTCGGGGGCGTCCGCGATGAAACGGTTCGCGCGAGGCGTCGGCGAGGCTTCCTAGCGAGTGGGAGACACTAGGTGCTCTGCTGACGCACAGCACTAGCCATATTATCGGCGCACGCGCCGACGGTCAAAGCGCGGCGGCTACTGTGTCACATTCCTCAGGCATCGTCGCCGCAGCAGGAGTCCCGCCTGGCTCGCGCCTGCGCGGCTCGGGCTGCCCATTCCTCGGGCGCGGGGTAGTCCACCCCTTCAAGGGTCAGTCCGTGAGCGGGCGCGATGGGAGCCGCGCTCGCTCGCGAACGCGCGCCGAGCACCCGCGCGGGGTAGTCGATGTCGCGCGCTCCGGATCCGACGAGGAGCAGCGCTCCCACGAGGGAGCGAACCATCGAGTGGCAGAATGCGTCCGCCTCGACCCGGAAGGCGAGGGTTCCGTCCGCCTCCCGCACCGCGCGCAGCATGCGGAGGGTACGGATAGTTGTCGCTCCCTCGCGGGGGCGACAGTATCCGAGGAAATCGTGTTGCCCGAGCAGGGGCGCCGCGGCGTCATTCATCGCCTGGTCGTCGAGGGGTTCGTCGACCCACAGGCGGTCCCAGCGCGCCAGCGGGTCTGGCGCGTCCGACACCCTGTAGGTGTAGCGGCGGGCCAGAGCGGAAAAGCGCGCGTCGAAGGAGGCGTCAACGACGCGCGCGGCGAAGATTCTCACGTCGCAGGTGCCGCGCGCCACGCCCATGCCTCGGGTGCGGGAGCGTTCACCGTATCGTCCCGAGAGTATCTTGTTGAGCCTGCGGACGACCGACGTGGCGGCGTCATCCTCGGAGCGCTCTCCCCTGGGCGCGAGCCGCGCCCACGCCTCGTCGCTCAGGTCGACGTGGCAAACCTGGTGGCGCGCATGCACCCCCGCATCGGTGCGCCCGGCGACGGTCGTCGTGACTTCCTCGCGCGAGGCCATAGCGAGGGCCGCTTCAATCTCCCCCTGGACGGTACGCAGCCCAGGTTGCGCAGCCCACCCGCGAAAGTCAGTGCCGTCGTATCCCAGGTCCAGGCGCAGGCGCCTCACGCTCACAGTTCCCACGCTCGCACGCCGCCGATGATACCCGCGTCGTTGGGCACAACGATCACGTCGTCGCCCATGAGACGCAGGTTCGACGCCGTGATCCGCTTCGAGTTTCCGCCTCCCAGGTACAGGCGGTCCCACATGTACATCGGGCGCAGTCCGTCAACGACCCGCCGGACGCGACGGGACCAGTGGACGTCGCCCAGGCGCAGGCGCTCGTGCTCCCCGATGTAGTCGTCGTAGGTGAGTCCCCAGCGCACCGGGCCCTGCGACACCTCGACGTGGGGTGCCAGCTGGCCTCCGTCGAAGACGGCGTTGCCCAGGCCGGTCCCCAGGGTGATGATCATCTCCAGGCCGCGACCGGTGATTGCTCCCGCCCCCGCGACTTCTGCGTCGTTGAGGACCTTTGTCGGCAAGCCGAGCGCGTCCCTGATTGCGCTGCCCATGTCAAAGTGATCCCAGCGCGCCACCAGGTCGGGGATGACGCGCGAACGGGGCCCGTCACGGGTGATGTAGTGCGGCGTCGCGATCACGACGCCGTGGCGAATCATGCCCGGCATGCCCATCGTGACGCGGGTCGGTGCCGGAAGCTGTTTCGCGAGGCCGACAACGGCTTCCACGAGCAGCTCAGGCGGGAGCGGGTAGGGGGTCGGAACCCTGCGCGCGGGCGCCATCATCGTGCCGCGCTCGTCCACGACCGATCCCTTGATCCCACCGCCCCCGCAGTCGATCGCCAACGTCATCTCGTGTTCCATGCGTCAAGGCTACCTCGGATGCAGTCAGGGCCGGGCACCCACACGGGATGCCCGGCCCTGGTCAGCCAGTTCAGTGACTCCTCGTCACTTCTCCTCAGCAACCTGCTCGGCCGCATCTGCTGCCTCGCCGGCCTCGGCAGCGAGCTCCTCGGCCTCGTTAGCCTTCGCAAGATCGCCTTCCTCACGAGCCTCCTCGGCACGCTCGGCGGCAGCCTCGGCGGCTTCCTCGGCCTCGGCGGCAACCTGAGACGCGGCGGCCTTCTCAGCCGTCTTCTCCGCGGCCTTCACAACGGCCTTCTTCTCGACCTTCTCCATGACGAGCTCGATGCGCATCAGGGGGGCGTTGTCGCCCTTGCGGTTTCCCACGCGAATGAGGCGGGTGTAGCCGCCGGCGCGCTCGGAATCCATCGCGGGAACGAGCTCCTCGAAGAGGATCGCGACGATCCCCTTGTTCGGGATCTTCTTCAGGACCGTGCGACGAGCGTGCTGATCGCCGCGCTTGGCCTTGGTGATGAGCTTCTCGACGTAGGGGCGCAGCAGCTTGGCCTTCGCCTCCGTGGTCGTGAGGCCGCGGTGTTCGATGAGCTGAGCCGCCAGGTTCGACAGAATCAGCTTCTGGTGTGCCGGGCTTCCGCCCAGACGAGCACCCTTCTTGGGGGTGGGCATGAGTTTCTCCTACGGATTCAATGCGTCCATCGGACGCACGGGGTCAGATGGACTGGTCGTCCGAAAAGATCGCGGCGGACTCCGAATCACCGAAGCTCGGCATCACCGAGTCCTTCAGCGTCATACCGAGAGCCGCCAGGGACTCCTTGATCTCTTCGATCGACTTGGTGCCGAAGTTGCGGATGTCGAGCAGGTCGGCTTCCGAGTGAGCAACCAGCTCGCCGACGGTCAGGATGCCGCGACGACGCAGCGCGTTGTACGAACGCGACTGCAGGTTGAGGTTCTCGATCGGGAGAGCCAGATCGGCCGCGAGGGTCGCATCGGTGGTGGACGGTCCCACCTCAATGCCCTCCGCTTCCTCGTTGAGCTCGCGCATGAGGCCGAAGAGCTCCACCAGCGTCTTGCCGGCCGAGGCCAGGGCGTCGCGCGGGGTGATCGCCGGCTTGGTCTCCACGTCAATGACGAGGCGATCAAAGTCTGTGCGCTGCTCAACACGCGTCGCCTCAACCTTGTAGGTCACCTTGACGACGGGCGAGTAGATCGAATCGATCGGGATACGCGAGATCTCGGCCTGCGGATCCTTGTTCTGAGCGGCCGACACGTAGCCTCGGCCACGCTCGACGGTCAGCTCGATCTCCAGCTTGCCCTTCTCGTTGAGGGTGGCCAGATGAAGATCGGGGTTGTGGATCTCCACACCCGCGGGAGGCGTGATGTCGCCGGCGAGAACCTCGCCGGGACCGGCCTTGCGCAGGTACATGACGACAGGCTCGTCATTCTCGCTGGACAGGACGATCTGCTTGATGTTCAGGATGATCTCGGCGACATCTTCCTTCACGCCTTCGATCGTGCGGAACTCGTGGGGAACGCCATCGATGCGGATGGACGTCACCGCTGCACCCGGAATCGAGGACAGGAGGGTACGACGCAGGGAGTTACCCAGCGTGTAGCCGAACCCGGGCTCGAGGGGCTCCAGAGTGAAACGGGAGCGCAGGTCGCTGACCTTTTCTTCGGTCAGGATGGGTCGCTCTGCAATGAGCACGTCTATTCCTTTCTGACCGGTGCCCGCTATATGACACCGGGTATGGGAACCTGCGAGAGCAGGCTAAGGGAGTGTGAACCGTGAGGTTCAGACGTGGGGAGGGCAGCGCCCTCCCGTCCACAAGTCAGCCGCGGCGGCGCTTCGGCGGGCGAGTGCCGTTGAAGGCCTGAGGGGTGACGTCCTGGATCGAACCGATCTCGAGGCCGGCGGCCTGCAGGGAACGGATCGCGGTCTCGCGGCCGGAGCCGGGACCCTTCACGAAGACGTCAACCTTCTTCATGCCGTGCTCCTGGGCGCGACGAGCCGCCGCCTCGGCCGCGAGCTGGGCGGCGAACGGCGTGGACTTACGCGACCCCTTGAAGCCAACCTGGCCGGAGGACGCCCAGGCGACAACCGCGCCCGTGGGATCCGTGAGGGAGACGATGGTGTTGTTGAACGTCGACTTGATGTAGGCGTGGCCGTTGGTGACGTTCTTCGAAATCTTGCGACGCGGCTTGCGGGCACCGCCCGAGCGCGAGGTCTTTGCTGCTGCCATTTCTGGTTCAGTTCCTTCTTGTCGCGGAGAGCTGCCCGAGGGGGCATACCCTCCTGGGCCTTACTTGGCCTTCTTCTTGCCTGCAACGGTGCGCTTGGGGCCCTTGCGGGTACGCGCGTTGGTCTTGGTGCGCTGACCGTGGACCGGCAGGCCACGACGGTGGCGAAGGCCCTGGTACGAACCGATTTCGATCTTGCGACGAATGTCAGCCTGAACCTCGCGGCGAAGGTCACCCTCAACCTTGAAGTTTGCCTCAATGTAGTCACGAAGCTTGACGAGTTCCTCTTCCGTCGCGTCCTTGACGCGGGTATCCGGGCTGACGCCGGTGGCGGCGAGGGTCTCTGCCGCGCGCGTGCGGCCGACTCCGTAGATGTATGTGAGCGCGATCTCGAGCCGCTTCTCGCGGGGGAGGTCGACGCCGGCAATACGTGCCATGGTGATGTTGCTCCAGTTGTTCATCGGAGGTCGTCATCGCTCAGTCCGGGCGAGCAGCCCGGCCTCGGCCTCCGAACCGAGGGTCGTCCCACGCTGGGACGCTGAGAGTGATGCTGTGGGGCACGGTGCCCCGCGGGTCGCAGCGGGCCTCAGCCCTGACGCTGCTTGTGCCTGGGGTTGTCGCAGATGACCATGACGTTGCCGTGGCGACGAATCACCTTGCACTTGTCACAGATCTTCTTGACACTCGGCTTGACCTTCATGGTTGTTACCTCCACTGCCCGGCGGGCAGTTTGTGTCGGGTCACTTGTAGCGGTAGACGATACGGCCTCGAGAAAGGTCGTAGGGGCTCAGCTCGACGACAACTCGATCCTCGGGCAGGATGCGGATGTAGTGCTGACGCATCTTCCCCGCAATGTGGCCGAGAACCACGTGGCCATTCTTCAGTTCCACACGGAACATCGCGTTAGGCAGGGCCTCAACGACCGTGCCTTCCATCTCAATGACGCCGTCCTTCTTCGCCATATCCTCCGTTTATCCTCTACATGTCTCGGATAGCTTGCGGCGGATGCCGCCGGACGTGGTTGCGCCTGCACGCAACGCAGATACGCCCAAGGGACTACTCTACGGCATCGGCCGGTCCGCACGGTAGTTGGAGAGCCTGTCGACTCGCTCACGTTCAATCGGTCACATTTTTGTTGCCGCTTCGCGAGTTTCTTGCAGTAACGGCCCGAGCGTGCCACCTCCGAGTACGGGACGAGGCCGCGAGCCAATGACGCCGGTGGGCCCGAAACCTCTTCGGTTTCGGGCCCACCGGCAGGATCATTCAGTCGAGGCCGACAGGAGTCACCCCGTACGGCGCGAGCCCGGCGGCTCCGCCGTCGCGGGCCGTCAGAACACTGACCCCGTCCTCCGTGATGGCGATCGAATGCTCCCAATGGGCGGCATCACGACCGTCCGCCGTGCGGACCGTCCACTCGTCGTCATCGGTGATCGACGCGATATCGCCGCGCACGAGCATCGGTTCGACGGCGAGGACCATGCCGGGCTTGAGGCGCGCCTGAATCCCGCGCACCCGGTAGTTGAGGACGTCGGGAGGCATGTGCATGCTCGTCCCGATGCCATGACCGACGAACTCCTCGACGATACCGGCTTCCCAGCCGTTGATCTCCCCGTGGCGGGCAACGACCTCTTCGACGGCCGAGCCGACCGCGCTGATCCGCTTGCCGGTCGCGAGTGCCGCGAGGGCGGACCAGAGCGATTCGCGGGTGAGGGCATCGAGCTGACGGCGCTCACGCAACACGTTTTCATCCACGCCCGGCAGGGAACCCGACGCTCGCACTCCGCTGGCGAAATCCTCGTCGGAAACGAAGGGCTCGCCGACAATCACGGAGAAGGCCGCGTCGCCGTGCCATTGCCTGCCGCGACGTTCAACGTAGGCGCCGCAGTCGAAGGAGACGATGTCACCTGCGGCAAGCTCCGTGTCGCCCGGAATGCCGTGAACGATCACGTCGTTGACGGAAATGCACACCGTTGCGGGATAGTCGTAGTAGCCCAGGAAGTTCGAGGTGGCACCCGAGTCCGCAATGGCCGCGGCACTCACCTCGTCAAGCTCACGGGTGGTGATGCCCGGAGCGACGGCGGCGCGAAGCGCCTCGTGTATGGAGACGACCACTAGGCCCGCCTCGCGCATCCAGCGCAGCTCTTCCGCGCTCTTGAGTTCGATGCGAGCCATTGTCTACTTCGAGGCCACCGAATCCAGGATGGCGAAGATGCGGGCCGTCACCTCATCGATCGAGCCGGTTCCGTCGACGACCTCCAGGAGATCCTGGTCCACGTAGTACGTGGCCACGGGCAGCGTCTGCTGGTGGTAGACCTCGAGGCGGTGGCGCATGACCGGCTCGGTGTCGTCCGTGCGATGCTGCTCTTGCGCCCTCTTGAGCATGCGTTCGACGACCTCGTCCTCGTCGACCTGAATCTCCAGGACCACATCGATCGACGTGCCGAGATCGAGGAGCATGTCTCGCAGAACGTGCGCCTGCTCGACCGAGCGCGGGTAGCCGTCCAGCAGGAAGCCGTTGGCGGTGTCTGGGGCGGCCAGGCGAGCCTTCACCATCGTGTTCGTCACCGAATCGGGCACGAACTCTCCGCGGTCCATGTACGCCTGGGCCTGCTTGCCGATCTCGGTTCCTTCCGCCATGTTCGCGCGGAAGATGTCACCGGTCGAGATGGCGGGGATGTCGAGGCGCTCCGCGATGCGCGAGGCCTGCGTTCCCTTGCCCGCTCCGGGAGGGCCGAGGAGGATGACGACTGTCATTTGAGGAATCCTTCGTAGTGATGCTGCTGCAGCTGGGTGTTGATTTCCTTCACCGTCTGCAGGCCGACGCCGATGATGATGAGCAATGTCGTGCCACCAAAGGGCATCTGCGAGCTCGACAGCTTCAGCGGGATGATTGCCAGCGACGGCAGCAGCGCGATGATCACGAGGTAGAGCGCCCCGGCGGAGGTGATCCGGTTAATCACGTAGCGCAGGTACTCGGCCGTGGGGCGTCCCGCACGGTAGCCCGGGATGAAGCCCCCGTACTTCTTCATGTTGTCGGCTACCTCGTCCGGGTTGAACGTGATGGCCGTGTAGAAGAACGTGAAGAAGAGCGTGAACAGGGCGTAGATGGTCAGGTAGAACGAGCTGCCCTGCGTGAAGTGTTCCGAGATCCACTGCACCCATTTGTCGTTGGTCTTGCCGAACTGGGCAACCATGGGTGGCAAAGCCAGGATCGAGGAGGCGAAGATGACGGGGATGACGCCCGACATGTTGATCTTCAGCGGGATGTAAGTCGTTGTTCCGCCATACTGGCGCCTGCCGATCATGCGCTTGGCGTACTGGACGGGAATGCGGCGCTGCGCCTGCTCGACGTAGACAACGGCGAGCGCGACCACCAGGAGCAGGGCGACGATGGCGGCGACCGATGCCCACTTGCCGGACTGTCCGATGGACAGCAGCTGCTCGGGCAGGCGCGCCGCAATCGAGGTGAAGATCAGCAGCGACATGCCGTTGCCGATGCCGCGTTCAGTGATGAGTTCACCCAGCCACATGATGACGCCCGTGCCTGCCATCATGACGATGATCATCATGATGAACGTAACGATCGAGCGATCCTTGATGACTCCTTCGGAACACGACTGGAAGAGCTGACCGCTGCGCGCCAGGGAGACCGTGGTCGTGGCCTGCAGAACACCCAGGCCGATCGTCAGGTAACGGGTGTACTGCGTGAGCCTCGCCTGACCGGTCTGGCCTTCCTTGTGCAGATCATCGAACCT
Source organism: Schaalia odontolytica (assembly GCF_024584435.1). GTDB lineage: Bacteria > Actinomycetota > Actinomycetes > Actinomycetales > Actinomycetaceae > Pauljensenia. The sequence continues at coordinate 1,409,800 of NZ_CP102197.1, forward strand.
GGGGATCACGACGCGCAGCAGCTGAATGATGATCGAGGCCGTGATGTAGGGCATGATGCCCAGGGCGAAGATCGACAGCTGCAGCAGCGCGCCACCCGAAAAGAGGTTCACGAGGTCCAGAAGCGACGCCTGGGACTCCTGCGCCATACAGCGCTGCACGGCCTGCGAATCGACGCCCGGCGTGGGAATGAATGATCCCAGCCGGAACGCGGCCATGATGAACAGGGTGAAGAGTAGCTTCCGACGCAGGTCGGGGGTACGGAACGCCTGGGCAAATGCACCGAGCAAGGCTTCCTCCTACGGGTGATGGCAAGCGGGGCGAGGCCCCTAGACTGATCCAGCTTACCCGACACGGGTAGCGGTTGGCGATATCCAATCATTAAAGTGTCACGCTCACGCCCGCCTAGTGTCTCGGCGTGAGTGACCCCGCAACGGGGCGCGGTAGCCGCCGCGACACAGCACTATGGTGCCGCGTCGCGCCGACGGAGCAGACAGGTAACGGGGGTGGCCCCTTCGTGGGACCACCCCCGCCCAGCATCAGCGAGCCGAAATCGACCCGCCGGCGGCAGTAATCTTCGCCTCGGCGGAGGACGACCAGGAGTCGACCTCAACCTCGAGCTTGACGCTGAGTTCGCCGGTTCCGAGGACCTTGACGGGCGCGGAATCGCGAACGGCGTGCTTGGCGATGAGGTCCTCGACCGTGACCTTGCCGCCCTCGGGGAAGAGCTCCCCGAGCTTGCCAACGTTCACGACCTGGTACTCAACGCGGAAGGGATTCTTGAAGCCGCGAAGCTTCGGCAGACGCATGTGGATCGGCATCTGGCCACCCTCGAAGCCGGCGGCAACCTGGTAGCGGGCCTTGGTGCCCTTGGTACCGCGGCCGGCGGTCTTGCCCTTCGAGCCTTCACCGCGACCCACGCGGGTCTTCGCGGTCTTGGCTCCGGGGGCAGGACGCAGGTGGTGCAGCTTAACGATCTGCGTCTTGTTCGTGGAGTCCGCCATTGTCAGTCGACCTCCTCAGCGGTCACCAGGTGACGCACGGTGCGAACGGCACCGAGGACGGTGTCGGTCTGCTCACGCACGACGCTCTGGCCGATCTTGCGCAGCCCGAGGGTGCGCAGCGTATCCTTCATGTTCTGCTTGGCGTGAGCAGAGGACTTCACCAGCGTGATCTTGATGTTCTTCGCCATCACTTAGCCTCCCCTGCAGCGGCCTTGTCGGCCTCGGCGGCCTCGGCAGCCGCGCGCTTCTCTGCCTCACCCTCTGCGCGAGCGCGCAGCATGGATGCGGGAGCAACGCGCTCGAGGGGCAGGCCGCGACGAGCGGCGACAGCCTCGGGCTGCTCGAGCTGCTTCAGAGCGTCAACCGTCGCGTGGACGATGTTGATCGCGTTGGACGAGCCCAGCGACTTCGTGAGCACGTCGTGGACGCCCGCGGCTTCCAGGACCGCGCGCACCGGGCCGCCGGCGATAACGCCGGTACCGGGGGCAGCCGGACGCAGGAGGACGACACCTGCGGTGTCGCGACCCTGCACCACGTGCGTGATCGTGCGGCGGATCATCGGGACGCGGAAGAAGTTCTTCTTCGCCTCCTCGACACCCTTGGAGATGGCCTGAGGAACTTCCTTGGCCTTTCCGTAGCCGACACCCACCGTGCCTTCGCCGTCACCCACGACAACCAGGGCGGTGAAGGAGAAGCGGCGTCCGCCCTTCACGACCTTGGAGACGCGGTTGATCGTCACGACGCGCTCGATGTACTCGTTCTTGTTCTCGTTGTTCCGGCGGTTGTCGCGATCGTTGCCGCGGCCGGAGCGGCGCTCACGGCGATCGTTGTTCTCGCCCGCGCCCGAACCGTTCCTGTCTCGCTGCTGTGCAGCCATCAGATGATCTCTCTTTCTTTCGGCTCGTTCACAGCTCGAGCCCGCCCTCACGGGCGGCCTCGGCAACGGCCGCAACGCGACCTGCGTACTTGTTACCACCGCGGTCGAAGACGACGGCGCAGATTCCTGCGGCCTTCGCGCGCTCGGCGATCAGGGCGCCGACCTTGCGGGCCTTGTCGGTCTTCGTGCCCTCGGAACCGGCCAGGTCCGCTTCGATGTCGGAGGCCGACACCAGCGTGTGACCCACCGTATCGTCGATGACCTGCGCCACCATGTGGCGGTTCGAACGGGTGACGACCAGACGGGGACGCTCGGGCGTGCCGTTGATCTTCTTGCGGAGGCGGAGGTGACGGCGCTTGCGAGCGACGAACTTGCCCTTGCCCTTGATCGAGTAAGCCATCACTTACCAGCCTTTCCGACCTTGCGACGGATGGTCTCGCCCACGTAGTGGATGCCCTTGCCCTTGTAGGGTTCCGGCTTCTTCAGCTTGCGGATCCGGGCAGCCGTCTCGCCGACGAGCTGCTTGTCGATGCCGGACACCGTGAACAGCGTCTGAGACTTCGGGGCGATCGTGAACTCGATGCCCTCGGGCGGCGTAATGGTAATCGTGTGGGAGAAGCCCAGGGAGAACTCCAGGTCCTTACCCTTGGCGACCACGCGGTAACCGGTGCCCGTGATCTCGAGATCCTTCTTGTAGCCCTCGGTCACGCCGACGATCATGTTGGCGATCAGCGTGCGGGAGAGCCCGTGAAGCGAACGCGCCGTGCGCTCGTCGTTCGGACGCTCGACGACGACCTGACCGTCCTCGACCTTGGCGGTGATCGGCTCGGCCACGACGTGGCTCAGGGTGCCCTTGGGGCCCTTCACGGTCACGTTCTGTCCGTCGATCGCGACGTCAACGCCGGCCGGGATTGCGATGGGGTTCTTACCAATTCGCGACATTGTTCAGCCTCCTCATCACCAGATGTAGGCGAGGACTTCCCCACCCACACCCTTCTCGGCTGCCTGGCGGTCGGTGAGCAGGCCGGAGGACGTGGACAGGATCGCCACGCCGAGGCCGCCGCGGACCTTGGGCAGGTTGGTGGACTTGGCGTACACGCGCAGACCGGGCTTGGACACGCGCTTGAGCCCCTGGATCGCGGCCTCGCGGTGCGAGCCGTACTTCAGGTTGATCGTCAGGGTCTTGCCCACGCGGGCATCCTCGACGGTGGTCGAGGCAATGTAGCCTTCCTCGACCAGGATGTTCGCAATCGCGTTCTTGAGCTTGGAGTACGGCATCGAAACCGCATCGTGGTGCGCACGATTCGCGTTGCGCAGACGCGTCAGCATATCTGCAATCGGGTCTGTCATTGTCATGGGGGTTTATTCCCCTTCCTCGTCGCGGTTTCTCCGGTTGCCCGGGACCTGCGACGTTCGTTTTACCAGCTGCTCTTGGTGACACCGGGGAGTTCGCCGCGGTGGGCGAGCTCGCGCAGGCACACGCGGCACAGTCCGAACTTGCGGTACACCGAGTGCGGACGTCCGCAACGGTTGCACCGGGTGTAGGCACGCACGCCGAACTTCGGCTTGCGGGCAGCCTTGACCTTCAGGGATGTCTTGGCCATGGGTCAGTCCTCCTTGAACGGGAAGCCGAGGTGACGCAGAAGGGCGCGACCCTCTTCGTCATTGGTGGCCGAGGTGACAACCGTGATGTCCATGCCGCGCACTCGGTCGATCGAGTCCTGGTCGATCTCGTGGAACATCGACTGCTCCGTGAGACCGAAGGTGTAGTTGCCGTGACCGTCGAACTGCCTGGAGGACAGTCCGCGGAAGTCACGGATGCGGGGAAGCGCCGTCGACAGGAGGCGGTCCAGGAACTCCCACATGCGATCGCCGCGAAGCGTGACGTGGGCGCCGATCGCCTGACCTTCGCGCAGCTTGAACTGCGCGATGGACTTCTTGGCGCGGGTGGTCACGGGCTTCTGGCCGGTGATCGCGGTGAGGTCGCGGATAGCGCCCTCGAGTGCCTTCGAGTCGCGAGCGGCCTCGCCGACACCCATGTTGACGACAATCTTCGTCAGTCCGCCGACCTGCATGACGTTCTCGTGCTTGAACTCCGCACGGAGCGCCTCGCGGATCTCGGAGACGTACTTTTCCTTCAGACGCGGGGCCATGCTCAGATCTCCTTGCCCTGCTCAACGCCGCGCTTGGCGCCGCCGCGAGTCACGCGAACTCGCACGGTACGGGTGCGGCCACCGCGCTCGACGGTATCCTCGCGGAAACCGACACGAACGCGCTTCTTGGTCTCGGGGTCGACCAGAGCGACCTTGGACAGGGAGATGGGGGCCTCGATGGTCTCGATGCCGCCGGCGCTGCCCTGCTGGCCCTGGCGCACGTGGCGAGTCTTCAGGTTGACACCCTCGACGAGGACCTTGCCCTCCTCGGGGAACACCTGGATGACGCGGCCCTGCTTGCCCTTGTCGCCGGGCTTCAAAGGCTCGAGGCCCTCTTCAGCGCGGCGGGCGTTGCGCTTGGCCAGCGCCTTCTCGTCACACGTGCGTCCGCGAACGACCTCGACGAGGTCATTCTTGCGAATCTTGGCTGCCATGGATCAGATCACCTCCGGAGCGAGGGAGACGATGCGCATGAACTTCTTCTCGCGCAGCTCGCGGCCCACGGGACCGAAGATGCGCGTGCCACGCGGCTCGCCATTGTTGTTGATGATGACGGCCGCATTCTCGTCGAAACGAATGTAGGAACCGTCGGGGCGGCGGGTTTCCTTACGCGTGCGAACGATCACTGCCTTGACGACTTCGCCCTTCTTGACGTTGCCGCCGGGAATGGCGTCCTTCACGGTGGCGACGATCGTGTCGCCGATACCCGCGTAGCGCCGACCCGAGCCACCGAGAACACGGATGGTCAGGATCTCCTTGGCCCCTGTGTTGTCGGCGACCTTCAGTCGCGACTCCTGCTGGATCATTTTCTATTGACTCCTGTCGTCGTGCCGGTTCTCTTCCGGATTGTCCCGGTCGAGCCTTGCCGAACGGATTTCGGTCTGTGAGCGAAGGTCACTTCGCCTTTTCGAGGATCTCCACAACGCGCCAGCGCTTGGTGGCCGACAGCGGGCGGGTCTCCATGATGAGGACGAGATCGCCGACGCCGCACTCGTTGTGCTCGTCGTGAACCTTGACCTTCTTGTTCTTGCGCATGACCTTGCCGTAGAGCGCGTGCTTGACGCGGTCCTCGATTCGCACGACAACGGTCTTGTCCATCATGTCGCTGACGACGTAGCCGCGACGGACCTTACGCTCACTGCGAGCGGTGGTTTCTGCCATCAGGCTCACTCCTCAGTGTTCGGGGCGGTGCGGTAGCCGAGCTCCCGCTCACGCGCGATGGTGTAGATCCGGGCAATGTCGCGGCGCACGGTCTTCATGCGACCGTGATCCTCGAGGTTGCCGATGGCCTGCGCAAAACGCAGGTTGAACAGCTCTGCCTTGGCCTTCTCGAGCTCCTTGGACAGCTGGGAGTTGTCCATGGCATCGAGCTGATCGGTGGTCAGACCCTTATCTGCCATCAGATGTCACCACCCTCTCGGACCACGAAGCGGGTCTTGATAGGAAGCTTGTGCTGGGCACGGCTGAGGGCTTCGCGAGCGAGCTCCTCGGGGACGCCTGCCAGCTCGAACATGACGCGTCCGGGCTTGACGGGGGCAACCCACCATTCCGGTGCACCCTTACCGGAACCCATTCGTGTTTCGGCGGGCTTCTTGGTCAGAGGACGGTCCGGGAAGATGTTGATCCAGACCTTACCGCCACGCTTGATGTGACGGGTGACGGCGATACGGGCCGCCTCAATCTGACGGTTGGTGATGTACGCACTCTCCAAGGCCTGGATGCCGTAGTCGCCGAACGCGAGTTCGGTGCCACCGGAGGCGAAGCCAGTGCGGTGAGGACGGTGCTGCTTGCGGTACTTAGTCCGACGGGGAATGAGCATGGGGCTCAGGCCTCCGTTCCGGTTGTGGACGCAGCGGCCTCGGAGGCCTGAGCCTCACGGGGGGCCTGCTGCGAAGCGGTCTCCTGGTTGGGGCGTCCGCCGCGGCGGGGGCCACGGCGACCATCGCGACGGCCGCCACGCTGGGCGTGCTCGGCCTGCTGGCGAGCGAACTCGCGCTCGGTCAGGTCACCCTTGTAGATCCACACCTTGACGCCGATGCGACCGAAGGTCGTACGCGCCTCGTGGAATCCGTAGTCGATGTTCGCGCGCAGGGTGTGCAGCGGCACGCGGCCCTCGCGGTAGAACTCGGAACGGGACATTTCCGCGCCGCCCAGACGACCCGACACCTGGACACGAATGCCCTTGGCGCCGGCGCGCTGAGCCGACTGAATGCCCTTGCGCATCGCACGACGGAAGGACACGCGAGCAGCGAGCTGCTCCGCGATGCCCTGGGCGACGAGCTGCGCTTCGAGATCGGGGTTCTTCACCTCGAGGATGTTGAGCTGGACCTGCTTGCCCGTCAGCTTCTCGAGCTGCACGCGCAGGCGGTCGGCCTCGGCTCCGCGGCGACCGATCACGATGCCCGGGCGAGCGGTATGCAGGTCGACGCGAACGCGGTCGCGCGTGCGCTCAATGCTCACCTCGGCGATGCCGGCGCGCTCGAGGTTGTCGGTCAAGAACTTGCGGATCGCGACGTCTTCGGCCACGTAGTCCGCGTAGCGCTGTCCCTTGGTGGTGGAGTCGGAGAACCAACGAGACCGGTGGTCCGTGGTGATTCCCAGACGGAACCCGCGGGGATTGACCTTCTGGCCCATGTCAGCGGTCTCCCTTCTTCTTGTCTTCCTTGGTCCCCACCACGATGGTGATGTGGGAGGTGCGCTTGAGGATGCGACCGGCGCGTCCCTGAGCACGGGGACGAATACGCTTCATGGTCGGACCCTCGTCCACGTAAGCCTCCAGGATGAGCAGGTCGGCCTCGTTGAAGGTTTCGCCGGCGTTCTCCGCCTTGACCTTCGAGTTGGCGACGGCGCTCAGGAGCACCTTGCGGACATCGGTGGCGACGGCCTGCGGAGCGAACCGCAGAATGTCGGCGGCCTCCAGAACGCCCTTGCCGCGAACCTCGTTCACAACGCGACGGGACTTCTGGGGCGTGACGCGGATGAAACGCGCCTGCGCCTTGGCTTCCATGTATATGCCTCTTCTTCCGTGGGGTCGGCTCAGCGCCGACGTCCCTTACGATCGTCCTTGTCGTGGCTGCGGAAGGTACGCGTGGGAGCGAACTCTCCGAGCTTGTGGCCCACCATCGACTCGGTGACGAAAACGGGCACATGCTTACGGCCGTCGTGGACGGCGATGGTCAGGCCCAGGAAGTCCGGGGTGATGACCGAGCGACGCGACCAGGTCTTGATGACGTTCTTCGAGCCGGATTCGTTCGCGGCGTCGACCTTCTTGAGCAGGTGGTCGTCGACGAACGGGCCCTTCTTCAAACTACGCGGCATTTCAATCGACTCCTACTCAGCGGTTCTTGCCGGTCTTGCGACGGCGGACGATCAAACGATCGGACGCCTTCTTCGGACGACGCGTACGGCCCTCGGGCTTGCCCCAAGGCGACACGGGGTGACGACCACCGGAGGTGCGGCCTTCGCCGCCACCGTGCGGGTGATCGACCGGGTTCATGACAACGCCACGCACGTGCGGACGCTTGCCCTTCCAGCGCATGCGACCGGCCTTGCCCCAGTTGATGTTCGACTGCTCGGCATTGCCGACCTCGCCGATCGTCGCGCGGCAGGTGGCCTCGACGTTGCGGATCTCGCCGGAGGGCATACGCAGCTGGGCGAAGCGACCCTCCTTGGCGACGAGCTGCACGGAGGTGCCGGCGCTGCGAGCGATCTTCGCGCCACCGCCCGGGTAGAGCTCAACGGCGTGCACAACGGTACCCAGGGGAATGTTGCGCAGCTGCAGCGAGTTGCCGGGCTTAATGTCGGCGCCGACGCCGGCCTCGATCTGATCGCCCTGCTTCAGGCCGGTCGGAGCGAGGATGTAGCGCTTCTCGCCATCCGCGTAGTGCAGGAGAGCGATGCGGGCGGTGCGGTTGGGGTCGTACTCAATGTGCGCGACCGTCGCCGGGACGCCGTCCTTGTCGTGACGACGGAAGTCGATCACGCGGTACTGGCGCTTGTGACCGCCGCCACGGTGACGGGAGGTCACGCGACCGTTGTTGTTACGGCCACCGGTCTTGTGCAGCGGGCGCAGCAGCGACTTCTCGGGCGTGTCGCGGGTGATCTCGACAAAGTCAGAGACGGACGAGAAGCGACGGCCCGGGGTCGTGGGCTTGTACTTGCGAATTCCCATTGTTCAAATGTCCCTTCGGTCCTCAGGCCTGATCGCCGAAGATGTCGATGGTGCCCTCACGCACGGTGACGATGGCACGCTTGACGTCCTTGCGCTTACCGATCCCGCCTCGGGTGCGGTAGGTCTTGCCCTTGCGGTTCTGGGTCGCGATGGAACCGATCTTGACGCCGAAGATGCGCTCCAGGGCGATCTTGATCTCGGTCTTGTTCGCGCGGGGGTCAACCTCGAAGGTGTACTTGCCCAGGTCCATCAGGGCGAGCGACTTCTCGGTGGTGACCGGCTTCAGGATGATGTCGCGGGGGTTCTTGCCCGCTTCGATCGAGCTCACTTGGTCTCCTCCTTGGTACCGAGGAAGGACTCAAGGGCGGCCTGCGTGAAGACGATGTCGTCGGCGTCCAGGACGTCGTACGTGTTCAGCTGGTCGGCCCACAGGACGTGAACCTCGGGAACGTTGCGCAGGGACAGCGCGGTCAGTTCGTTGCCGCGCTCGAGGACGACGAGAGCCTGGCGGTCCTCGACGATCGCGCGCAGTGCGGCGAGAGCGGCCTTGGTCGAGGGCTTCTCGCCTTCGAACAGGGCGGTGACGACGTGGATGCGGTCGGCGCGCGCACGATCGGACAGAGCGGAGCGCAGGGCGCCCTGCTTCATCTTCTTGGGGGTGCGCTGGTCGTAGTCACGCGGCTGGGGCCCATGAACGATGCCGCCGCCGGTGAAGTGCGGTGCACGGATCGAGCCCTGACGAGCGTTGCCCGTGCCCTTCTGGCGGAACGGCTTCTTGCCGCCGCCGGCAACCTGGCCGCGGGTCTTCGTCGCGTGTGTGCCCTGGCGGGCGGCCGCAAGCTGAGCGACGACGACCTGGTGCATCAGCGGAATGTTGGTGGGAACGTCAAAGATGGAGCCGGGCAGGCTCACCGAGCCGGCCTTCTTGCCCGTCAGGTCGATGACGTCGACGTTACGATCGTCAGCCATGATCACGCACCCTTCACGGAGGAGCGAACCAGGACCACGCCGTTCTTGGGACCCGGGATGGCGCCGCTGATGAGCAGCAGGCCCTTCTCGGCGTCCACGGCCTGGATCGTCAGGTTCTGGACAGTACGACGGTTGCCGCCCATGCGGCCGGCCATCCGCAGGCCCTTGAAGATGCGACCGGGGGTCGCGCATGCGCCGATCGAACCGGGCTTGCGGTGGTTGCGGTGCGCGCCGTGGGAGGCGGACACGCCGGCGAAGCCGTGACGCTTCATGACGCCGGCGAAACCCTTGCCCTTGGTGGTGCCGGAAACGTCGACGGACTGGCCAGCCTCGAAGGCGGTGGCGTCAAGTTCCTGGCCCAGCTCGTAGGAGTCGTGCTCGGACGTACGGACCTCGGCGAGGTGGCGACGGGGGGCGACCCCGGCCTTCTCGAAGTGGCCCAGCAGGGGCTTGGTGACCTTGCGGGAGTCGATCTCACCGAAGCCAAGCTGGATTGCGGAGTAGCCGTCAACCTCAACGGTGCGAACCTGGGTGACGACGTTGGTGCCGACCTGCACGACAGTCAGGGGCACGAGGTGGCCGTCGGCGTCCCATACCTGGGTCATGCCGATCTTGCGGCCGAGCAGCGCCTTCATGGGCGCGGCAGCGTGCTGCTTCTTGTTAGTCATTGCAGATGTCCTCAGAGCTTGATCTCGATGTTGACGTCCGCAGGCAGGTCGAGGCGCATGAGCGAATCGACGGCCTTGGGGGTCGGATCGATGATGTCGATGAGCCGCTTGTGCGTGCGCATTTCAAAGTGCTCGCGGCTGTCCTTGTACTTGTGGGGCGACCGGATGACAACGAAAACGTTCTTCTCGGTCGGCAGCGGCACCGGGCCCACGACCGTGGCGCCCGCACGCTGTACGGTGTCCACGATCTTGCGCGCGGAGCTGTCGATGACCTCGTGGTCATACGACTTGAGCCGGATGCGGATCTTCTGTCCCGCCATGCCGTCTTACCTCTTCTCGTACAGATTCGCCGCCGGTCCCCGCACTCGGGCGTGTCGCAGCCGTTGTGCTCGCGATCGCTCGCGACGGACCGACGTCTTGTCCAAAGATCTTGGGCATATTGCCCGATCCATGCGCGATGGCACGCATGGACCACCCCAGAGACGCTGGGGCAACCGTGCCATTCTGTCAGAGTTCCACCCGCGAGTACAAACCGGAACGGGAACTCTCGCATGTGAAACCACCGACAGAGTGGCGATGGTGCCGATCTCGGCCACGCTGAGCGGCGCCGACCGTCACCAGGAAACTACCGTACCCCGCACTCGGGCGTGTCGCAACCCGTTGTTCGTCACAACCGCCGGTTGTACGCCGCGGTGCGGAATCACCGCTTCGCGGGACGCTTGATTCGCGCGCACCGCGGCCTCGCGCGAGGCACGTACATCGTCGGCGAGGACCGGCGCCCCACTCGCCCACGCGCCGCTTGCGTGGCACGCCACGTCGCGTGAATAGCGAGGGACCCCGCCTCCTTACGGAAGCGGGGTCCCCGATGCCGCTGGATCAGCAGCGAATCATTGCTAAAACTCGCTCAGCGGTTGATTCACTTGATGATCTTGGTGACGCGACCGGAACCAACGGTGCGGCCACCTTCACGGATGGCGAAGCCAAGGCCGGGCTCCATGGCGATGGGCTGGATCAGCTCAACGGAGATCTCGGTGGTGTCGCCAGGCATGACCATGTCAGTGCCCTCGGGGAGGGTGATGACGCCGGTCACGTCCGTGGTACGGAAGTAGAACTGCGGACGGTAGTTCGAGAAGAAGGGGTTGTGGCGGCCACCCTCTTCCTTCTTGAGGATGTAGACCTGGCCCTCGAACTCGGTGTGGGGCGTGATGGAGCCGGGAACGGCCACGACCTGGCCACGCTCGACCTCGTCGCGCTTGGTGCCGCGGAGGAGCAGACCACAGTTCTCGCCGGCCCAGGCCTCGTCCATGGACTTGTGGAACATCTCGATACCGGTAACCGTGGTCTTCTGGGGCTCACGGATACCGAGGATCTCGACCTCGGAGTTGATGGGCAGCTTGCCACGCTCAACACGACCGGTGACGACCGTGCCACGACCGGTGATCGTGAAGACGTCCTCAATGGGCATGAGGAAGGGCTTGTCCATGTCGCGCTCGGGGGTGGGGATGTAGGAATCCACCGCGTCCATGAGCTCCTCGATCTTGGCAACCCACTCCGGGTCGCCCTCGAGGGCCTTCAGAGCGGACACCTGGATGATCGGGGCGTCGCGATCGAAGTCCTGGGACTCCAGCAGGTCGCGGCACTCTTCCTCAACCAGCTCCATCATTTCCTCGTCGTCGACCATGTCGGCCTTGTTGAGGGCGATGAGGATCGTGGGAACGCCAACCTGGCGGGCGAGCAGGACGTGCTCGCGGGTCTGAGCCATGGGGCCGTCGGTGGCGGCGACCACGAGGATCGCGCCGTCCATCTGGGCAGCGCCGGTGATCATGTTCTTGACGTAGTCGGCGTGGCCGGGGGCGTCAACGTGCGCGTAGTGACGCGCCTCGGTCTGGTACTCAACGTGGGAGACGTTGATCGTGATGCCACGGTCGCGCTCCTCGGGAGCGTTGTCGACCTGATCGAAGGGGGTGAACTCGTTGAGATCGGGGTACTTGTCGTGCAGCACCTTGGTGATTGCTGCCGTCAGCGTCGTCTTGCCGTGGTCAACGTGACCAATCGTGCCGATGTTGACGTGCGGCTTGGTGCGCTCAAACTTGGCCTTCGCCACTTGTGTCCTCCTGGACTCGGGTAGATATTCTCAGCCTACGGCTAGGTGTCACTTTAACACCCATGGGGCTAGAGACCTACTGGGTTTACTTGTGTGTGAGGCGGCTCGCAGGGCGGGTCACCCTGCCCCGCGAGCCCCCGGTGGGACTCAGTTGCCCCGAGACTTGCCGACGATCTCATCCGCGACGGCGCGCGGAACCTCGGCGTAGCTGTCGAACTCCATGGAGTAGACAGCGCGGCCCTGCGTCTTGGAGCGCAGGTCGCCAACGTAGCCGAACATCTCGGACAGCGGCACCTGAGCCTTGACGACGCGCACGCCGTGCTGCTCATCCATTGACGAGATCTGGCCACGGCGAGAATTGAGGTCGCCGATCACATCGCCCATGTACTCCTCGGGAGTACGAACCTCGACGGCCATGATCGGCTCGAGGAGGACGGGGTTGGCCTTCTTGGCCGCTTCCTTCAGGGCCATCGAGCCAGCCACCTTGAACGCCATTTCGGAGGAGTCAACCTCATGGTAGGCGCCGTCGAGGAGCGTGGCCTTGATGTCGACCATCGGGTAGCCGGCCAGAACGCCGGACTGCATGGCATCCTTGATGCCCGCATCAACCGAGGGGATGTACTCGCGCGGAACACGGCCACCGGTGACCTTGTCCTCGAACATGTATTCTTCCTCGGAGTCGGCCGGAAGCGGCTCGAGCGCGATGATGACGCGCGCGAACTGACCGGAACCACCGGTCTGCTTCTTGTGCGTGTACTCGTACTTCTCGACCGTCTTGCGAATGGTCTCGCGGTAGGCAACCATCGGGTTACCGACGTTGGCCTCGACCTTGAACTCACGACGCATACGATCGACGATGATGTCCAGGTGAAGCTCACCCATGCCACCGATGATCGTCTGGCCGGTCTCGGCGTCGAGCTCGACGGTGAACGTCGGGTCCTCTTCCGCCAGCTTCTGGATGGCGACGCCCATCTTCTCCTGATCGGCCTTCGACTTGGGCTCGACGGCGACCTGGATAACGGGGGCGGGGAACGTCATCGACTCCAGCACGATTGGCTTGTCCATCGCGCACAGCGTGTCGCCGGTCGTGGTGTCCTTCAGGCCGATCACCGCGTAGATGTGGCCAGCGTGCGCCACGTCGACGGGGTTCTCCTTGTTGGAGTGCATCTGGAAGATCTTGCCGATGCGTTCCTTCTTGCCCTTGGTCGAGTTGAGGACCTGGGAGCCGGACTCGACCTTACCGGAGTACACACGAATGAAGGTGAGCTTGCCGTAGAAGGGGTGAGCGGCGATCTTGAACGCCAGAGCGGAGAAGGGCTCGTTCTCGTCGGGCTTACGAACTTCAGTTTCTTCCTCGGTCTCAGAACCGGGGAGGAAGCCGCGAACGTCGCCGATGTCGAGCGGGGAGGGCAGGAAGTCCACGACGGCGTCGAGGACGGGCTGCACGCCCATGTTGCGCAGAGCGGTACCGCAGTAGACGGGGAAGGCGCGCGAGGAGATGGTCAGAAGGCGGATGCCTTCCTTGATCTGCTCGATCGTGAGCTCGCCGTTCTCCAGGTAGGCTTCGGTCAGCTCGTCCGAGCCTTCGGCCGCGGCCTCAACGAGCGCCTCACGGTACTCTTCAGCCTTTTCCTGGTACTCGGCGGGAATCGGGCCGCGCTCGACGATGGAGCCGAGCGTGTCGTTGCCCTTGTCGTCCTTGGCCGGGTAGGTCAGGGCCTCCATGGTCAGCAGGTCGATGTTGCCGACGAAGTCGTTCTCGGCACCCATCGGGATCTGCATGACGATCGGGGTCGCGTGCAGGCGGTCGCGGATGGTGCCAACCGAGAAGTAGAAGTCGGCGCCCATCTTGTCCATCTTGTTGATGAAGCAGATGCGCGGGACGTCGTACTTGTCGGCCTGACGCCACACGGTCTCGGACTGGGGCTCAACGCCCTCCTTGCCGTCGAACACGGCGACAGCGCCGTCGAGGACGCGCAGGGAGCGCTCAACCTCAACGGTGAAGTCAACGTGACCGGGGGTGTCGATGATGTTGATCTGGTTACCGTTCCAGAAAGAGGTAACGGCGGCGGACGTAATCGTGATGCCGCGTTCCTTTTCCTGTTCCATCCAGTCGGTGGTCGAGGCGCCGTCGTGCGTCTCGCCGATCTTGTAGTTGATGCCCGTGTAGAACAGGATTCGTTCGGTCACGGTCGTCTTGCCGGCATCGATGTGAGCCATGATGCCAATGTTGCGGACCTTGTTGAGATCCGTCAGCACCTCTAGTGCCACGAGTGTGGTTCCTTCGTTCGAAGTAATGGGTGTGAAAGCTGCGTGAGACGAGGCCCGGTTGCCCAGGCCTCGTCTTTACATCACCAGCGGTAGTGCGCGAAGGCGCGGTTGGACTCAGCCATCTTGTGCATGTCCTCACGGCGCTTCACAGCGGCACCGAGGCCGTTGGAGGCGTCGAGGATCTCGTTGGCGAGACGCTCGGTCATGGTCTTCTCGCGGCGCTGACGCGAGAAGTCAACCAGCCAGCGCAGGGCCAGCGTCGTGGCGCGCGCGGGGCGAACCTCGACGGGGACCTGGTAGGTCGCACCGCCGACGCGGCGGGAGCGAACCTCGAGGGCCGGGCGGATGTTCTCGAGAGCGCGCTTGAGCACGGAGACGGGATCCTGCTCGGTGCGCTCGCGAACGGTTTCGAGGGCGCCGTAGACGATGCGCTCGGCGACGGTCTTCTTGCCGTCGAGGAGAACGCGGTTGACCAGCTGGGTCACGACCTTGGAGCCGTAGACCGGGTCATCGACGAGGGGGCGACGGGGAGCGGGGCCCTTACGAGGCATTACTTCTTCTCCTTCTTCGCGCCGTAACGGGAACGAGCCTGCTGACGGCCGCGGACACCCTGGGTGTCGAGCGAGCCGCGGACGATGCGGTAGCGCACGCCGGGCAGGTCCTTCACACGACCACCGCGCACAAGCACGATCGAGTGCTCCTGCAGGTTGTGGCCCTCACCGGGGATGTACGCGGTGACTTCGATGCCGGACGATAGGCGCACACGAGCGACCTTTCGCAGAGCCGAGTTCGGCTTCTTCGGCGTGGTGGTGTACACGCGGGTGCACACGCCGCGACGCTGGGGGGAGCCCTTCAGCGCGGGGGTCTTCACCTTCGCGCGCTTCGAGACACGTCCCTTGCGGACGAGCTGCTGAATGGTAGGCACTGGGTCTCCAGTTTCTTTCCGTCGGCGGCCTCCCCTCACTTCGAGGGGCGGCCCTGATTGTCAGTCTTCCGCGACTGCATGACCCCCGTGTGGGCACACGTGTCCGCTGGGGGCCGGCGCGCCATGATAACCACGAGGGTCAGAGAATGACGCCCGGAGCTCCGACGGACGGAGCCCGCTCCCGGTTTCCCGGGCACAGAGATCCCGCAGAGGCGGGAACCATCCACAAGGATAGCGGGCAGCGTCCCGATCCGTCAAAGGGGCTGCGTTGTGTTTCCCCCCTCATCAACGAGGCACGGGCCGGGTATTGTCCCTGCGCGTCCTCGTGCGCATCTACCGTTGCACGCGACTTCTTTACTCACGTGTGCCTCGAATGTGCCCGGCCTCGATCCTTGCGGAAATGCGGAGGGGCCCGCAGGCGCTTGCCTGCGGGCCCCTCCGCCACGGGTGAAGGATCCTCAGTGCCACCCGAGGGAGGCACGAGCAACGGTCAATCCCGGATCGGTCACTCTTGCGCCTTCTCGGCTCCGGCCTCGTCGATCGAAGCGGACTGCTCAACGGCGACCACGGCCTCCCCCTTGCGAGCGCGGTAGCGGCGGATCGCCACCACCTCAAGGCCGAGCAGCGCGAGGATCGCGGCGCCTGCCACCACCCAGGTGATGTACTCCCACGCGTTGCGGCTGACCTCGGGCTGGCCGTTTTCGTACATCCACGAGTTGGCGACCGTGTAGAGGATATTGTGCGATGCGCGGCGCAGAGAGCTGACGCCAGCTGCATCCTGCACGTTGACCGTAGAGATCGGCATGTCGATCGTGGCCAGCATCATGTCGCCGCCACCTCGCGTGATCTGGTCGGCGTTCTGGTAGCCGTAGCCAGCGAAGTAGTCGGTGAGGACCATGCCGCGGAAGCCCCACTCGTCGCGCAGGACGTTGTTGAGCAGTGCCGAGTTCGCACCCGCGTACTTCGTGCCGATGTAGTTGAACGCGCTCATGATTGCGTGCGCGCCGCCGTCCTTGACGCCGATTTCGAAGGGACGCAGGTAGATCTCGCGCATCGCCTGCTCGTTCGTCCAGGTCGCCAGCATGTGCGTGCGGTTGGTTTCCTGGTCGTTGAGGGCGAAGTGCTTGAGGAAGGCGTACACGCCCTTGGCCTGCGCGCCCTTGATTTCCTCGGCGACCAGCGTTCCGGCCAGGACCGGGTCCTCCGAGAAGTACTCGAAGTTACGTCCCGCGTAGGCGTAGCGGTGCGTGTTCGTGGCCGGCGCGTACCAGCCGGACACCTGCATGTCGTGCGCCATCGTGCCGATCGCGTCACCGAAGGAACGCGCGAGTTCCTTGTTGAAGGTGGCCGCTACGGACACCGCTGAGGGCAGGCCGATCGAGCCGACACCCGTGAAGTTGTTGTTCAGCGAGGCGGGGCCGTCCACGTCGGAGACGCGCAGCTTGCCGATCGAGGAGATCGCCGGGGAGCCGTAGCCGCCCTTGGAGATCAGGGTGTTCATCTCCTTGACGGTCAGCTGGTCGAGGAGCTGGTCCCACTTCGGGTCGTCGTAGTCGAGGCCCGCGAGGTCTCCCAGGACGAGGCCGTTCTTGGCACCCGTGGTGGGCATCGTCGCGGTGCTGTCGGCGTCGGCGGCTGCCGCGTCGTAGTTCGACGTCGCGAGGAACGTCGCCTTGTTCGCCTCACTCATTTCGAAGCTCGTGGGGGCTGCAGTCGCCTCCGCGAGGTTGGCGAAGCGGCCGGCGCGGGACAGGTAGGTGACGTCGCCCGCCGCGTCGTCGAAGTGGTTGGTGGCCACGACCTGGTCACCGTCGTGCGTGCTGTCGGCGGTGTTGAAGGTCTGCGTCGCATCCACCGTGTACGTCTTCTCGTCGACGACGTCGTGCGAGTTGGAGCGCGCGGAGATCCTGTAGTCGCCGGCCTCAAGCACGTAGGCCTTCGCATTCACCGAGTCGTAGGAGGCCAGCGCGTCGCGCTTCCAGGTGAGGGTCAGGGTCTGGGATTCACCGGGCTCCAGCAGCTTCGTCTTCTCAAACGTCAGCAGATTCGCGGCGGTCTTCTCGATGCCACCGTCCGAGTAGGGCGGGTTGTCATAGATCTGCACGACGTCCTTCCCGGCGACCTGGCCCGTGTTCGTCACGGTCACATCGGCGGACATGGTTCCCGTGGCCTCGTCGACCGTCATGTCGCTCATCGACTGGGAGAATGTCGTGTAGGACAGGCCGTAGCCGAAGGGATAGACGACCGCGTTCGCGTAATCGATGACTCCCTCAGCGGCGGCAGTCTCGTACCAGCGGTAGCCGACGTAGATCGAATCCGAGTAGTTGACAAAGGACGGCTGCGTCTGGGTGCCCTTGTTGAAGGGGTCGTCCTGGGCGAACTCCGTCATGTTCGTGTACTGGAAGTCGCCGAAGTTGTTGGCTGCGGGGCCCGCCTTGATGTCGCGCGCGAACGTGTCGGGGGTCTTGGCCGAGGGGTTGACCTCGCCGTCCAGGATGCGCCCCAGCGCGTTGAAGCCAACCTGGCCGCCGGGGATCGCCCACACGATCGCGTCGATCTCCGGGTCATCCTGGAGCTCGCCCAGCTGGAACGCGTTGGCGGCGTTGATGACGACGACCGTCCTGGTCGAGGTTTTCTTCGCCAGCTCGATCATGTCCTTCTCGGGACGCGTCAGCTCGAGGTAGCCCTGGCCGTCCTCGAAGTCCGCGACCTCCTCGGAGTTGTTCGTGTAGCTGAAGTACGGGTTGCTCGCCATCTCCTGGTTGACGTCGCGGGGCAGGTCAAAGCCCTCACCGCCCGAGCGGGCGATCGTCACGATCGCGGTGTCACCGAAGGCTGTGGCATTGGAGAGCAGGTCGTCGGAGTACTTGTCCCGTGTGGGTTCGGGAAGCGACCAGTCGGCCTTAAACATGCCGACCTCGGGGCGCTCGCCGCGGTAGGAGGTGTACAGGTTCGTCAGCTCATCGTTCGTGGTGAAGCCAGCGTTGTGAAGGCCGTCCAGGAGGGTCGTCGTCGGGTTGTCCTTCGACAGGGAGCCCGAGCCGGTGCCGCCGTAGATCGGGTTCGTTGAGCCCCAGCCCCACACGTTGATCGCGGATCCCTTCGCCAGCGGCAGAGCACCGTTGTCGTTCTTCAGGAGGACCATGCCCTCGTCGGAGATGTCGTTACCCAGGGCCTCGACTTGAGCCTTCGACGCGGCAGTGAGGGCGCCCGTGCCTGCGGCGAGATCCAGTACCGTCTTGAAGCCGCCGTACAGCATCGACACGATGGCCATGACGAACGCGACGAACGCCGCGACCCAGGCGGTCGAGCGCGCGAGCTTGCGGGCAGGCTTGCCCACCTTGACAACAGCGAGGGAGACGATGATGGCGAGCGCCAGCGCCACGCCGATGACGATCAAGGGAACCTTGATCGACTCAACCATCTTCCACACATCAGACCAGTTGATGGAAAGCATGTTGATTGTCCTCTTTCAGTTCCAAAGCCCTGCATCCCAGAGCGGTGCCGCGCCCTGAACCACCCCTCATCTGTCCGCATCGACACGGGTCGCCTGAGACCTGAGGGCAGTTGGGAGCCGCCACGTCCTATCCAACCCTGCTGGTTCGCAGGGGAGGTAACGGGCCGTCTGATCTGTCGGATTGTGCGCACAATCTGTCACGCGGGAGGGTGGGGTAGGCACTTCCAGCTCGACCAGTGGCGTCGCCGGAACCCGTGGCGTCGCCGAGGCCGATGGCGCGTCCTCCCAGGAGGGCACATGCCTCGTGAATCACCCTCAAACCTGCCGGATCCCCTACGAGCCGACCGCTGGGCCCTCCTACCGGCAGCGTTAACCCCCAATGCGCAGCTAAACCCACCTAGTGGAGGCTGGGCACATGCGCCCACCTGCCACTCGGTGGGTTAACGTGCGCACAGGTGGGCTCATGCGGCCACCTGATGGGCCACCACGCAAGCACAACGTCGTTGCCCTCTGCAACACCCCCCTCCCGCCTTCGAGGCAGCCGACGCTCGTTCGGGCGACAAGGCCATCCCACACGTTGTCCACAGCTGCCGCGCCCAACAGCGTTTTCCACAGGCACGGTCGGAGCATTGGATTGCTCGCGCCGTTGTCGTCTATACCATCGACATGATGATCATAGAGTCATTCCGTACGCATCGACACAGTCGACGCAACATCGTCAACGACCCGGAGGTTCTGACAATTCGGCGCGGCTACAGGATTCGGCTCCACAATGATGAGCAGGCTCCGCCCTGGAAGCTATGGAACATCATTAACATCTCTCGCCTCCACGCCCTTGCTTACCAGTGCACACAGCGCCTGGTCTTTACCGGTAACAGCGCTTTGTTGCTGCACGGAATCCCCACATGGTCTGCCAATCCAGATGTCGAGGTATGGCCGAGCGAGACACGCCTTCGTGCGACACCCTTTCACGCGGTTCGACATCCTCGAACAACTGTCCCTCGGGCGAACATCATCAGCCGGGCACGGCGACCGAGGAATGTCACCACCGTTGACACACTCGAAGCCGAATCACCCATTGAAGCGGCTGTTCGCCTCGCGCTCAACGACGAACCACTCACCGGATTCGTTGCCACATGCATGGTCATGCACACGCTGTCACGCTTCGACCGCTTCGATCTGGAGGAGTCTCGACGCCGATGCGAACGCATACGCGAAGAGATGCATCAAGAACTATCCCGGCAGCCGCACCACCCACATTACCTCCGCGCACACACTGTTCTTCGTAAGGCTGATGGTGGATGCGACAACGTTTTCGAAGCAGCAATCTTGTGGTTCGTCAACACTCTGTACAGCGGCCGTATTGTCACTCAGCTCCCGATCACTGTTGAAGACCATACCTACTTTGGCGACATCGTCCTGCCAGAACTGAAGCTGATGATCGAGCCGGATGGACGCTCCAAATTCGGTAGCACCGACGAGGAGGTACGCGATAACACCAACAAATGGCTGAAACGCCAGCACGAACTAGTGAACGACGGGTGGCGCATAATTCGGGTGAGCTGGCACAGCACGGATGACTTCGGCGCATTCCGCGAATACCTGGCGACACAACTGGCTATCGGGCACCTGAAAGTACCGCAAGACTGCCTGCGGCTGTGGCTTGAACAACACCAGATGCACTGACAGGCGGGCCGACTGATACCTCGTGCCGACTGATGTGTCCCTCCTCATTCTCACGACTCCCCGTGATCGCTCTGGCAACACTCGTCGTTGCACCGCTATCCGCTCAGACATGTCTACAACGTCCGGTAACTCCCGGCACCAGGGAAGCCCGGGAACTCATCCTCCGAACGCTCCTACCGGCAGCGTTAACCCCCCAATGCGCAGCTAAACCCACCTAGTGGAGGCTGGGCACATGCGCCCACCTGCCACTCGGTGGGTTAACGTGCGCACAGGTGGGCTCATGCAGCCACCTGATGGGTCACCACGCAAGCAGCCCGATCGACGTTCCAAGTCGTACGCGGATCGAGGCCCAAACGGATCTCTCGGGGCTACGCGCGCATCGGCGGGTGCTAGGCGCCACGCATCGGGCGCGCAGTCCCACCTGACGGCCCAAGCCGCGCATGAACGAGGCCGTGGTCGCGTGGCGTTCACGCCGGCAGGGGCCGGGGCGACACCCGCATGCTCCCCCACCGCACGCACCAACCGCAGCCGTACGCGCGCAAAGGGCCCCGACCTCGTCACGTTCTCACGGACGAGGCCGGGGCCCCACGCGGTCATGTCACCGACTACTCGCGGAAGTTCATGCCGAAGTCGATGGCGCCCAGCGCGTCGAGGAAGTCCTCGGACACGGAGCCGTCACTGAAGTCGGCCTCGGAGTAGTTCGAGTTGGCCATCGCCTCGGCCGTCGGCTCAACGATCACGTCGTTGTAGCGCGACAGGCCGGTGCCGGCCGGGATGAGCTTACCGAGGATGACGTTCTCCTTCAGGCCAACCAGGGAGTCCGACTTGCCGTTCATCGCGGCTTCCGTCAGGACCTTCGTGGTCTCCTGGAAGGAGGCGGCACTGAGCCAGGAATCCGTGGCGAGCGAGGCCTTCGTGATGCCCATGAGCATCTGACGACCGGAGGCAGGCTGCCCGCCCTCGGCCGCGACGCGGCGGTTCTGCGTCAGGTAGGCCATGCGGTCGACGAGCTCGCCGGGCATGAACGTCGTGTCGCCGGGTTCCAGGATGGTGACGCGACGCAGCATCTGACGCACGATGACCTCGATGTGCTTGGCGTGGATGCCCACGCCCTGGTCGCGGTAGACCTTCTGCACCTCGTCCACGAGCATCTTCTGGGACACGTTGCGCCCCATGATGCGCAGGATCTCCTTCGGGTCCAGCTGGCCCTCGGTCAGTGGGGTGCCGGCCTGGATGTGCTGGCCCTCGGACACGAGCATCTTCTGGCGACGCGAGACCTCGATGACCAGGTCCTCCTTGCCGTCATCACGGGTGATGATGACCTTGCGGGCGCTCGGGTCCTCGTCGTTGATGTGGACGCGGCCGGCGGCCTCGTTCATCTTCGCTTCAACCTTCGGGCTGCGTGCCTCGAAGAGTTCCTGGACTCGAGGCAGACCCTGCGTGATGTCCGCCGCGGAGGCAGCGCCACCGGTGTGGAACGTACGCATCGTCAGCTGCGTGCCGGGCTCGCCGATCGACTGGGCGGCGATGATGCCGACGGCCTCGCCGATGTCGACCTGCTTGCCGGTGGCCAGTGAGCGACCGTAGCAGGCCGCGCAGGTGCCGACCTGCGACTCGCAGGTGAGGACCGAGCGGCACACGATCTGCTCGACACCCGCCTCGACGAGCTGAGCGAGCTGGTCGTCACCCAGGTCCGTGCCCGCGGGCAGGACGACCTCGCCGGCCTCGTTCACCGCGTCGCGCGCGAGGTTCCGGGCGTAGGCGGTCGTCTCGATGGTCTCGGACGCCTCCCACTGTCCCAGGTCGTTCTTGTGGGCAATGTCGATCTTGAGGCCGGCGCGAGTCCCGCAGTCGGCCTCGCGAACGATGACGTCCTGCGAGACGTCGACGAGGCGCCGCGTCAGGTACCCGGATTCGGCGGTACGCAGAGCCGTATCCACGAGACCCTTACGGGCGCCGTGGGTGGCGATGAAGTACTCGAGGACGGTGAGGCCCTCGCGGTAGTTCGCCTTGATCGGCTGCTCGATGAGCTTCTGCTTCGGGTCGGACACGAGGCCGCGCATGCCGGCGATCTGCTGCACCTGAGACCAGTTGCCTCGGGCGCCCGAGTTCACCATGCGGTACACGGTGTTGCGCTCGGAGAAGTTCGCGCGCATGTCATCGGCGACCTCCTCGGTGCACTGCAGCCACAGCTTCACGAGCTCCTCGTAGCGGGTCTCTTCGAGGATGATGCCCGTCTCGAACTGCTCGACGATCTCGGCCGCCTTGGCCTCGTAGCGGGCCAGGATCTCGCGCTTGCGCGGCGAGGCCTGAATGTCGGAGAACGCGATCGTGATGCCCGACCAGGTCGACCAGTGGAAACCGGCGGACTTCAGGGCGTCCAGGCAATCGGCGACCAGGACGTTCGGGTAGCGCTGCGTCAGGGTGTTGACGATGCTCCCGAGCTGCTTCTTGCCGACGACCTCGTTGACGAACGGGTAGTCGGTGGGCAGCTGCTCGTTGAAGATCGCGCGGCCGAGGCTGGTCTCGAGGATCAGCTCGTCGCCGGGCTCCCAGCCCTCGGGGGCTTCCCAGCCCTCGGGCGGGACGGTGCCATCGGCGAAACGGATCCGCGCGGTCGCGTTCAGGTCCAGGTTGCCGGCGTCGAAGGCCATCTGAGCTTCCGCCTGGCTGGAGAAGTACGGAACCACGGGGTTGCCGTCCTTATCCTTCTCGACCGGGACCGACGGGTCGGGGTTCGAGGTCAGGTGGAACAGACCGATGATCATGTCCTGCGAGGGCATGGCCACGGGGCGTCCATCGGAGGGCTTCAAGATGTTGTTCGTCGACAGCATGAGGATGCGGGCCTCCGCCTGCGCCTCGGCTCCCAGCGGCAGGTGAACGGCCATCTGGTCGCCATCGAAGTCGGCGTTGAACGCGCCGCAGGCGAGGGGGTGCAGCTGGATGGCCTTACCCTCGATGAGCTGGGGTTCGAACGCCTGGATGCCGAGGCGGTGCAGCGTGGGCGCGCGGTTGAGCAGCACCGGGTGCTCGCGGATGACGTCGTCGAGGACGTCCCACACCTCGGGGCGCTGGCGCTCGACCTTGCGCTTGGCGGCCTTGACGTTCTGCGCGTAGTTCTTCTCCACCAGGCGCTTCATGACGAAGGGCTTGAAGAGCTCCAGAGCCATCTGCTTGGGCAGACCACACTGGTGCAGCTGCAGCTGCGGGCCGACGACGATGACGCTTCGGCCGGAGTAGTCAACGCGCTTACCGAGCAGGTTCTGGCGGAAACGACCCTGCTTGCCCTTGAGCATGTCCGAGATCGACTTGAGCGGGCGGTTGCCCGGTCCGGCGACGGGGCGTCCACGTCGGCCGTTGTCGAAGAGGGCGTCAACGGATTCCTGAAGCATGCGCTTCTCGTTGTTGACGATGATCTCGGGGGCGCCCAGCTCAAGCAGACGCTTGAGTCGGGTGTTGCGGTTGATGACGCGACGGTACAGGTCGTTGAGGTCGGAGGTCGCGAAGCGACCACCGTCGAGCTGAACCATGGGGCGCAGGTCCGGCGGAATCACGGGAATCTTGGTGAGAACCATGGAGGCCGGGGAGTTTCCGGTGGCGACGAAGGCGTTGATGACCTTCAGGCGCTTGATGGCGCGGGCCTTGCGCGGACCGGAGTCCGAGGCGATGGTCTGGCGCAGCGCGGCGACCTCACCCTCCAGGTCGAAGGTCTCGAGGCGCTTCTGGATGGCTGCCGCCCCCATGTCGCCCTTGAAGTAGGTGCCGTAGCGGGCGACCATGGCGCGGTAGAGGCGCTCGTCGCCTTCGAGGTCGCCGACCTTGAGGTCCTTGAAGCGCTCCCACACGGCCTCCAGGCCATCGATGTCGCCGTCGAAACGTCGGCGGATCTTGGCCATCTCGCGCTCGCCCTGCTTGCGGGCGCGCTCGCGCTCGGCCTGGGAGGCGCCGTCCTTCTCGAGGGCGGCCATGTCGGATTCGAGCTGTTCCGCGAAGTCGTTGATGGTGGCGTCGCGGTTGTTCTCCATCTGCTTCTTCTGCACCTCGAGCTCGGCGCGCAGTTCGGCCAGATCCTCGTGGCGGCCCTTCTCGTCGACCTCGGTGATCATGTAGGCCGCGAAGTAGATGACCTTCTCGAGGTCCTTGGGCGCGAGGTTGAGCACGTAGCCCAGGCGGGAGGGAACTCCCTTGAAGTACCAGATGTGCGTGACGGGCGCGGCGAGGTCAATGTGCCCCATGCGCTCACGGCGGACGCGGGAGCGAGTGACCTCGACTCCGCACTTCTCGCAGATGATGCCCTTGTAGCGCACACGCTTGTACTTGCCACACGCGCATTCCCAGTCGCGCGTGGGACCGAAGATCTGCTCACCGAACAGGCCGTCGCGCTCGGGCTTGAGCGTGCGGTAGTTGATGGTCTCCGGCTTCTTGACTTCACCGTGGCTCCATTCGGCGATGTTGTCGCCGGTGGCCAGGGTGATCTTCAGGCTGTCGAACGTTTTGGCGTCCAGCAAAGTTATCTCTCCCTATCAGATCGCATCGATGGTCGCCGCAGCGTTCGGACGGGCATCGAGGGTGATGCCCAGGTCCTCACGCGCATTGAAGTCTTCGTCCTGTTCGCGCAGGTCAATGACGTTGCCGGCCGCGTCGAGGGCTTCGACGTTCAGGCACAGCGAGCGCATTTCCTGGATGAGGACTCGGAAGGACTCGGGGATGCCGGGCTCGGGGATGTCCTCGCCCTTGACGATGGCCTCGTACACCTTGACGCGGCCGGTGGTGTCGTCGGACTTGATGGTCAGCAGCTCCTGGAGGGCGTAGGCGGCGCCGTAGGCTTCCAGCGCCCACACCTCCATCTCGCCGAAGCGCTGGCCGCCAAATTGGGCCTTACCGCCCAGCGGCTGCTGCGTGATCATCGAGTACGGGCCCGTGGAGCGGGCGTGGATCTTGTCGTCGACCAGGTGGTGGAGCTTGAGCATGTAGGTGTAGCCCACCGAGATCGGGTACGGGAACGGTTCGCCGGAGCGCCCGTCGAAGAGGCGCGCCTTCCCCTCGTAGTTGGTCAGGACGTCGCCGTCGCGGTTAGGGTTAACGTTGCGCAGCAGTCCCGCGAGTTCGTCGGCCTCGAGGCCGTCGAAGACCGGGGTCGCAACGGGCGTACCCGGCTCGGTCGTGACGCCGTCGGCGGGCAGGTGCGTCGCCCACTCCTCGCCCGCCTCAACGGCCGCCGAGGCATCCCAGCCCTGGTGTGCGAGCCACCCGAGGTGGTACTCGAGCACCTGACCGACGTTCATGCGGCCCGGAACGCCCAGGGGGTTGAGGATGATGTCGACGGGGGTGCCATCGGCCAGGAAGGGCATGTCCTCGACGGGCAGGATCTTGGAGACGACGCCCTTGTTTCCGTGACGGCCGGCCATCTTGTCGCCGATCGTGATCTTGCGCCGCTGGGCGACGTAGACGCGCACGGTCTGGCGCACGCCGGGGTTGAGGTCGTCCTCGTCGTCGTTGAATTCACGCACGCCGATGACGATGCCCTCTTCGCCGTGGGGGACGCGCAGGGACGTGTCGCGCACCTCGCGGGCCTTCTCACCGAAGATGGCGCGCAGCAGGCGCTCCTCGCTGGTCAGCTCGGTTTCGCCCTTGGGGGTGACCTTGCCGACGAGGATGTCGCCGGCGGTGACCTCGGCGCCGATGCGGATGATGCCGCGCTCGTCCAGGTCGGCGAGGGATTCCTCGGAGACGTTGGGGATGTCGCGGGTGATCTCTTCCTCGCCGAGCTTCGTCTCGCGGGCATCAACCTCGTATTCCTCGATGTGAATGGAGGTCAGGATGTCCTCTTCGACGACGCGGCGGCTCAGGATGATGGCGTCCTCGTAGTTGAGGCCTTCCCAGGACATGTAGGCGACCAGCAGGTTCTTGCCGAGTGCGACCTCGCCGTTGGAGGTTGCGGGGCCGTCCGCCAGGACGTCTCCGACCTCGACACGGTCACCCTCGTCGACGATAACGCGCTGGTTGGTGCAGTTACCGGGGTTGGAACGCTCGAACTTCTCGAGGCGGTAGGAGTCGCGGCCGCCCTCGTCCGTGGACACGACGATCAGGTCGGCGGAGACCTCGGAGACGACGCCCGAGTGGGCCGCGAGGATCATTTCACCGGAGTCGTGCGCGGCGCGCATCTCCATACCGGTGCCGACCAGGGGTGCTTCCGTGGTGAGCAGCGGCACGGCCTGACGCTGCATGTTCGCGCCCATGAGGGCTCGGTTGGCGTCGTCGTGCTCGAGGAAGGGGATGAACGCCGCCGCAACGGAGACCATCTGGCGCGCGGAGACGTCCATGTAGTCGACGCGTTCGCGCGCGATCAGGGTGGGGTCCTCGCCGGCGACTCGGCACAGGACGTCGCGTTCGGCGAAGGAGCCGTCGGCGTTCAGCGGGGACGAGGCCTGGGCGATGAAGTGGCCCTTCTCGTCGTCCGCCGTCAGGTAGCGGATCTCGTCGGTGACCTTGCCGGCCTCGACGACGCGGTAGGGCGTCTCGATGAAGCCGAAGGGGTTGATGCGCGCGAAGGTCGCGAGCGAACCGATGAGGCCGATGTTGGGGCCTTCGGGGGACTCAATCGGGCACATGCGACCGTAGTGCGAGGGGTGAACGTCTCGCACTTCCATGCCCGCGCGGTCGCGTGAGAGGCCGCCGGGGCCGAGGGCCGAGAGGCGCCGCTTGTGGGTCAGGCCGGCCAGCGGGTTGTTCTGGTCCATAAACTGACTGAGCTGGGAGGTTCCGAAGAACTCCTTGATGGCGGCCACGACGGGGCGGATGTTGATCAGCGTCTGGGGCGTGATCGAGTCCGTTTCCTGGGTGGTCATGCGCTCGCGAACGGTGCGCTCCATGCGCGCCAGGCCAGTGCGAACCTGCCCCTGGATGAGTTCGCCGACGGCGCGGATACGACGATTGGCGAAGTTGTCGATGTCGTCGACCTCGACGCGGACCTCAACGGGCTCGCCGCCGCGGGTGCCGGCGAACGCCTTATCGCCCTGGTGCAGGGCGAGGAGGTACTTGACGGTGGCGACGATGTCCTCGAGGGAGAGGGTCGAGGCCTTGGGGTCGGCCTCGATGGCCAACTTCTTGTTGATCTTGTAGCGGCCCACCTTCGCCAGGTCGTAGCGGCGGGAGTCGAAGTAGAAGTTGTTGAGCAGCGTCTGGGCGGCGTCGACGTTCGCGGGCTCGCCGGGGCGCAGCTTGCGGTAGATGTCGAGCAGGGCTTCTTCCTGGGTGGACACCGTGTCCTTCTCGAGGGTTTCGAGGAGGACCGGGTAGGCGGCAAAGGTGTCGCGAATCTCAGATTCGGTCATGCCGATGGCCTTGAGGAAGTGGGTGACCGACTGCTTGCGCTTGCGGTCGATGCGCACGCCCACCGCGTCGCGCTTGTCGATCTCGAACTCGAGCCACGCGCCTCGCGAGGGGATGACCTTCGCGCCGAAGGTCTCCTTGTCCGTGGTGCGGTCCGAGAGCTTCTCGAAGTACACGCCGGGGGAACGAACGAGCTGGGAGACGACGACTCGTTCGGTGCCGTTGATGATGAAGGTGCCGCGCGGGGTCATGAGCGGGAAGTCGCCCATGAACACGGTCTGGGACTTGATCTCGCCGGTTTCATAGTTCATGAACTCGGCGGTCACGTACATGGGGGCGGAGTACGTGTAGTCCTTGGCCTTGGCTTCCTCCATGGAGTACTTGGGGGATTCGAGGCGGTGGTCGTGGAACGACAGGCTCATGGTGCCTGCGACATCCTCGATGGGGGAAATCTCATGGAAGATTTCTTCGAGGCCGGAGACGTCGGGGACGTCTCCTCGGCCGGATGCCTGCGCGGCTTCGACGCGAGCCTTCCACGCGTCGTTGCCCAGCAGCCAGTCGAAGCTTTCGACCTGAAGGCCGAGCAGATTGGGGGCCTGGAGGGGTTCGTGAAGCTTGGCGAACGAGATGCGGTGCCTGGGCTGTTTGGCGGTGCTGTTGGCAGCCAAAGGGGGTCCTTCCCTGCTTTTACGGTGCGCACGCGGCCTTATCCCCCATTATCTGACGCGTCCTGGTCCGCCAAGCGCCTGTTACGGCGGCTGGATACGGGTCACCTCGGGCATGATAAGGCGCAAATACTCAGGCTACCGTGAGTCGCGTCGCGAGTCAAGGCAGCTTGTGTTATGTGCAGGGATTCACGGGACGAGGCCGCGGCGGCGTGTCCCCCTCTCCTGGCGTCAAGAGGGTGCTCGCGCCTGACAGGCGGGCGCGCCCATCGCACCGCCCGGTCATTGGTGCCCCAAGTCGGGCTTGAACCGACGACCGACGGATATGTCTCGGATTTCCGCGGTTTTTCTTTACTGGCAACCCTGGTAATCCTCGATGTTCTTGCCCATTTGCCAGCATTGCCACTTATGCCAGTGTTACCGGCACTGCCAGCTACGCAAGCATTGCCACTATTGCCAGCTGCGGACGCTGGGTCCCATCATTTCCACGTAGATGGAAACGTTGAGGACTATGAACACTCAACGTCATCATGTCTTGGAACTACCGACCCCTCTCATGTGGGAGGGGCACGTTGACAACTTCATCGTCTTCCTGCGCTCTCAAGGGCTCGTTGCGACCTCAATCCACACCAAACGCAACCATGTACTCCAACTGGCCCGCGCGTTCCCCGATATACCTCCCACAGAACTCGATCCCGGGTCCCTGGTCGAGTGGTGCGGTACACGAGCGTGGGCTAACGAAACGAGACATGCTTACTACAGCACGTTCCGGAAGTTCTTCGGGTGGCTCGACTCCACACACCACTGCGGCAATATTTCCACGGTACTCCCCCGCATCCGCCGCCCCTCAGGAGTTCCACGCCCCATACCTGACTCCGTCCTGGTGGACTGCGTTGATAGCGCGAGTCCACGTGACGCCCTCATTTTGCGGTTGGCAGCTGAGGCCGGCCTGCGGTGCGTGGAGATCGCTCAAGTTGAGGCCGGCGATGTCTACGAGGATACCGACGGTTGGAGCCTTTTCGTGCGAGGAAAGGGCGGGCGCACGAGAACTGTGCCGATCACGGCCGACCTGGCACGGGCAATCATCACGCGCTGCGCAGCAACTGGACAGTACGCGTTTCCTGGGCGTTGTGGCGGACATATGGCCGCCAATTCCGTCTCGCAGATCGGACGCCGGATTTTGCCTGACACCTGGACACTGCACAAGTTGCGTCATCGCTACGCAACGAAGGCGTACTCGGCCGAGCATGACCTGCTCACTGTGCGCGAACTCCTGGGCCATGCATCGCTCCAGACGACCGTCCGCTACGTCGCACCATCCCCCCGAGCTCGCGACGCGATTCTCGCTGCTACCCGCATCCAGCCGCCCACCACCAGCGGTGGCGCTGCAACCCAGTGATCCCACACGCCGCCAGCATTGCCGGACCAGTCGGCAACGCTGGCATGCCCGGCAGTGCTGGCATTGCCAGCCACCAGCAATTTCAACGGAAAGAGCGCAAACCCATGAACGACGATAAGAAGATACAGCAGCGGATCCGCGCGCTCCTGGCGCTCGCGCAGGACGAGGGGGCCTCGGCCTCGGAGCGCGAGGTCGCGATGAAGCGCGCCAGCGTCCTCATGGCGCGCCACGCCATCACGTCCCTGGACGTGGAGGCAGCGGAGCGCGAGCACATCGAGGTGCGCGAGCTCGTCCTGCGCGGCGGGCGCTCCACCGCGTCCCGCGCGACCCACACCGCGATCGAGAGGGTGGCCGACGCGGCGGGGCTGTGCGCGTACTACATGGACCGGCGCGACCGCCGGGGCGACCCCCACGTCCTGGTGCGCGTGGCCGGGTTCGGCTCGGACCTGGACTGGTTCATGCCCCTGGCCTCCGCGCTCGCCTCCTACACGGCGGCCGGATGGGCCTCGTGGAGGCGCACGAACAGCGCGCGCTACAAGCGCAGCAAAGCCCCGCACCGGCGGCAGCTTCGCGACGGGTTCATCCTCGGATTCGGATTCGCCGTCGCCGACGCGGTGCGCGAAACCCGGACGACGGCCCTCACCGAGGCCTCCGACGACGGCGCCCCGACGCGGGCCCTCGTCGTACGCTCGCGCGAAGCGCGCCTCGCCGAATGGGCCGAACACCTGGGCCTCGCGTACGGCGCCCCGATCACATCCAACAACGACACCCGCCGCGCGGGCTACAGCGCCGGGCGCGCCTCGGGCCTGGGCACCCGCACAACCAATGTAGCCGGAACCGGCCCCCAGAGAATCACCTCCCACTGAAAGGACAAGAAGACCATGGATGACGACATCACAGAGGAGGAGCGCCGAGAGGCCATGGAAGCGGCGTACGAGGCGGTGGAGGACGCCGTGGACGCCGCCGAGCGCGCCCTGGAGGAGATCGAGGGCACCCGCAAGGCCCCGCCCGAGGGCGCCAAGGGCGAGCTCGCGCTCACCCACAGGGCCGTTCTCGCGGGCGCCTGAGCACGAAAAGAAAGGAAGGAACGGAAATGCTGACTATCGCAGTGACCAACCAGAAGGGCGGGGTCGGCAAGACCACGACCACCTACCACCTCGCGCGTGCCGCGAGCCTGCGGGGTATCCGAACACTGGTGGTTGATTTGGACCCCCAGGGGAACTTGACTGATTCACTGGCCGATCTCGCCGATGGAGACGCAGGAATGGCCGATGTCCTGTCGGCGGCCTCGCAACTCACGCTCGATGAGGTGGTGGCCCCCACTCCATGGGAGGGGGTGCACCTGGCACCGTCGGGCGCCGACGCCCTCGCACTAGTACGCAACGAGCTGGTCACGGGAGGCCCGGGTAGGGAAATGCGGTTGCGCGAAGCCATCGCCCCCGTGTCCGGTTCATTCGACCTCGCGTTGATCGACTGCGCGCCAGCACTCGACACACTCGCCGTAAACGCCTTCGCGGCCGCAGACGGGATCCTCGTAGTCAGCCAGTCTCGCCTGTACTCAGCAACTGGGCTCGCCCACCTCCTGAACACGGTCGAGGCGGTCCGCGCCTACTACAACCCGTCCGTGTCCCTGATGGGCGTGATCGTCAACCAACACCGGGCGCGTACCCGTCAGGGCGCGCACTGGGTCGATGAACTGACGACCGCCTGCCGGAAACGGGGGCTGCGGCTCTTCGACCCGCCGATACCCGACGCGGTCGCCATTTCGGACACCGCAGAATCCGGGATGGGCCTCGACGAATGGCCGGGCGCCGCCAAACTCGCCAGCCTGTACGACGCCCACCTGTCGACTCTCCTCGCGGCCGGGAGCGGTGTCCTATGAGTGCTCGGCCACCGCGCAAGAAGTCCGCCCTGAACGCGTCGGTCGCGTCCGTGATCGCCCCCGTCCCGGCTCCCGGCAGCGTCGCTGGCAGTGCCGCACAAGCCAGCACTGCCAGCAAAACCGGCGGTGCTGGCACCGCTGGCAAAACCGGTTCCGGCGTCGGCGCGGAGGGCGAGCACGTCGTCAAGGTCACCGCCCGCCTCGGCTCGGCCCTGGCGGGCCGGTGCAGGGCGGCCTACATCGACGGTCTCCTCCGAGGCGGGCCCGCGTCGTTCGAGGCGTGGATCGCGGAAGCGCTGGAGGAGAAGCTCGCCCGGGAGGAGGAGCGCCGGGGGCGGGCGTACGAGCCGGTGGGCACCGGCCGCGTACCCAGGGGCCGCCGGTAGAGAGGCCTCCGCGGTGGCGCCCGGAATCGCCAGCATTGCCAGCATTGCCAGCATTGCTGCAAATGGTGGTATATTTCCTGGCATGAATGACAAGGTTTTCCCTACTCGTGATGAGGTCCTCAATCAGCTCGGCGACGGTTTCGTCCGCGCATATCTGGAAGCGCTGGGCGTGGCCCGCGCCCACTACGCCTCGTTCCGCTCGGGTCCCGATTTCCCGGCGAACCCGACACAGCGCATGGTCGCGTGCTTCATCCACGACTGGATCTGGTCGGCGTTCGTCCCACGGATCGAAGGGGATCCCTCGATCAGCATTTACGACCACGAGCCGGAGCGCCAGCTCACACACGGCACGAATATCCGCATCCGCATCAAACGCCATCAGCTCAACGATTCCCTGTCCTCCTATCCCACCGAAGGTTCGCGTGACTTTTGGACGCCAGCCGCCGCGGTCGCGCTTGACGGGCTGGCGGAGATCCCCCTTGCCCTGGGGTATCACTGGGACTCGGATGAGCGTGCTGTCGGGGATGCCGTTCTCACCCTCCGCGATGGTACGGACAAGGCGGTGTGGGCGGCGGTCCTGACACCAGCGTCGGACAGCGCCCGTGGTTTCAGCGCCCGCGACGTGCCCGAGGCGCCGACGTGGGATCTTTCTGCTGTCGTGGACCCGATCCGGGAAGAGCAGGGGTCATGAACAGTATCGGCGACGTGTTGCACGTCCTGCGGATCTCGACGGGTCGTACTCAGGCCGAAGTTGCCGAGCGCTTGGGCATCACTCAGGCGGCTTTCTCCCGGTACGAGAACGACCTTCGGGAACCGGACCCTGATACGCTCGTGCGGATTGCCGACGCTTTCGGGGTCACCCCGGAGTTTTTGGCGCACAACTTCCGCGCCGTTGGAGCGGTGGCGGCCCACGCCCACATGCGCAGGCAGCGCACCGCCAGGCCCGGCGACTGGCGCCGCGTCGAGGCGAGGCTGAACATTCTGCGGATGCACGCCGCGTACATCGCGTCGCGCATCCCCCTGGACGCCGAGAACCACGTACCCAGCATCTCCTCGGAGTCCACGACCCCCGTACGCGCCGCGCAGGAGGTACGCAACGCGTGGAGGCTGCCGATCGGCCCGGTTCGGTCGCTCGTGCGTTGGCTGGAATCCGCCGGTGTCCTAATCATCGAGGAGGACCTCCACTCCCCGCGGATCGACGGGATGTCCCAGTGGGCGGGCGATGCGGCCGTGATCATAATCAACAGCGCACTCCCCACCGACCGCAAACGAATGACGCTCGCCCACGAGCTGGGGCACCTCGTGCTCCACAACCAGGCCGACAGCGACACTGATGTGGAGAGGGAGGCGAACGAGTTCGCCGCGGAGTTCCTCATGCCCGAAGCCGTGATCTCATCGCAGTTGACAAGACTGACCCTTGGGAGGCTCTCCGATTTGAAAGCGGAGTGGGGCGTCAGCATGCAAGCGCTCTTCGAGCGCGCCCACGGGCTGAAGAAGGCCACCGGGGAGGACCGCGCCCGCTTCTACCGGCAACTCAACTCGAAGGGCTGGAAAGTCCACGAACCAGGAAGCGACACGCTCCCGCCCGAGGAACCGGTGCTCGCGGCGTCCATCGGCCGCCAACTCGCGGACGCGGGCCTCACACACCACGAGATCCACCTACTGATAGGCGCCGCGGACGACGCGGAAACCCCCTTCGAGCCGACAAGACTACGGCTCATCTCCTGAACCGGCTCCGGGCCGCCCGCGGCCAGCGCGCGAGACAGAATCCGAAAGTTCCCCGGTAACATCATTTTCGAGCGGGCGGGGTACCCGCCGGAGAAACTCAAGAAAAGACAGAGGAGTGAGCCGTATGGATCTTGGTGGGTGGCTCGGTGTCGCCGGGGGCCTCGTCTCCGCTGCCTGCGCCGTCGTTTCGGTGTTTCAGGCACGCAAGTCGAAGGAAGAAAGAGAAGCAGCTGAGAAGGTTGCCCAATCTCTCGAGGTGCTGGCAGATGTCGCCGCAAGGCAGCAGCAAGCACCACCGTGGGAACTGCGCTGGATCGACGGGGCTCGTTACCTACTGGTGAACACGGGTGCGGAAACTGTTAACGATGTCGTCATTGAATGCCTCATAGAACCCGTTCGCTTCACTGTTGAGGGTGGCCCAGGCCCAAGGAGCATCGACTCTAACGCGTCTGTCTCCTTCATCTATGCAACATCACAGCAGACACGTGGATCAAGGAGTATCTGCATACACTGGACACGGCTCGATGGAACGAGGGATACATGGGAGTCCTCACTTCCCCCAAAACATGACTGACACTATCCAAAAGGGGGAACGGACACCCCCAGTTGAATGCCAGCAATGCCGGTATTGCCAGCACTGCCAGCAATGGGATGTGGTGTCAGTGCCGTTGATGGGTGTGCGTGAGAGAATTGTGGGGCCTCCGCGGCGTCGACCCCGGACCAGCAGTATTCCTGCCGGGGAGTTGACACCGACGAGAGGAGGTGACTGGGTGATGACGAAAGGCCATCGGCCGTCTCGAGTGAGGCGGCTGGGTCTGGATGGGAAGCAGAAAGCCCAGATCGCTGTAGCAGTGGTAACGACACTGCCGCAGCTGATCTGGGCGATTGCATTCCTGCTCAGTGCCCTCATCGGGCGCTGAGACCAGCCCGGATACCCGGGGAGTCGGACAGGTGACGCTGTTCGGCTCCCCTTCAGTATGCCACATTGGCGTGGCCATGCGGAAGAGGGGGCATGTGCGTGCGTTCACGGTGTTACGGGGAGGGGCGAAGGAGGAATCATGATGAACCCTACCCCAGATGCCCCAATGCTCACGATCTACACGACGCCGAACTGCCCGTCGTGTCGTCTCACGCGCGACACGCTCGATCGCGCGGGCATCGCGTACACGATCGTCGACCTGAGCCAGCGCCCTGATCTCGTCGAGCAGATGCGCAGCGAAGGACTGCTGCAGGCTCCAATCCTTGACGATGGCACCTCGAGGAGCGCGGGTTTTCGCCCCGATCGGATTCGCGCGATCGTCGATGCCGCTACGCCGGCACACCTGCCTGCTCGAGGAACTCAGGTCCGTGTGTCTGCTTCGGCGGCCGAGGTGCAGGCTCATCGAGGCAGGGCACTGTGAAGAAGGGGCTGGGGGTCTTTGTTGTCGCGCTTTTTGTGCTTCCCGGGGCAGCTCTGATGCCTCTTGCGATGCTCAGTGAGTCGAATACGCCAGCTGGGAACGCTCGAGGCGGTAGCGGGCGCGTGTCGGGCGTGCCCGAGGAGTATCAGGACGCGGTGTGGCGCGCGGGCCAAGCGTGCGACGTCGTCTCGCCCTCGCTGATTGCTGCTCAGGCGGATCACGAGTCAGCGCATACCTGGGATCCCTCGATCACCAGCCCGGCCGGCGCGACGGGCATCAGCCAGTTCATGCCGGCAACGTGGGCCACGCACGGCCGCGACGGCGACGGCGACGGCCGCGCCGACATCACCAACGGCGTGGATTCAATCATTTCTCAGGGCTACTACATGTGCGAGCTCGCCAAGAGTGTCGACTCCTGGCTCACCTCGGGCCTCGTTTCGGGTGATCGCGTCGACCTGACTCTCGCGTCCTACAACGCGGGTCCGGGCGCAGTGAGGTCTTGGGGCGGGATCCCTCCGTACAAGGAGACACAGGGGTATGTGAAGAGCATTCGTGAGGCGCAGGCCAGGTTTGTCGAGACAATGACCTCGGGGCCCTCGAGCGACGGAACCCTCCTTGCGCAGGCCCGCACCCACTTGGGTACTCCCTACGTGTGGGGCGGGGAAACCAGCAGTGGCGTGGACTGCTCGGGGCTCATTGTGTTGTCTTATGCTGAGCTCGGCCACCCGCTCCCGGTATCGGTTCGCACGGCCGATCAGATCACCAAGAACTCTGACGCGGCACCGATCGCCCGCGACCAGCTCACACCCGGTGACCTCATTGGCTTCTCGCACGCACCGGGAGGCCACGTGCACCATATTGGCGTCTATGCCGGCGCGGACGCCGACGGGCACCCGATCATGGTGCATGCGCCGGACGTCGGGGGCGTCGTCGAAGAGACGCGCCTTGATACACCGTATTGGCAGGGTATGGCGTGGTGGCCGGTCCGCAGGCCGGTGTGAGGTGGACGCACATGTGGGCCTGGTGGGGGATGATTGAGGCATGAGTGTCAATGATGAGTCTCACCGCAAGCCAACCCCGCCCCAGTCCTCGCAGGTTGGAGGCGACCCAACGGCGCCTCGCGCCTTGTCGATCGATGAGGAATGGGCGGTGATGATGGCCCTCGAGGAGGAACGCGGCCGCGGCCGTACGTCGGAACCACCACCGGTAGCTGCGCCGGCGGCCGCGCATGAGGATCTGAGCTACCTCGAGCCGGTCGTCAACCCACCTTCGAGCACCCCGGTTAATCCATGGCGTGCGCCTGGCACCGCGCCCGTGCCGGCGAGGGATCGGTGGCGTTGGCGGTGGTGGCGCTTGTGTGCCCTGCCGAGTCTGGCGTTTCTTGCCGCCATCAGTATCGTCGTCGTTCGGCTCTATGGGCTTGCGGTCGACCGTGGCGATCCGAAGTCGCTGATCATGCCGTTGCTGTTTCTGGGGACTCTGTGGTGGAATTGCGTGATCCATGCCCTGTATGTCGCGTGCGTCAGACGCATGAATCCGTCCATCGGCTTTCATATCGGCGCGGCGATCGCCACTTTCATCGCGTCCTCGATGGTGGCGTTCGTGTGCGTGTGGGTGTTCGTGACGCTCGTGAACGTTGGCGTGGTGTCGGGTGCGTAAACGGCCGATATCACACCCGCCACGCAACAGCCCTGACGGCAACCGAAAGTCGCCAGAAACAGGGTGCAGAAACCAGGTGCAAAACCAACGGTGCACAACGGTGGTACTCAACCGTTTCAACACCACCGGTCAAAGTCAATGAATGGAGTGGGCGGATGGCGACCATCGGGTATGCGCGCGTGTCAACACGCGAACAGAATACGGATGCGCAGGAAGCAGAGTTGCGGGCAGCCGGCGCACAGCGGGTGTTCGTCGACCACGGCGTGAGTTCTCGGCTCGAGCACCGTCCCGCGTGGGATGCATGTATGGAGTACCTGCGTGAGGGAGATGTCCTTGTTGTCCGTGCGCTGGATCGGTTGGCAGGCTCGGAGAGAATCGCGATCGACGTGATCCGGGATCTGGGCAAACGTGGAGTGCGGCTCCGGTCGCTGACCGAACCGTTCCTTGACGTCGACGCGTCCACGCCGATGGGGGAAGCGATCATTGGGATCATGGCCGTGCTGGCCCAACTGCGGGTGTCGACGATCCGGGAGAACACGCGCAGAGGTCTCGCGCATGCGCGCGCTGAGGGGCGTATTGGTGGGCGTCGGCCGCGAGTGACTGGGGATCGCCTGGAGGCTGCTGAAGCGATGTTTCAGGCGGGAATGACGCATCAGCAAATCGCATCGACGTTGGGGGTGCATCGGTCGACGGTGACGCGAGCACTCGCCAAGCGCAGGCAGGAGCGCGAGCTCGGGGGCGCTTAGAGGGTGGGTCCCTGACCTTGTTGCGGGGGCACGGAGCTTGGGCTGGGAGTAGTCGGCAGCGACGGGTGCGCAGAGCGTGTGGGCGGCAGTGTGGGCTGTGGGATTGCTCGGAGAACGTCGCGCAGTCCTCGGGGCTGTTCGTTGCGTTGATCGTCGATGTCGTCGGCCCAGGCGCGGAAACGCTGTTGGATCGCGTGGAGCTGTGGGGCGTTGACGCCGTAGGCGGATACTTGTGTCAGGGTGATGTTGCATGCCCCGCGGAGGCATTCTGTGAAGAATCCTGCGTCGAAGCCTGCGTCGCGTTCCTGCAGGAGTTCGATGAGGCGCGTATCACTGATTGTTCTGGTGGATCGGATCGCGTCGACGTCGAGGTAGTCGCGTGGGTAGCTCCTGGAGTAGAGGGCGCTGAGTTTGTTGCCGATGGCGTCCTCGAGGGTGAGGACGGGGCCGATGTCGAGGCGTACGGGTGTGTGGGCGCGCCAGTCGATAGCGAGATCGACGCTGAGTGGAGCTCCGTGTGGTGGGGTGACGGAGAGCTGGGCGAAAGAGGGACTTCTGCGTTCGACGGTGACATCGTAGTTGTTCGCGGTGAGGTGCTCGATGAGGCTGTCTACTGCGTGGGGAAACCGCGCGGAGGCTTGCATGACCGTGAACAGGTCAATGTCGTTGGTGGGGCGCTGTGTCATCCCGTGTTCACGGATCGCGCCCGAACCAGCGAGGGCGAAGTCCGCGTCTGCGAGGACCTCGAGCGCGCATGCGATTAGCTGGCGTTGCGTCTGCTGTACAGAGCGAGCCATTTGTTCCTCCCACGCAACGCCGTGAAGCGGTTTTCCCAGGCGGCCGTGATCGCAAGGTCAAGGCGCAGCGTCGGCCACATGTCGGTAAGGATGTCGCGGTTAAGGTAACGGCATTGGTCTTCCACGCTGCCCTCACCGATGACGCATTGGTAGACCGTCGTTCGCTCGCCATCGTCATCGAGGTTAAAGGAGCCGTCCCCTGGCGCCCAGCTCAAGCGCACGGGGAGATGCACGATGCCCGTTGAGGGACCCGTGAGCTCATCGAGCGACGCGGGAATGCAGAAGGGTTTTGTATCGCGGTATGTGATCCGCCCACTCATGACAATCCCCTCTCGTGACTGCGATCTGGCGGCCTGCTCGTGTGTCTAGTTTAGCCTGCGATGGGCGGTGGGGTGGCAGCCCACCGGTCTGCCACCCCACCATCTAGTCACGGGAGGGTTGGGCCGCTGATGAAGAGGACGAGCCCGAGAACAACAACGGTGAGTGTATTTGTTCCGATGATTCGGCGAGGGCCTCGTGTGGTCATCACGCGTATGCAGGCGACGATGACGAGTAGGGCGCCGGTGACGCATGTGAGCGCCCTGTAGTTGCTGTCGTCGGGACTGTGGGCGGCAAGGTAGGTTGCGCCAACGTAGATGGCTGTAGCCACTGCGAGGAAGATGCCGATACCGACGACCTGGTAGATCGTGGCGGAAAGGGAGTGCTGCAATACGGATCCCGAACTGTGCTCGGAGCGCATCGCTGGAATTCTGGTGATCAAGCATCCGGCGAGAGCGATGACGATACCGCATGCGATGTGGAAGAGAATGACGCTGTTCATTGATGTGTCCTTTCAGAAGTTGAGTGAGTCGTCAGGCTTCGGCGTCCGGGGTACGTCCCGAGGTCTTGGGGAGGCGGATTGGGTCGGGGAAGTCGGCCTTGGTGAGGTCGGCTTTGGGCCAGCCGATTGAGGTGGCTGCCTTGAATGCGCTGCGATAGGCCGCGATGGTTTCGTCGAGGGTGCTGTGAGCATCACCGAGTGCACGAACCGCTGCCTCCCGGTCTTCGTCTTTCTTGAGCAGCTTGTGTAGAGGATCCATGTGTGTCCCTTCGATTAGTGGCACCACCGGGTGTGGCACCGGGTACTAGTGCCGTGTCGCTGTGCGCGCACAAGGAGGATAAGGACGCAAGGAAGCTCCTGCGGGCCGGGCGAATGAGCGGGGCGACGCGGCAGCCGTGCCCCCTCCATTGGGGGCACGGCCCCACCCCAACCAAACCAAAACGACATGAGCGCATCGGGCCCGTGTTGTCTCCCAGCGTTTCGTCTGTTCACTCGAGCGATGCGAAGGCAACAAAAGCGTCGGCAAAGCACGCAAAGATCGGCACGAAAGAGCGCGGAGCGTAAGCGTCGAGGGCCCGGACGAACCACTGTCGTGGTCCGCCCGGAACGAAGAAACTGGGCTGAGTTTTCGGGTGCGAACGTCAAGGTTGTGTCCTTGCGTTGTCATGCGCGGTCTGCACTGTATCCCATTACCTGAGATTCGCGTAGCAAGGTTGTGTCCTTGCGTTGTCATGCGCGGTCTGCACTGTATCCCATTACCTGAGATTCGCGTAGCAAGCTGTATAATACCGATATCGGTATTAAGCTTTTGGCGAGACGCATAGGGCGTCGCGTGGCACACTGGAAGTGTGGTCCGAAGGATCGCTGCGCTGGCTTGAAGAACGTGTGAGGAGGGCCGGGTCAGATGAGTAGTGAAGCAGTGTCGCATTCTCGGACGGCTCGCAGGTCACGGCGGTCGGTGCGAGGGTTTCAGCGGTCTCGCCTGCTTGTGTCGTTGACGTCGTCGGAGCGCGCTCTCATTGAGGAGGGCGCTCGTCTTCGTGGCGTGTCATTGTCTCGGTTTATGGTGGAGGCAGCGCTTCACCCGGTCACCACCTCTGAGGGGATTGCTGGGCCAGCTCATGCGGAAGAGTTGATTGAGTTACTTCGCGCCTATCGGCGTCAACTTGAGGGCGCAATGACGAACCTCAATCAGATTGCGCACCATGCGAACACGGTGCACGAGGTGCCCGAGGATTTCGAGGCTGTCGTAGGGGGAGTGGCCGATACGATCGAAGAAATTAACGCTCGCCTCGATGGGGTACGGCGATGATCCCTAACATCGTCACAGGCGGCGACACCGGTGGGCTCATGCGCTACCTGGTGGGACCAGGGCGCGCCAATGAGCACGAGAACCCGCACGTGATCGCGGGCTCGCGCGACATCGTGCGCAAGTGGGGTGACTGGGAGACGATCAGCGTCTCGCAGGCCAGTGAGATCGCAACGCGCTTGGACGCGTATATGCACGAGACAGGCACCTTCCCCACAGGCAAGGCACGCCGTTTCAATCCGGCCACCGGGCAGGTGGAGTGGAATGGCGAGATCGAGGCCAACCATGTCTGGCACTGCTCGCTCTCCCTGTCACCAGAAGAAGCTGCCCTTGGTGATGAGGTTTGGGGACGTATCGCCGCGGACTTTATGAGTGAGATGGGTTTTACCGGCACCGACGGAAAAGCACCGTGCCGGTGGGTTGCCATTCACCACGGGAGTGCAAAAAACGGCGGTGACCACATCCATATCGCTGCGAACATCGTGCGTGAGGATGGCACGAAGTGGAGTCCGTGGTACGACCAGCGGCGAGCTCAGAAGGCATGCAACGTGCTCGAGCACCGTTATGGACTCCTGGTGGTGGAGTCACGCGAGCACGGTCGCGGCTCGAGGTGTGATAGCGCGGCCGCACAAAACGCCGCGAAGCGCGCGGGTGCCTCGCGCACGGACCGCGCTGTCCTTGAGGAACGTTTGCGCGCTGCTGCTACGGCAGCTGATAGTGAAGCTGATTTCGTGCGTCGAGCTCGTCGCCTCGGGGTGCGTCTGCACCCCAGGTTCGCGCGCGGACGCACCGACATCGTAGTCGGGTACAGCGCCGCGCTCCGGACCGAGGACGGGCAGCAGACCCGATGGTGGGGCGGCGGCAGGATTGCCCGCGACCTCACTCTCACACAGCTGCGCACGCACTGGGAGGACACTCCGACGAGCGCGCTCGAGGCGGTCGAAGCGTGGAAGGGGCATTACCCGAAGCGGGCGCCCTACGATGGGCCGCTGTGGGAGGACCGCATCCGCGCGCTCGAGAGTTTCCGCGCGCACCTTGAGCAGCTGTCCCCCACTGATCGTGTGGGGCTTGCGAACGCATCCGCCGACATCGCCGGACTCCTGCACGCCCAAGCGATCACGGCGCGCACGTCGGGCGGACGGGATATGCTCGAGCGCGCGGCCGTCCAGGTGGGCAGGTGCGCGCAGCTCAAAACTCGGCCAGCCGACAAGCGATTGGTCGACGTGGGTGCCCGTCTGGCCTCAGACCTGGCACTGTCGATCGCCGCTACGTCGAGCCCCCGCATGGCGGCCGTCGCGCTCGCGCACGCGACCGTCGATCTCGTACAGGCGATCGCGGATCTGCATGAGGCTGCAGGCCAAGCAGCAACCGCCGCAGCGATTGAGCGCGACGCGCAAGCTGTTTTTGATCGCGTGAACACGTACCCGCGCGTCGACGTCGATGCTCTCACGTCTGCCTATGAGCGTCTTGAGCGAGCTTCCGCGCCCGCACAGCGCGAGGCTGCACCGCCTCTTCCCCCGCCGCCGGCACCCAGGGAGGACAGTGCGATCGTCCGCGACGCCCAGGCCCTCGCCAACGCGTCGGCTGATGATGCTCTTCACCGTGTCCGCGCCGTATTAGACGCGGCCGGCATGCCGCTCGCGTCTTCTCGGCCTCGCGGTGCGCGATCGGGTATTCCGCGTGACGTTCTGGGCGGCCAGCCACGCGCGTTCAAGCCCGCGGCAATAGGCACGGATGAGGCCCAGTGCCGCGCAGCCGAGGCCGCCCAGCGGGCACAGCACAAGGACAACGGCCCAACCAGGTAGCCCGCCGTCGTGCGCGCACGTGTCCACGATGAGTGGTGAGAGGTGCCCAACGCGGGTGCCTTTGTACCGCACATTGGAGGGACTCGTATGAACGCAATCGACGCGGGCCGCAATGAGCTTGCGTGCCTTGGTCTACAACGGGGAGCGCGGCATCCAAATGTCGCTGATTCAACTCCGGTCCAGGACGAGGATTCCACGATCTTCTACGACTACTGGACATTCAACCGCCCAACCGTCATCAAAACGAGCGAGACCGGCCGTCTCCTCGAAGCAACCGTATACGATCCCACGACAAATGATGACGAACAGGCGATCACCGTGACCGGTGAGGCAGCTTGTCAAGAGTATGTACGCCAGGCTGTTGCCTGGGAAAGCGAGGATGCAGATCGTATTCGCCACGACGCTGCGCACGCACGCATCATGGCGCGCATCACCGAGTTAGCC
Source organism: Schaalia odontolytica (assembly GCF_024584435.1). Taxonomy (GTDB): domain Bacteria; phylum Actinomycetota; class Actinomycetes; order Actinomycetales; family Actinomycetaceae; genus Pauljensenia. The sequence goes on from NZ_CP102197.1 coordinate 1,452,455, forward strand.
GAGGAGAGCACCGCCCTCACTACGTGGGCGCTCGCCCACGTTCCCGTCGTCGACATCGACGGCGAAGATCTCACCATCTCCCTCAGCGATCTTGATGGCGACCCGATGATTGATCTGCACACCTCTGGCATCGCTGGTGGTGGATGGGCCCGCCTCCCCGGACATGCGCTTGAAGAGATCGACACCGTTATCGCCGGTCCCGATTTCTCCCGTCTCCCCCACAGGGTGGGAATGCGGCGTGAGAGTCTCACGGCGCTGCTCACCGCGCTTTCCGACGACCTGGACAAGATCCACTACGATGCCTTGCATGCGCCGGGAGTTCCCACCCTCTCCCAAGCGATCGAAGCGGCCAAGAGAGCACAACCCACCGCTGAGGCAGGTCCGCAGGAAAACACCCACGTTGGTGAAGCTACTGAAGCAGCTGCTCGAGCTACTCAGCGTTCGTCTATTCCCCCTGAGATGCTCGGAAAGAGCGCTCCACATGTCGGAACTCAGGCGTTCGCAACGAGACCCATGCGCTGGGTTCCATCGTCTGCGATTCACGAAGCTGAAGGGCGATCACTGTGAATGGGCATGACCCGTACGAGGATGTCCCTCCGATTGACGTCGAGCCGCCCAGCGACCTCGAGGACGTGGCGCCCGGTGATCCCTCGAGGGACGAACCGAAGCTGTACTACTCGAGTGTTCACAAGTTCGTTGAAGAGTTCTTGACACAGATTTACGACCGGTCCCTCGGAACCGGCCTCAACTGGTGCTCTGAGTGGTGGAAGCATACCGAGGCAGTCTTCTACTTGACCGCTTTGTGGCACTCATGGGAGGGCCTGCGAGCGTCAGGGGAGCTCACGGCGATGGCCACCTGGTCCGTGCAGTACCTGTACCCGATCATGGATCGCCTTATGTCCGAAAATGGCCCTTTCAAGGGGTGCCAACCCGATGAGCGACACCGCAAGGGCGAACACAAAGATGAGTCTGCACCCCATCCGGGGCGCGTGCTACCGACGACGCCACCGCCTCCCGAGCTCGTCGACGAGCGCCAATAGCGGACACAAACGTGGGGGTGGGGTAGCCATATTGGCTACCCCACCCCCACGCGTTCACTCTATCGGTTCAGTGTGTGCACGTCCTCGAGGGGCGCGGCCGACACTCGGCCGGCCGGCACGCTCGCCGGTGTCGCCAGCATGTCCTGTGCTGGCGCAGGCTGCGCCTGCGATGCGACCGTGAAGGCCCGCACCCCATCGGCGTCGACGCCAGCATCAAGTAGATGCTGTGCCCAGGCTTGACGTGCCTGCGGTGTATCCCACGCTATCGCGGTAGAGGTGTTGGCGGTCAGCTCAGGCCCATCCAGCACCTGGGCAGGCACTGGGGTATCCGGCGCGGTAGCCAGCATTTGTGTCGCCGTATACACATCCCCTCGGCCGGGTTCCGGTGCTACCACAGCAATGTCGGTTGACTGCAGATCAGCGAATCTCGTATTGATTGCTCGCGCATCCACGCGGAGCTCGTCGAGGAGCTCCGCGGCGGACTGCTCGAGTTGTTCACCATCGACGAGAGGCATGGCTGCAGCCAGGGCAGGCAGGGACAGCAACGTCATGTCAACGAACTCATCCTTACGCTGGTCTCGGAATGATGGTGGGTTGCGGGATTCCTCGTGAGCTCGCGCCTCGGCCGCCTCCCGGGCACGCGCCTCGGCTTCCAGGCGCAGATGTGCCTGTGCAGCTACTTCTCGAGCATCCTCGTCGACGTGCGCGAAACGCTCGGCTAAGCCGACTGCTCGAGCTCTTTCTGCAACGCTGATCGTGGGGTCATCCCACCAGCCGTCGCGGCATGCCGCACGATAGATCGGCGCTGCGAGACGCCGCTGCTGTTCGGTGACTGCGCGCAAGGCGCGCGCGTGCTCGAGGGAAGCACGCGCGGCCGCGCGGCGAGCGTCCGCCTCACGCACAGCGAACGCGCGAGCAATCATGATGGCGGCGCGCATCAGTTGCGCGGTCTGCATGGATAGTTGTTGTTCGATTTGGTCGGCACTCATGGGTTTTTCCTATCGTTTCTTGGTTTCCCAGTAGGGCACGGTGCGCACGTAAACAGCAGGCGCTCCCGAGGCAAACACCCACGCGCGGTTGGGGGGCATGGCCATGAGCTCCGAGACCGGCGCGATCGAGCGCTGAGCCGCTCCTACAGACACGCTCCTCGAGGTCCCCTGCCGCCCCGAAGACGTTTGCACCTGGTCCACGTACTCCATGCCAATCAGCGTCGATAGCGACTGGAGGAATTTGTCCTCTGAGACACCGCCACCGTAGGCTTTCACGTTCGACGCTGACCAGAGTTTGTTCATGCCAGCGTCGCCCCAGACGCTCACGCCCTGGCTCCACGACTGGAGAACAGTGTCCACAACGATGCCCCGAGAGCCAAAGTGCGAGTACAAATCGGGGAGTTCACGCCACCGACACACGTTCGCCGCCTCATCGAGGGCAACGAACAATGGGAGTGCAAGCCTGCCACCTGGCTGGGTTTTTGCATGCTCGAGGGCTGCCTCAATGACTGCGACGGTCAGTGCCGTCACAATCGGGGACGCACTACCACGGCCTTCCTGCGACAGGCAATACAGTGTATCGGTTGATGCCACAAAGTCGGTGGGGCGAAACTCCATCACGTTCTCACTATCCTTCGCCACCGGTGGCACGACCCAGCGCAACGCCTCGTCGTTGAGCAGGAACGACATCGTTTGGGAGGCACCGCCATACACGCCACCTCGGGTCTCGGCTGGCAGATTCATCATCCCGCGCAGCGATTGTGCGGTCATCATCTGGCCGGCGCGCTCCAGGATCCGCACCGGCTCATCATCGAGGGGCCGCGTCAGCCACTCGTGCACCGCACGAATGTCTCGGCCACCGAGGGCGGCCGCCAACAAAAGCGCAGCGACCAGGTCCTTCGAGGCCCCATCGAAGTAGGCATTCGTCATGGCACCTGGATCGCGCTGGGAATCGATGAAAACCTCGGCCAACGAAACAGCATCAACAGGTGTTCTCACCCCCGCCAGGATATTCCACCACCACGATTGATCTTCCCCCGCAATGCCCTGAGGATCGAAGACCCACGTCGTTCCATTCTGAGCTCGCTGCCCACGAGTAATGTCAACGACGTCTCGTTTATTCGACGTCGTGAGGACTGCACCAGGTGCAGCGAGAATCCGCGGGACAACGAACGCAGTCGTTTTACCCGTCCTCGGGCCTGCAATCATCAGGCACACGAACTCCCATGACGAAAACAGCCACGCGTTTCCTCGCACCATGCGCCCGATCGGCAAGCCTGGAGAATCAGCCACGACACCCAGCCGGGATGCCTGCGAGGCCGCCGCCCGTTCCCCCAGGACAGCGACCTCGCGCCGCGACGCACTCTTGCGCGCAACGCGATCCCCACGCTTGCGCCGACGCGGACCGCGGTGCCGCCACCTGGCTATACCGACTACGCCTGCGACGCCGGCAAGGAGAATGAGGAGCGCGAGAACGGCCACCGCGCGCGGCTGCTGACCCCGAATAATCCCGCCTGTCAGTTCCAGAAGATTCGAGGGTAACTCGATCCCCGTCCACCAGGTGTACAGCGTCCTCGCGCCGTACAGGCATCCTCCGCCGACCCCGAGCGTGATGAGAAGAAGCCAGATGCCTCGGCCGCTATCGCTCATGGAATCCCACATGTCACCACCTCTTGTTCGTGTTCGACAGGTCATACTCAGCTGCCGTGAAGTCGACCTGGAATGGGTAGGCCGGGGCGTCCGACGTTTTGAGAAGGAACTTCCCGCGGCCGATGGGGGCAGAGCTTCCCCCTGTGATCGGGTCATATTCACCGGGAGCGTTCCATGATGAGACGAGGGCTTCCTCACGGCGTGAGAACGCCATGACAGATCTGAGTTCACGCACCTCTTTGGGTGGAACACCGCCGATGAACAGCATTTTCGATCGCTCAATAAACCCTTGGGCTTTCTGGCGATCGGATACGGACGGTAGGGCCTGGAAGTCTGCCACGGAGTGGGTGATCATGATTTGGCCCACACCCACCGTGCGGTTGAGGCGGGTGAGGGCGTCGACGCGCTCGACCATGCCGGAGAGGACCGAAGGATCCGCCAGAGTTCATCCATGATGAGTTGGTAGCGCTGCCGCGCGATCAGGCCCGTGTCGGCGAGAACCTGGGTGACCTCGACGGTGGCAAAACCGTATGACCAGCATGACAGTAGGACCGCTGCTTGCAGGTCTTCGTCGGCGTACATGAGCGAGGAGACGTCGAAAACGACGGAGGCATCCATGCGCATGGACACGGTTTTCTTCGCTGCAAATAGTGAGCCAAAGCGGCCCATGAGCAGCGCCTGGAGTGAGGCCTCGAGGTCATTGGTCAACCGCTCATACTCTCCAGGTTTTCCTTTATCGAGGGCGGCCGCATGGAGCTGCTCAGGCCCCTCTTGGACGATACGAAGAACATCGGCGAGAGTCGGCGTGCCCACGTATGTTTCCTCGAGGACACGGATAGCGGCATCCACGATTGTTTCCTCGCGATCCGTGGGTGGCTGGCGTCGAATGATCTGGATCAGTGAACACACCAGCTGTTTCTTGCGCTCGTGAGCTGCTTCCGTCACTTCCTGGGCTTCGCGGACGTACCCGGCTGCCAGCAGCATCTCCGCCGCTTCGTCGGCATTACCACCATCAAGTGGGTTCAGCCCCGTCTTTCCGTGTCCGATGGAGATGATCTGCCCACCCAGGGCATCAATGACGTCGGCGTATTCGCCTTTGACGTCTCCGACAACCATGGAGTGGATACCGAATGCTTCGGCCCCCAAAACCATCCTCCTAATCAGCGAGGATTTCCCCAAACCATTCAGGCCCAGAACCATGGCAGATGGGGCGGAGATCAATCCCGTCTGAAACCAACTAATCGGGTCGGCGCACACCGCGCCGGTCCCATCCGTCGCTCTCCCCAGAGGAACACCCACGGGTGGCGGGGTTCCACCCGCGACGAATGGATACAGACCGCACACCTGCACGCTTGTCCCGCGATAGTCATGAATGCGGGGAAGCGGCGTCACGCCGCCACCACCAGGGCGGTTGAGATCCGCGATCGTGACGCTCATACTGCCCACACTTTCTGCCAGGACGGCACGACACCCAGCGGAAGCCCGAGGGCGAACGCTGAATCCTGCGCTCCGAAGGCAGGCCTCATGCGCAACTTCGACGCGGACGCAAGTGAAGTGATGGCCGCAGCTGTGTCGTCAAGGTCCTCCCCCGTCACTGTGGCAGTGACCAGGACTGTGAAGTCGACCAGGCCCGCACCGGAGGCTTCCTCCTGAGCGTTCTTCCTGGCGATCGCTACCTCACGAGCGGCGCGCGCCGTGACATTTTTCGACATACCGGCCGCTGCTCTGGCCGTCGTCGTATCGCGCTCGACGATGTCACCCGTCATGGCGGCATCAATGGGCCGAAGCAAGAGGGTCACGCGCTTACGCTCCACATCCCGCGAAATGGACATGAGCCGTGACAGCACGCCAGATTGTACGACGCCCGACGGTGCCTTGGTCAGCACCCATGTGCGTGACAGGCCCGAATCATGACGGAATGAATCGAAGGAAGTGTGGGTGCCGACGGGGCCAGCATCCTCCCAGTCCAGGTCAATCTTCTGGCCAGCGGCCGTTGCTTCTTCGAAGAGCGGTTCGGACGCCGGGTCGTAGGCGACACGCACCAAGCGAGTCACGTCGGTGGCTGTGAGGAGGTGGGCAGGTCCCGTTCCGGCTGCTTCCAGCGAGTGCGTCAAGTAGGGCAGGCGCGTCCCGATCTCGCGGGCAATCTGGTCGGCCGCGCGCTTCTTCACGCTCATGCGCTTGGTATCGAAGGTGAGGGTCACTGTGCAGCGCAGCTGCGCCGCACCCGCGCGGTACTGCGAGACAGCGTCGCGCACAACGCTCAGTGCGATCGCCGGAGCAGTTGCGTCGAGGCGAGCGTTCACCTGGCGCTCAAGGGCACCGCCGGTATCGGGCACTGTCTCCACGCAGACACTGGCCTGAGCGATGCCGATTTCGCTTCCCAGGTCGGCAAGCCAGACACCCCAGTGTGCAACCTGTTGGTCGATGCGTTCCTGGTCAACCAGGGCAATACCCGACGGAGCGACGCCCATAATGACGCTCACGTGAGCGCTGCCGTGGTGGATGAGGGCAAACGGTCGATCATATGAATCAACATGTTCGCTGATGCGCGATCCTGAGAGCAGGCCAGGAAGGCGCGCGCGCCCACCCGGGACAACGCCGATCGGTCCGGACCTATACACGGTGCGGCGAGCTCGACGGCGCCGAGCAAACGACACCCGCTCAACCATCTTGTCCCACACACTCACGCCATGGGCGTCGCGGATGTCCATCGCCACCAAAATGGACAGCCCCGACAGCAACAGTACCGCTGCGCGCGCGAAACCAAACGATCCATACACGAGGATCGATGCGATAAGCAGCGCCAGCAGCGCCATCGTCTCGAAGAAGCTCGACTTGCCCATGCCCGCCAGCCGCGGGTGCCGCCAGTTCCCATACGTGCGAATCTCCGTCTCTGTTGCACCGATCGTGCTCATGCGCGTGCTCCTTCCGCACTGCTCTCAACCATGTCACTGATGCCTTGTTGCGCTTGTGAAGCGCCTTCTGCGACGGCCTGCGCGACGAGGGCCGCGCCGCCTGTAGCAGCCCCAGCAGCTGCGCTACCGGCAGCGGCCCCACCTTCGGCCGCCCCGCTAGCCGCTCCGCCGGCAGCGCTGTTACCTGCGCCGACGGCACCGCTCGAGCCCACCGCTCCCGCGTCGGGGGCAGTTGTTGCTCCCGACGGAGACCCAGATCCTGTTCCGCCACCGCCACCGGATGGTGACGACGGTGCGGAGTCTGCAGCGACGTTCCCCCTGTGCACCACGTCGACCGCGCCCGAGGCGATCGATGCTGCCCCCGCGGCCACAGCGCCACCCCCGCCCATCGAGGATGCAATCATCGCCCCCGTGGGCATCAACAGCCCCACGAGCGCAAACGGACACACGGCCGCGAATACCATGAGCATGACGCCGACGAGAAACGACACAAATCCGTCCAGGCCACTCTCCGACGTCAGGAAAAGAATCGTTGTCGCATAAATGATCGACACAGCCAACTTGTATAAGACAAGCCCTGAAAAGAAGCCCAGAATCTTTCCGGCCCAGGCGCGGCCCCAGGATGTTCCAATCGTCGAGGCAATGATGGGTGCCAGCCCCATGATCACCATGAGTAGGACGGATCGAATCCAGATCATTGCCATCTGGATAACGTTCGCGAGGATCCCTGCCAACGCGAGCAGGAGAACCGGGACTGTTCCCCCCGGAATACGGGTACTCTCCCACAGGGCCGGAATGATTCGCTTTCCGAAGGTTTCGGCGCTTTGTTCCGTGACCGTATCCAAGAGCCACACCGCCGTCTCGTCAAAGATACTAATGAGAGTTGATGCCAGCGTGAGCCCAGCGCCCGACACAACCACGACTGTGACAAGGGATTGTGCGACGTGGCGCAGTGAATCACCACGACCGTCAATGACGACTCGGATGCCCGCGACTATCAGCGATGCAATCATCACGGCGGCCAGGAGAAAACGCAGGTAGTCCTGCAGCCGGTAGGCTGGTGATGTCGTAACGAAGAGCGAGGGAACAGGTGCCTTCACCCACCACGTTCCCAAGTTGAGAATGATCTCTCCCAGCGACTTAGTTACTTCGCTGACAAAGGAATCGAGTCCCACGTTAGTTCACACTCCACGGAGTGATTCGTGTTTTTGCTTCATCCGTGAGCTCGCCAACTCCCCATGCGTCAGGAGTTTCGGGGTAGACAACTTTCCAGTCTTTCACCCACGTCATGCGAATTGGAATGGTCAGCGTCTTAGGGTCATCTCCAAGGGTGAAGGTATAGACAACAAGCACATCATTTTCACCCCGAATTTCGTAGTAGTAACCCGCGATATGTGCCTGCCGCATGGAGTAAACCCCGGCATGCGAGCGACTCGAGTCAAAGACCTTACCCGCGAGGGTCCCATCGGAATTGTCCGCAAGATCCATCGCGATCGAATCGCGATGGTCAACATCCCATGTTGAATGCAGGAGGAAGTTCGCCCCAGAGGTAATCGCGCCTTCCACCGTATGGGAGTAGCAATACGAAAGATTCGTGCGATCCATCGCGGCAAAGGGTCCCGCCTCAGTTGCAACCTCAGCCGACCGGCCCCCCTGGACAGTACTCACCCGCGTCGCGCGCGGAGTTTGCCCCAACGGCAACATATTGACCTCATCGACGTAACACGGCTGAGAGACGTAATCCATTCCGAGCACCCCCTCCGTGGGGGTCGGGGAGGGCATGAACGATGGCGATGTGCTCGGCGACGGCGTGAGCACCGTCGGAGTGCCGGTCGGCAGGCCTGACTGACTGGACGGCTGCGTCGCTGCAGAGCCGCGCACTGCCAGCCCCACTCCCAGCCCAATCCCCATCGCCACAACGACAATGACAACAAGACCGGAGGCAATCACCCATGGGGATGCGAATGGACTCCGTTCTCTTACCTCACCACTATCGCTCATCACATCGCTCCTTTAGACAAACTGCCTGATGATAATCGGTGCCGACACGACGATGAGGACACCAGCAATACCCCACCCAACCTTTTCAACGGCTTCGCCACCAGCTCCAGGCCCTTGCCGATTGTGAAGGGCAATCATCCCGCCTGCGATAATCAAGCCGAGCACACCGCAGATAATGCCAATCCACATGGCATTGCCCAAAAGATCATTGATCTTGTCCATCAGGCCTTCAATCGCCTTCGGTGACGGGTTCGGAACCACATCGGTCCCAAGTAGTGCAGAAATGCGCGATGCAAACATCAGGCTGTCCTTTCGGTCCATGCCGCCACGGTGGCGGCGATCTTGTTGATACGGCGCGAACGATCAGCATTCACGTCGTTTTCCTGGGCAAAGCGCCACTGCGCTTGCCACGGAACAAATGTGCAGTGAGGGAATGCTCCCGACGAGATCTGGAATTGATCGCGGAGCGAACGCGGGAGACGGCCAGGGGCATCGGCCCCGACGACGAGGCCAACGAGTTGTCCCGGCAGTGCTCCCGACGCCCACTCGATGGCGACATCCTGCGCGGCACGCAGCCCCGCCGCAGTTGATCGACAACAGACCACGACCCTCAACGCTCGCGTTGGGTCGACGTGCTGCGGCCACGATGCACCGGCATCGCCGCCGCCGAGGATACTTGCCCAGGTCGAGGTTCCGGCACCACCGTGAGCGCCCACGGTCCACAGGAGAGGCGCGCCGTCGACGGCCGATCGCCGGATACGACGCCGAACCGTGAGTCCATCAACGCCCGGAGCCCACGGACGCGCAGCGGCCACAGCAGGAGGCGGCGGGATCGGCACCGACGGACCAACAGGCGCCATCCAAGCACCCTCAGCAGGCTCAAACGACATGTGCGTTCCTTTCTCTACGAAACATCCGTAGGCTTGTACACGCACACCAATCCACGCCGCCACTCACACGCGTCAAGCCGTTCACGCGGCAGCCCCACTCCCCCTTCACCCACCCCACAATGGCATCATTGCATTATGAGCATGACAACTAATCAGGAGCACTCATGACAAACAAAGAACCCCAGACCAGCACATGGTGGGCCGCCACCTTCAACGGACGCACACCCAGCGAATCCAGCCCCTTCGACTACGCCCCAAACATCGACCGAGACTACGTCATCGCCGACGCCGCCAACACCGCCCTACGCGAGGGCATCGACATGAGCCGCATGCGCCTCTTCCATATGCACCGCACCGTTATCGAAACCGAATGGGTCGAAGAAGAAGACCTCACCTACGACACCGAAACCATCGCCCAAATCCAAGAAGAACTCGCCGAGCTCGACGAAACCATCGACAAACTCAACCAACCCTAGACTTACCTGAAAATTACACTGCAATTGCAAGGAAAAACAATAAGGCTGACACTTTCGCCACCCACCCACAACCACTTACGTGAACTACGCCACTAGTCGATGGGTGCTATACGCGTCCACCACCAACCGGGCCGCGTCAGCCAGATCCTCCTCAGTACCATCGATTGCCGAAGGGGTGACCCCCCTGCGCGATCCCACCAGGAGCGTCATCCACGCTCGAGCTGCCTCAGGACTCACACCCAGGGCAGCAAGCATCCCATCACGCCCAGCGCGCGTGTGACGCTGACTCACTGTTTCCGTCACCGCGATCTGAACAATACGCGCCGTCCCCGCCCACGCCAACGTCTGACACATGCCAGCCGAGCGCAGCGCCGCCACCACGCACCCCAGCTTCCCCTCAAGCTCGTCCAAACCAGCATCACGCAGCTCACGATCCACCGCAACGATTGGACACGCGTCAGGAACTACACCCAAAGCCGTAACCGCATCACGATCCGCCTTACTAGCCACAGACTCAGCCGCACACTGGCGCACCACTGCCTGAGTCCACGCCGCCCACGGCCGCCCAGCCGCAATAATCGACGCTGAAGACTCGCGCGCAACCAACCACGACGTTGTCAACACATCCGCGACCGCATCCGCACCGTACACACCATCAAAGGCGCGCCGACGCGCCACCGCATGCCAAAACTGGGACGGGCCACTCTCCACCGCGCTCAGCGCAATCCTCATCGACGCAACCCCACGCCACCCCTCACGCTCGGCCGCACGAAACGCATGACGCAACCCATCATTATCCTCCCGACCAATCGGCTTCAACCCCTGCACCGAAGGCAGACCTTCACCCTGGCACCGCACCTCAAGGGATGCCCGCGCCAGCGCCTGTCCAACATTCACGCCACGCACCAACTGGACACGAGATGGCGCCTGATGACCCTCCTCCCAGCGTGCTTCACGCACGATCAGCAAGTGCTCTTCCAACGTGGCAAGAGCACGCCGAATCGTGCGCGGATGACGCCCCAGAACATCCGCCAACCAACCAATCTCAACGATCGCCGCTCCACGCGTATCCACCAACGCAGCAAGCTCAACAAGCACACCACGCGCAGAGGCCCCCAAACCCCGCTGGACCCGCGCCCACGCAGGCCAACTCACAAACTCCGACGCATCACCCATCTCAGGCCCCCTCCCCGTCCACATGCTCAGCAATCACACGAGACGCGATCTCCTCACCAGATGCCGTGAGCACGTCCAGCAGCGCCGCCGGCGACGGCTTCCCGCCCCCAGGGTTCTCCCGACGCCACGCATCCGCGAGAGCCTGCTGAACCGCCAGCTCAACCACCGCGCACCGAGCACGCGACAAACCCGGAGCCAGCTCCGTCACCAGGTCATGAATCCTCATGTGCAACAACGACGGAGCCGTCTGTGCCACACGCTCATCCTCGGCAGCAGCTCGCTCAGCCGCAAGGCGCTCACGCTCACGCTCGGCCGCCGCAACCTGAGCCCGAGGAGACTCCCCCACAGCCACCAAACGCTCCAAACGCTTAGCAACAAACCGGGACATGAACTTCACACCTTCCGCCGGCGGCGGTGAATCCAGCAAACGCTTAATCTCCGCTGGCCTCCAGCCAGCGTCAAGCCGTTCACGCAGCAAACCAACCACGACCGCGAGCCCACATGCGTCCATCACCCGAAACTGCTCGGGCACACACGCCGCCAGAATCGCCAGATCGCCGTCTGAGGCGCTTTGAGCACCCTGACCACCCCCAGGGCGCCTCTGAGGGCCTCTACGGCACTTCCGGGGCGCTGACGTCGCCACCGGCGACGCAGCGGCCACCTCGGCAACCGCCTCATCGCCAGAGTCATTCCCCGACCCAACCGAACCCTGCCCCTCACCCGGCGAGGTCGGACTGGTCGACCTCTGGGGCGGGTGGGGGTGGGGTTGGGTTAGGTCTTCTTTAGAAGACTTGGTATCCCGTAGGGATAGTGCCGCGCTCGACCGTGCTACGGTGGAGCGCGGCACGGTGCGACCAGGACTTTTACCCTGTTTTCCCTGGTCAGACCGTGCGGCACCTGTTGCCGCACGGTGAGAGGCGCGCCCGTCAGACCGTGCGGCACCTGTTGCCGCACGGTGCGACCTGCGCAAACGCTCCCCCTCATCAGCAAGCACCGGATCCGGGGACGCTGCCCCCTCCAACAGGTAATCCCCCCGCGACTGTTCGAGGGCCACCACGCGCGCTTGCTGCGGGCTCATCGGCTCGTCGGAGAAGATCGTGAGCGTACGCACCCGCCCCGACGACTTGCGCAACGTGAAACGGAACCGGTAACCCACCGACTCCAACTCCCGCATCGCCGCCCGCACAGCCTTCTCACCCAGCCCCCGGCCAACGAACGCCCGATACCCCAAGTTCGCGCCCTCCGGCGACGCCAACGCGCGCGCCAGGATCCCCAGCGCCGCATACGAGATCCGCTCATCAAAAACGACCTCATTACGCAACGCGGTCGCCCCACGCCGCACGACGAAGTACTCGCCCATCACTGCTCCCCTCTCACAGCACATCCGAACGCGGGACTCAGACGCGCGCGGCCGCGATACGCGGGACGCAGGTGCGCATGACGTGTTCTACGGTGGCCTCGGGGGTAGTGCCACCTACCCCCGAGGCCAGCACCCGGCCGCCAGACGCGACCGCGGTGCCGATGGGCGCACCCCGAAGGTCGGGCGGCACCCGTTGGGACGGAAGGCCCGTCCCACATGCCCCAGACAAGCGATAGGAGATCTGGAACATGTTGACCGCTCTGAACGCGCACACCGGCGTGCCCATCAGTGTCTACGCCTATAAGGCCATGGCCCCCCACAACCGCCCCGGTGCGCTGGTATGCCCGGGGCAGAGCGTCGAAGGCGACGCCTGCACCGCACCCGTGACCGCAGCCGCCCTCAACTCCGACCACGTCCACCCCTACTTCCGCGTGGGCCGCATCAACGACCACGTGGAGGGCTGCACCGAGGTCGCCGGGACCACACCCACACCCACCGGGGACACCGACCCCGACGGCATCAAAGGCGTCCAGGGGCCGCGCGGTCCCGAAACCATCGTGCGCATCACCCTGAACAACCCAGCCGCCTCCGCCGCCGCCGCAGCAGGCGCCGCCACGACCAGCGCCACCACGACGGCAGGGCACCACCGCGCCCCCAAACCCAGCGGCAGCGACCAACCTCTCACCGTGCGCTGCGGCCTGCGCAAAGCCGCGCTCGACCACGCCCGCGGCGTCATCGCCGACACCGACACCGTCACACTCGGCACCACCACCGCCCCCGCCCGCGAGATCATCCACCCCGCCGAACGCCTCATCAACGCCCCCTACAACGGCCACGAGGTCATCGCCTACGGCCACCTCCACAGCGTCATGCAGGGAAACAAGGGACGCACACACTTCATCCGCCTGCGCCTGCCCGACGGCCGACCCACCAAGGTGCCCATCATCATCAGCACCACCCACTACAACCAACTTCGCACCCGCTTCACCCAGGTGAAACACAACCCAGGCTCGTGGACCCTGATCGCGTGCGGCACGATCAAAGGCCCCAAGTACGCCCAGCGCTACCTCGCGCCCCTCGACACCAACTCCATCCACTTTCAACGCTCCTCCACCGCCTCGCCACTATCCCGACCATCCCCCTCATCGGTGCCAGAAACGCCGTCAAGGTAGCTGAAAGACTCCTCCATCTCCATGAACACCGCCAGGTCGCCCTCCGTGGGCTCCCCAAGAGTCGTGTCCGCGGCCGACAGGTCCGCCGCCATGCCCCTGTGGAGGGCGACCAAGCGGTCACTGCACGCCCCATCCCTGCCCCGCATAAGTTCCACCTGCGCCTGCGACAACGTCAACAAGTGCGCCCTGTAGGCATTGCCCAAGTGGTACAGCACACCCACGTACTCCTGAGAACTCCACTCCACCCACGCCACCCTCCGGCGAAGGCGCTCCACCTCCGCCGCATACCTGCTCACAACCTCCGCGAACAAGCCGCGCACCCCCTCCAGGGCCTCGCTAGCACTCGAGCCCTCCAAACCCAGCGCCCCAACCAGCTCCGCCAACATCGAATCCGCGCGCTCAACCAGCGCCACCACCGACTCCCTGCGCTCCACGGCTACCGCCCCGCCTTCCCCAGGCCCGGCAACGTCGCCGGACCTTCCGCACCACCCTTGCCGGGGACCGAACCAGATTCCACAGCACCATCAACTGCCCCGAGATGTCCGACTTGCCTCGCAAGCAGAGCACTGATGTCTGACCGCCGAAACCAGCGCGGTCCCCGTGGTACGTATTGCACGGACGGCACGGTGCCCTCGCGCGCCCACCTCATGAGCTGCGCGTAACTCACCCCAGGGAGCATTTTGACGGCCGCATGACTCGTCAATAAATCGCCGATCACCGATTGATCGTTAGGATTTCGTTCACTCATAAGCATATGATGCACAGCTCTTACATGAATGTCAAGGAGTCGATTGTTAGCGTTTCGTTCATCTGTTACGCTAGGCTCATGGTCAACAAGCGAAGCGCAAGCAACGGGTCCCTCAGCTTCGACGCGGCTGTCGGAGCAACGGTGAACCAGTACCTGCTGATTCATGGCCTCACGCGTGCCGAAATTGGCAAACTGCTAGGGGTTGCAGGGTCGAATGTCAGCCAACGTCTTCGAGGACAAATTGGCTGGCCAGCACACGACCTGTTCGCACTTGGGCGAACCTTCGGCGTCCCCGTTGATGCCCTCATGCCGTCCCCGGACGGCGCGGGCGGGTGGGTGCCCGCGCCGTACGCGCCCGCCTCGCGGGCCCTGGCGCGCGACTCCGCCGGGGAGGCATTGGTGCCCCAAGTCGGGCTTGAACCGACGACCGACGGATTATGAGTCCGCTGCTCTGACCGACTGAGCTATTGGGGCCCTGCCATCCTAACGGAGGAAGGCGCGAGTCTTCCACCGACACCCCTCGCTGATCCATCGATCACGCTATAGCGACACGGGACCTTAGTCATACCTATTGTGATTTTGCAAGGTTTGACCCAAACAAATTAAGGAGATGACATGAACGTCGCAGAACAGATCGTCGGGCAGCTCGTCGACGCGGGCGTCCACCACATCTACGGCATCGTCGGCGATTCACTGAACCCGATCGTTGACGCAGTGCGCAAGACCGGCGGCTCAAAGAAGGGCGGCATCGACTGGATTCACGTCCGCCACGAGGAGGCTGCGGCGTTTGCCGCGTCTGCGGAGGCTCAGTTGACGGGCAAGCTCGCGGTGTGCGCGGGTTCGTGCGGCCCGGGCAATCTTCACCTCATCAACGGCCTGTACGACGCAAACCGCACGGGCGCACCCGTCCTGGCCATTGCCTCGCACATTCCGAGCGTCCAGATCGGGTCGATGTACTTTCAGGAGACCCACCCGGACCGCATCTTCGAGGAGTGCTCGGTCTACAACGAGCTGATTTCCTCCGCGGCGCAGTCGCCGCGCACCGTGAACTCGGCGATCCGCCACGCGGTTGGCCTGGGCGGCGTCGCCGTCATAACACTTCCCGGTGACGTGTCCGACCTCAAGGCCGTCGATCACGTTCCCACCTACGCGCCTGCTCGCCCCGCTACGCTGGCCCCCAATGCGGCGGACATCGAAGAGGCGGCCGCCCTGCTCAACAAGGCGGACAAGGTCGCGATCTTCGCGGGTGCGGGCGTCGAGGGCGCCCACGACGAGGTGATCGCGCTGGCGGATGCACTCAAGGCGCCGATCGGTCATTCGCTGCGCGGCAAGAACTTCATCCAGTACGACAATCCCTTCGACGTGGGTATGACGGGCCTGCTGGGCTATGGCGCGGCTGCGGAAGGCATGAGCGACGCGGACGTGCTGATCCTGCTGGGCACGGATTTCCCCTACGACCAGTTCCTGCCCTCTACTCCAACGATTCAGGTGGATACGCACGCCGAGAAGCTGGGTCGCCGCACGGACGTGGGCCTCGCGATTCACGCCCAAGTGAAGCCTTTCATCGAGGCTCTCCTCCCCCACCTGCGGCAGGATCGTTCCGACGCCTTCCTAACAGCCAAGATCAAGAAGCATTCGGAGATCATGCACGCTCCCGTGGGCGCCTACACGCGCAACGTCGAGAAGATGCGCCCGATCCACCCCGAGTACGCCGCCCACCTGCTGAATGAGACGGCCGCGAAGGATGCGATCGTCACGGCAGATACAGGCATGTGCAACGTGTGGACTGCTCGCTACATTGACCCACTCGGCACACGTCGCCTCATCGGTTCGCTGCTGCACGGCTCCATGGCGAACGCTCTGCCGATGGCGCTGGGCGCTCAGGTCGCCTACCCGGATCGACAGGTCGTGTCCGTGTCGGGCGACGGCGGCCTGTCGATGCTGCTGGGCGAGCTCATCACCGCGAAGATGTACAACCTGCCCGTCAAGGTGGTTGTGTTCAACAACTCGACGCTGGGCATGGTCAAGCTGGAGATGCTGGTCAACGGCATTCCGGACTTCCAGACTGACGTGCCCGACACAAATTACGCGGAGATTGCCCGCGCAATTGGTTTCCACGCGGAGCGCGTCAAGGATGCGCCACGCCTGGCGGACGCCTATCGCGAGGCGTTCGCGGCGCCCGGCCCCGCCCTCGTCGAGGTCATCACCGACCCGAACGCTTTGTCGCTGCCTCCGGCCATCACGGGTGGCCAGGTGGTTGGTTTCGCGACGGCGATGAGCAAGATCGTACTCAACGGCGGCATCGCTGAGGCATTTTCGATGGCAACCTCCAACATGCGCAATATCCCGCGGCTGTAGGTCGCGCATCGCCCCCGAAGGCGAGGCTGGGGTCGGGTCGTTCACACAACCCGCCCCCAGCCTCACGCACATTCAGCGTGAGGATCGTGTGCCGGACCGCGAACGCACGAGCTTGGCCACGCACCACAAGCCCCCGCCGCACAGGAGAAGTCCAAGGGCTGCGGGGACAATGACGGAGGCCCCCGCCTCACCCGCAAACGCCACGCTCCACAGGGATTTTGCAATGGCGATCAGCGCCATGACCGCTAGACCGAGCCAGAGATTGCGCCGCCACAATGCTGCCGCTAGCGCCGCCAACGACAGTGGAACCATGACCGTGAGGAGGACCTTACCGGGCGTCCAATCACCCTGCAGGTACTGCTGCTCAAACTGGAGGAACTGCTGCACGCGCGGGCTCACCTGACGCGGTGGGGGAAACCATCCCATGCTGGTGAGGAGGAGGAGCACCGTCGCCATAATCCCCGCGCCGCTGCGCTTGTAGGCGAACCAGCACAATGGAATAAGGAAAAGCGGCCGAATATACCAGCTCAGCTGGTTCTGGTGGCGCTGCCATAGCCAGTCCCAGAAGCTCGGTACCGTGAATGCCGCACCGATGAACGCGACAATCAAGGCACCACAGACGAATGCGATAGCTGTGTCATACTTTCGCAGCGCCACCAACATGCACACAGACTAGCACTCCCGTCGAAACGTCACCATCACGCATCCGTCGTCGGGTTGGTTGTTTGCGCCGCGCATGCACGTGCACGGGGTCAGCAATCGGCCGTATCGCAGTCAGTCGGAGCGCGCCATGCACTCCGGCCCGGCGCGAAGGCATCCCCTTCTAGCTATAGCGTCGGGCGATCGAGACGGCCTCGGGCACGTAGGAGCGACCGAAGAGGGCGCAGTGAACCATGATGATGTGCATCTGGTGCAGGGCGACGCGCTCGCGCCACCCGTCCGCCAAGGGCGAGGCCTCGTTATAGGCGGCGAGTATGCGTTCGTAGTGCGGGCAGCCGAAGACCGCGAGGGCCGCCAGGTCCTCCTCGGCGTGGCCGCCCTGCGCGGCGGGGTCGATGAGGACGGCGCCCTCGGGGGTCCACATGACGTTGCCGGACCACAGGTCGCCGTGGGTGCGGGCAGGCCGACGCCACGGCCTTCGGCTACGCGCTGGGGCAGATTCCCCCGGATGCCCGTCGACTACTCCTCCTCCGAGCGCGCCGCCGCCAGGTGCGACGCCCTGGCCGGCCTCGTCAACCACCCGGTGCGGGTCGGGCGGATCGTCTCGTCGGACTCCTTCTGCACCGAGCAGGTGGCCGAGCCGATGCGCCAGCGCTTCCCCGACGCCATGGGCGCGGACATGGAGACGTGCGCGATCGCCCAGGTCGCGTGGAGCTGCGGCGTCGATTGGATCTCGCTGCGCGCAGTGTCCGACCTGTGCGGCCCGGGCGCCGACCAGGCCTTCCACATGGACGGCGAACGCGCGGCCGCCCACAGCGCCGAGGCCGTCCGCGCCTACCTGGCCCTGCTGTGAGGGGGGTTCGATGCGCGTCCTCATGGTGTGCACCGGCAACATCTGCCGGTCGACGATGGCCCACCAGGTGCTCGACGAGGCCGTGGCGGCCGGTGGGCTCTCCGGCGCCGTCCGCGTGGACTCCGCGGGCGTGTCCGACGAGGAGCACGGCAACCCCATCGACCCCCGTGCCGCCCGAGTGCTGCGCGCCCACGGGCACGGCGTCCCCGACCACCGCGCCAGGCAGGTGCGCGCCGACGAGCTGGCCGACTGGGACCTGGTCCTGGCGATGACGTCGTCGCACTACGCGGCGCTGTCGCGGCTGCGCGACCGCGCCCGCCCCGGCGGGAGGGCGCCGGAGATCCGCATGTTCCGCGACTTCGACCCCCAGTGCGCGCACCTGCCCGAGGGGCCCGGCCGGGACAAGGACCTGCCCGACCCCTGGTACGGGGACTTCGTGGACACCCTGGCCGTTATCGAGCGCTCCACACCTGCGCTGGTCGACTACGTGCGCCCCTAGGGCGTATCGCGTGTGCGGGTGCGGTGGGATCTTTCGGGTATTGTGCCCCCCGGCAAGGCCCACTTCCGGCGGGGGTGCCCGCGCCAGGCCTCGCGCCCGCCATGCCGCGGCCTCGGCTCCCGACGACCCGACCAGGTGGCCGGTCGGCGAGGTGACCCGACCCGGCGGGCTGTTTTGCAAGCGTTGTTCCGCATTGGGGTAGGAAACAGGTCATTCGGGCAGGTTAGTAACCTGCCCCAATGAGGGCTAACCTGCCCCAATACTTGGTTTCCTACCCTAGTGTCGTCCGCTGGGCACTGGAGGGCGCGGCTGTGGTGCGGCGGCACGGCTGCGCCTGGCCCAAGGGCGCCTGGGTCCGGGTGCGCGCCCGCGTCTGCGCCACTTGGGCATTGCCCGCACCACTTAGGCCCCCGACACGCCGGGAGAACCAGGGCCCATTTGGGCCTAAGTGGCGCAGTGGAGCCCTAAGTGGTGTAGCGGTGCGCTAAGTGGTGCAACGGCGGGCTAAGTGGTGAAGCGGCGCACGAAGCCGCGCAACCGCGAGCGAATCCCGCAGCACAGCGTACGAAGCCGCCCAAAGCATCGACAACGAGCCGCACACGCAGCCCCTCCCCACAACCACGCACACAAAAGGACCGGAATCAGACAACACGGCCTAGTCGGGCACGCACGTAAGGGGACTGATTTCCGAAACACACTGCGCATACAACGGCTTGATTCCGCCCTTGTACGCGGTCGCATGTTGCGTAATTCCGATCCTTGTGTGCGTAAAACGGGGCTGCGCGGCGCCGTCTACACTGCGCCCGATTGCCCGTCAGATGATCGTCCCCCGTCCCAGGTGGGCGCGGTTGAGGGGGAGGGCGCCCCTCCCGGGGCCGGTCCGCTGTCCGGTGTGGGCGCCCCTCCCGGGGTGGGGGCCGGGTCCGGGGCCCCGACGCGCAGGACCACCAGGGGCTCGCCCGTCGGCTGGGCGGACCCGCCCTGGGGCTCGAAGGTCAAGAAGATCTCACTGCCCGGCTGGGGCATGATGTCCACGAAGGAGTAGTCCCCGCCCCGCCGCTCGTAAACGCCCAAGGATTCGACGGTGTTTCCGTGGCGCGCCCACACCTGCATCACCTGTCCCTCGGGTGCCCGCAGCGCCGAGGGCGTGGTGATCGCGGTCATCCCCATTTCCGGCGACCAGGTGAGGGTGACAACGTGCCCGTCGGGCATGGTGTCGGTGGAGCGCCGTACGTCTTGCGCCTGGTTGAGGGCGGCGTAGTGACTGGTGGACTCCATTGAGGTCATCGTGGTCCACCGGCCCACGCCGATCCCCGCTGCGAAGAGCGCGACCGCCGCAGCCGCCGCGGCGAGGACGCGCGCGAACATGGGGATGGCCCTGCGGTCGCGCGCGGGGGCCTTCCCGTGGGCACCTCCGCGGCTTCCGGATCCGGAGTCCGCCCCGGTCTCGGCCGCCACCCCGGAGCCGGAGTCCGCCTCTGATCCTGCCCCCGCCGCAGTGGGCGCCGCCATGCGGACGAGGCGCGGGCCGGCGCCGGGGCCGTCCTCCGCTGCGGCCTCCTCAGGGGCCCCCGTCCGCCGCTCCTGCTCGACCTCCTCGATCGCGGCCAGGAGGGCGTCGCGCACGCGCGCCGACGGCTCGACGGGGGCGAGGGAGGCGCCGAGGCGGGCAGCGGTCTCGTCGTCGTCGAAGATGTGGTCGCTCATCGTTCCTCCAAGATGGTGCGCAGGCGGGCGAGGGCCTGGCGGATCGTGCTTTTCACGGTGCCGAGCGGCAGTCCCGTCGCGTCGGCGATCCTCGAATGGCTCAGTCCCCCGAAGTACGACAGGAGGATGACGGTCTTGTGCGGCTCCCCCAGGGAGCCGAGCGCGCGGCGGACGTCTCCGCCCGCGATGCGGGACTCCGCCTCCTCCGCCGTCTGGTCCCAGTCCACGTCCGGGGGCGAGGCGAGTTCGCGGTCGCGCGCCGCCTGGGCCGAGCGCACCCGGTCGATGGCCCGCCTGCGGGCGATGGTGGTGAGCCAGGCGCGGACGCTGCCGCGGCCGGGGTCGTAGGAGGGGGCGCGCCTCCACACGTGGAGGAACGTGTCCTGCAGGACCTCTTCTGCTTGGGCGCGGTCCTTGAGGACGCAGCGGATGAGCGCGAAGAGCGTGGGCGCCCAGGCGTCGTAGAGCCTCGCGAACGCCCGTTTGTCCCCTTCGGCGACCAACTGCAGGTCTTCGCGGCCCAGGTCGCGTGCGGCGGTGTCAGTCACGGTGCTCATGGTAGAACGCCGTGGCGCCCGGTGCCGGGGGACGCCCGGCGCCGGGCGGGGTCTCCGCCGGGGCGGCGCCGCGAAGGCCACCTGTTCCTCCGCGGCCAAGCCGTCACCCGAAGGTGAAGGAGTAGAGCGCCAAACCCTTGCTGGCCGTGACGGTGAGCAGCCCTGAGGAATCGGTGTCCCCGCTCACCAGCGTCATCGAGTTCGGGGTGCCGCTCACATGCTGGGTGTGGGACTGGCCGTCCATCT
Source organism: Schaalia odontolytica (assembly GCF_024584435.1). GTDB lineage: Bacteria > Actinomycetota > Actinomycetes > Actinomycetales > Actinomycetaceae > Pauljensenia. The sequence goes on from NZ_CP102197.1 coordinate 1,473,755, forward strand.
CCCAGGTGAGGTCGCCCTCGCCCGAGACCACCACGTCCACGCGGCGTCCGCGCCACATGAGGCGCAGTTCCGCCTCGTCGTCGGCGGGGCTGATCGACTGGGCGCCGATGGTCCACCGTCCCTGCAGGGCGAAGCGGTCCGCGCCTAACGAGGCCGGGGCCGCGTAGTCGCGCGTCCCGGCGGAGTAGGCCTCCGTCCCCGCGAAGCTTGCTGCACGTTCGTGGCCCAAGTAGGTCTCGGGCGTGCGGTGAAAGGCCACTCCTTCGACGCCGTCGTCGGTGAAGAGCGGGTCGGGCAGCGCGTTGCCCTGGTCGGCCAGGAGCCGGCGGATCAGTGACTCCAGGGTCGCCTCGCCGCCCTCTCCGAAGTGCGTGTAGCGCAGTTGCCCGTGCGCGTCCGCCAGGTACTGGGCGGGCCAGTAGTGGTTGTCGAAATCCGTCCAGGTCTCCAGGTCGGAGTCGACGGCGATCGGGTAGGTGATGCCCAGCTTGTCGCCCCCGGATTGGACGTTCGCGGTCTCCTTCTCGAAGGCGTACTCGGGGGAGTGGACGCCGATGACTTGGAGCCCGTAGGGGTGGTACGCCTCGTAAAGCCTTTCGATCCCGGGAATGGAGCGCTGGCAGTTGATGCACGAGTACGCCCAGAAGTCGACCAGGGTCGCTCCACTGCCCTGGGGGGCCGCCCCGCCGTCCGTGTTGAGCCACGCGGTGGGTTTCAAGGAGGGGAGCGCGCCGCAGTCCGCCAGGGTCGTCGCGCCGTCGACGCAGGCTGAGCGCTGGCCTCCGCCCCTGCTCAGACCCGGATCGGCGCTGCGCTGCAGCGTTGACGTGTAGTCGGGCAGCGCCCTTTGGAGAACGGCGGGCAAGTCGGTGACGATCCCGGCGGCCAACGCCAGGACGGTGGCGCCCGCGGCGATGCGCACGCGCCGCTGGTGGCGGCTGAACGCGGAGACGCGCTCGGTGAGGCGGCGCCCCGCTAGGGCGAAGGCCAGGAGGGGGATCGCTGTGCCCGCGGCGAAGGAGAGCGCCAGGGCCACGGTGTCGGCCCCGATGCGGCCGGTGGAGCCGGCGACGCTCACCGCCGCCAGTACGGGTCCCGCGCAGGGCACGTAGGCGGCGCCGAGGACGATGCCCAGGCCGAAGCCGTTGGTCCCCGTGCGCCTACCGGCCTTGGAGAACACGGCGAAGGGCTTCTCCAGGACGTGCATGAACCGTGGGACGATCATGCCCACACCGATGAGGACCAGCAGGACCACCCCAGCCCACCGGATGAAGTCCTGGGGCAGGTGGAGCGCCGTGAGCAGTGTCGAGCCGAGCAGCGTGAATGCTGTGAAGCTGAGGACCAGTCCCGCGACGACCTGGTAGGGCCGCCATTTCGAGGGGGCGCGGGGCACTGGCCGTGTCGCGCGGTGGTCTTCCTGTGCGCCGGAAGTCCCCCCGAGGGAGATGCCGGTGCCCGGAGCAACAGCGAAGGAAGGGGAGGGGCGCGCCGAAGCGGCGCCACCCGCCATGAAGATGACGGGGAGGACGGGGAGGATGCACGGGGAGATGCCCGTGATGAGGCCACCGAGGAATCCGATGAGGACCAGGGTTGTCATGATGCTCCTTTCGTGTGGTGCTACTCCTGATTCGTCGCAGTCGCAGTCGTGGATCAGCGGATGTCGTGTGTTGTATGTCACTGATGGCTGGGTGATCCGTGGCGCTGTTCGCGCCGAATAGGAGGGTGAAGGCGCTAACGGAGCGCCCGTCAACAGAAGGAATCACGCAATGAGTATTCGCCGCGCGGCTCTGGCAGCCGCCCTGTCCGTCGTCTTCGCCGCTGGTTTGGCGGCCTGTGGGAACTCCGCCAACGACAAGATGGAGAACCCGTCGTCGCCGTCGATGACGCAGGACACGAAGATGGAGAACTCGATGTCGGGCGATGGCATGAAGGGGGGGATGGACGACGGCAAGATGGACGACGGCAAGATGGACGACGGGAAGGAGGGGTAGCAGTAGGCCGCGGCTCGGGGCGTCCCAGAATCCCAAGGGCGGCGGGCTGATCCATGTGATGTCCCGCCGCCCAGGGCCTATCGATGGGCGCTGGCGGCGCAGTGGGGCGAGCGGGTGCTGTTGCGTGAGTCAGCGCTGTGGGCACCGGGTGCGAAACTGCCTCACGCCGCCACTTACTCTGGCCGCACTGTGGCGCCTGCTCACACGTGCCCCTGGATCTGCGCGAAGACGCGGCCGATGGGCTCGCGGATGATCAGGTCGGCGCGCCCGTCGTAGGGGGTGGGCGTCGCGTTCATGAGGACGAGGCGCCCGCCCTGGTAGTAGTCGATGAGCCCGGCCGCCGGGTAGACCGCCAACGACGTGCCGCCCACGATCAGCATGTCCGCCCCCGCTATGGCCAGGACGGCCCCCTCCAGCGTCGCCGGGTCCAGAGCCTCGCCGTAGAACACGATGTCCGGGCGCACCACGGCGGAGCACGACGGGCAGTGGGGCACGCGCCCGGCCCGAGCCTCGTCGAAGTCGTCGATGGTGGAGCGCGCGCCGCACCCCGTGCACTCCAGCCTCGTCCAGTTCCCGTGGAGCTCGAGCACGCGCTTGGAGCCCGCGGCCTGGTGGAGGCCGTCGATGTTCTGGGTGACCACCGCCTTCAGTTTCCCGGCGCGCTCGAGGCCGGCGAGGAAACGGTGGGCGGCGTTCGGGGCGACCCCCTCGCGGGCGGTCTGCTCGGCGAACCAGGCGTAGTAGGCCCCGGGGCAGGCGGAGAAGAAGTCTATGGACAGCACCCGTTCGAGGGGGATCTCGCGCTCCTGGTGGTAGAAGCCCTTCGCGCCCCGGAAGTCGGGGATCCCGGACTCCGTCGACACCCCCGCGCCCCCGAAGAACACGATGTCGTGCGAGCCGTCGATCCATTGCGCCAGCGTGGACGCGTCGTCACTCATGATGGCCCCCTTCGGACACGGTGCCGCCTACGGCAACGGTAGCATCGCCTGGGCGCGCCGGCGGTGCATCAGCTGTTCCCGGCTATCGCTTTCGCGATCTTGCCCGACCCGAGGACCACCATCATGAGGATCACCGGCGTGATGAGGATTGGAAGGTAGTTGCCCACCAGCCACGCCAGGGGGTCGTCCGAGCCGATCGGACTCACTTCCAGGAAGGAGCCGTTCTCAGCATTGGAGGCCACGCTGATGATGCCTTTGTAGATGTGGATGCTGACGATGATGCACACGCACACTAAGGCGGACTGCAGTCTGAACAATATTGCGTATTTCTTTGAAGGTATCACCTGGCACAAATCCCTCTCTATTGATTAGACTCTCAAGGCTAGGCGCACCCGCTTCGGTTAAAAATACGGCGCCAAAGTAGGAATTCTGTCCTAGAGCATGCAAGCCTTCTCTCTTATCGAGATCCACATAGTCACTCAGCTCATCATCTACATCGATACTATAGTAGCGCGAACCACTCCGATAGTCACGATCAATGCTTAGCCAGTCATCAGAACCATCGCCGTACGGAAGAACACGAAAACCCTCGAGATACACTCGAATGCCGCGTTCACCTCGCACAAAACCTTGTAGTGGCCCACGATTAGCACTTGCGCCGGGATACACAAAGAAGCGCGCCTGAAAGCGGAGCTGATCCGACGTTCGTTTCTCAAAACGATATGTGCGGGCAAACCTATTATCACTAACTTCTGAAACAGTTGGAGTAATTTGAACTCTTGCCCGCCCGCCCTCGACATCCACTTCAACGCACCACCTGAAGTTTAACCGAGCCTGCTCCCAGTAGTCATCGCCCTGTTCAAACTCACCCATGAAAGCGATGCTAAAACCCGGATCATTCACGGAGGACAGGCGTGCAAAAGGCACGCCAAACAACGGTTCATCCACAAGGCCAAGCGACCTAGCATCGCCGCTCATAATAAAGGGAGGTGGTTGCGCTGACCGAACCTCATGAACGAACCTCGAGATTTCGAGGCATGTCCATTGCCGCTTTAGCGACGACATTGACAATACCGCGCCCGCAGAAGCACTAATTGCAGCCGGCAGAGGCTCAACAGTGAGCCCCTGCTCTAACTCATTCGAGGTGTCTTGCTGATCAATAACTTTCCAATCGATGCGCGCATATACACCCAAGTCTTCTTGAGCAGCTACTACACTATTTGGAATACTGCGAACGTGAAGAACATTGCAAGCTTTTGACTTGCAAGACGCCCGATGCCCTTTTGTCCCGTGTACGCACGACTATAACGCGGTGACCCGCGAAAACCTTGCTCCTTATCCCGGCCAGCAATACGAAGGAACGCAGTTTTGAAACGGTTAAGTGTCATACCATTACCATCATCCTCAACGGTGAGCATAGCAGCAGACGGATCACCGAGATCACTTGCATCAAGCCTTACAAATGTAGCATCAGCATCATAACTATTTTTTACAAGCTCAATGATCGCTGTACTATCACGACCCACAAGAAGGTCGCCCAATTCGCGCAAAAGATGCGTCTCAACGGTGAAACTCATTCCATCAGTCATCGATTTGCCTCCTTTGGAGCATCAAGAGCACTCTTTCGAGCTAGATCCAACAGTACCACAACATACTGCCCGGTTAATCTTGATTAGACCAACTCGTCGCGGACTTAACCGGAGGAGACCATACCCCTCTTCAGATGAGCAACGCCGGAGAGCATCTTGCCCGTCGCATGATCTCAACCAGCACAGAATCGACTCTTTGAGCGACTCGCAAATCCCCTCCTTCCAGTAGAGGCCAAATAGGTTGTTTGAAATGGCTAACTTATCAACGTTCACCATGACATGAAAGCGCTCTTTCGCAAACGTTGAAATAATGACGTCGGGCCGACGAAACTCCTTACTGAGATCATACCACTTCGGCCGACTTGAGCACAAATAACCACGATCAACACCATCTCTTTCACCCATCGCAATTAGTAGATCAACATTTTTGTTCTCTCCTTGCTTATACATTTCAAGACAGAGTAACTCAGCAATATCCGGCACAGACTCTTCCCGCCCTTCGATCGCACGTAGACGCCTCGCTAAAGGAGTCCTATAGGCCTCATCAATCTCAAAGTCTCTCCATTGCTCCGGGGCACGTATAAAGAAGCGATTGGCTCCGGTCGCAGTTCCCCGAACAATGCGGGCATACTGCTCGAGTAGCACTTCCGATCGAGACGAGGTATCTGGCGAATCTCCAGATTCTGCGAACCGAATCGCCTTTTCTCATCCTGTCGTTGCACCGCAAAACAGCGATCCACTTTCCAGCTCGATATTGCCATCTGCTGCAGCCCCCGACACTGTGGACCAACTTCGACTGATACGGCGTCTACCATGGCATCATCAAAGCGCCACGAGTCGGCTCGTCTTAACACGATTTTACGATTGACCTGCTTTCTCAGCCACGCGCGAAGTTCTCGCGCGTAACGCGCATGCATCCAATTGGAGGGGAGTATCATAACAAGCCCATCATCTTGAGTAAGCTTCACCAGAGACATCCCAAAGAACAATGTTGAAAGGTTCGCAAGAGGACCGACTAGGCCTAAAGCATCCGCAACAAGCTGTTGCCTATTCTGCTTTGGTATCAGCTGCCAACGCGTGTATGGCGGATTGCCGAGATACAACGTCGGTCCGGCTTTGCAATTCTGTTTGAGCCAATCTCTATAGTCACCTAGAACGAGACGTGTTTTTAACCGGCACCGCTGCGACATCGCCACTGCTTGTAGGCCGAGGGTAAACGGATTCACATCGACCGAGAATACTTCGGCCGTTTTCCAGTAGCGAGCAGCCAGTTCCGAGAAAATACCAACACCTGCTCCGACATCAACGACTACCTTGGGGTCATCATATTGGTTCGCGTAATGCTCCACCATCGATTCCGCATATTCACGCGGCGTGAAGAATGTTCCGAGGAATCTTCGATTTTCCGCCGCAACAACTCGGGAGTATAAGTAGGCTAGACTGGCCGTCGGATCTACTGCCACCATTGTTTCGAACATATCAAGAACAACCGGGGGTACCACGACGTTTCCGTACACAAGAAGTGCGGCTTTCAGCTTGTCAGGGAGCTCCAGGCCTCTTTTGGAAAGAATTAGTGCCGCAAGTCGCTGAAGTTTTGGCAAATCGACATCCGCAATTCCATGTGCACCCCTGGCAGAAATGGCAGCACGATCCGATGAAGAGCATATCTAATTCGCTACGCAGCGAAGGGAGCTATTCGGTTCAGCCATCCTCTAATCTTTCGTTTGACACGTCGTCATTCTAGTTTTTTCCATCCTATCAGTCGCTTGGAGTCGCCTTTCTCTTAATGGTACACGTATCGGCGTGCGATCGAGACGGCCTCGGGCACGTAGGAGCGACCGAAGAGGGCGCAGTGAACCATGATGATGTGCATCTGATGCAGGGCCACACGCTCGCGCCACCCGTCCGCCAAGGGCGAGGCCTCGTTATAGGCGGCGAGTATGCGTTCATAGTGCGGACAGCCGAAGACCGCGAGGGCCGCCAGGTCCTCCTCGGCGTGGCCGCCCTGCGCGGCGGGGTCGATGAGGACGGCGCCCTCGGGGGTCCACATGACGTTGCCGGACCACAGGTCGCCGTGGGTGCGGGCCGCGCCGACGCCTCCGGTACGGGCGATCGCGTCGGCGACGAGGCGCGGCTGGCCGTGGTCGAGTGCCCCCGATTCGAGGCGCTCGCACAGGCGCTCAATGAGAGCCCTGTCGGACGCGCTGAAGGCCGGGGCGTCCAGGTAGGGGGCGATACGTTCGCGCGCGTAGAAGGCGCCCCAGGATTGGGACGAGACCGGGGCCGGGTACTGCGCTGCCTCGCCGCGCGCGGCCCATCCGGGATCAGCTGCTTCACTGGGCACGCTGCTCCCCATTTGAGGTGCGACGCCATTGCCGGCTTTCTTGGGAGCACGAGGCAGGGACAGGTGCGCCTCCCCCATCCAACCGTCACCCTCGAACCCGGGCGGTGGCACGCCCAGGTGACTGGCGCCCGCGGCGTGCGTGTGGGCGAGGGCACGGCCGAACCGCTCGGCGGCCTCGGCAGTTGGCGGGACGGAGACCAGACGCGGTTCCTCGAGCCACGTCGCGCCGTGATCGAGGACGGGCACGACGGCGACCCCCGGGTCCGAGGCCTCGGCAAGCCACGCGAGGCCCGCGACCTCGTAGGTGATCCGCCCGCGGCGGCTGCCCCTCTTCCTGATGGTGTCCATCGTTGCACCCCGCATTCTTAAGGCCGCCCGGTCGCCCACAGCCACTCCTAGATTCTTTCTCCCATGTTATCTGCAACTGTCCACGCGCCCGACCGATCAGAGCCGCCGACCTGCCCGGGCTCCCCCCTTAGACACGTGCCGCGAGAAGATCGTTATACTTCCTCGTGAAGTACTTTCTGTCGCTAATTCAGGATGTAGGCGCTCCATGACCCTTTCGACGACGCAGAAGTCCATCGGCCAGCTGTTAACCGGCGATCGACAGTACCAGATCCCCGACTTCTAGCGCCCCTACGTGTGGGAGGAACAGCAGGCGATCACCCTGGTGAGCGATCTGCTTGACGCGTGGCGCACGGACGACGGCGACTACTTCCTGGGGTCCATCGTGCTCGTGCAGCGCCCAGACAGCGACGACATTGACATCATCGACGGCCACAGCAGCGCCTCACGACCCTGTGCATCCTGATCGCCTTACTGCGCCACCTCACGACGGATGGCCGCCTACGAGACGAGCTCGGCGAGCTCCTACGCATTCCCCAATCGCGCATTAAGGGACTGGATGAACGAGCCCGCCTGTCCGTGCGCAAATGCGACCGCGATGCCTTCGACACGTTCATCGTCGGCGACAACATCGACTCCCTGTTCGACATGGTCGTCGACTCCACCGCGCACGTCGACGGCAACTTCTCGACGCCTTCCTCCATTCGCCGGATCCACGACAACGCGCGGGCAATGTTCGAGGCACTGATTGACCCGGATACTCTGTCCCCCGGCGACGTCCAGAACTTCGTTCAATACCTCATCCTTAACGTCTCTCTCATCGAGGTCCTCACCGACTCCTACCAGTCTGCCCACCGCATCTTCTCGGTCCTCAACACGCGCGGCGTCCCCCTTTCGGCCGCCGACATTTTCAAGGCTCGCGTCCTGTCGCATGTCGATGCGAGTTCCCGTGCGCGCTACGCGCGCCTGTGGGAGGCGTGCATCACCTCGCTTGGCACCGAGAACCCCGACGCTTTCTTCGGCCACCTCCTGACCCTCACACTCCGCTCGCCCGCAAAGCGCGCCCTCATTGACGCCTTCGGCGAGGGGGTTCTCGATCCCTTCTTCGCATCCAAGAGCGGCGAGGAGTTCATTGACGAGGTTCTGGCCCCCGCCGCCCGCGCCTACACGCTGACTACCCTGGAACCGCTTGACGGGCACTGCGCTGCCACGGCCCTCGAGCTGCTGCGCCTCTACGATTCCTCCGACTGGAAGCCAGCCGCAATGAGTATCCTGACGGCGAATTTCGGCGACGAGGAGAAGGCCCGAAGGCTGAGCGCCCTCGAACGTCTCTATGGCACCGCCGTCGCCGCGCGCCTCACCCCGGGGCAGCGGTCCACTATCATCGCCAAGTTCCTGAGCGCATCGGAGGACAACAAGCCCATCGACGTCGCGGCTGCGGTCTCCGACGATATTTGCCGCCGAGCGGCAGCAACTTTCGCCAGGCCCCTGCCGCGGTCTTCCATCCGAAAGGTGCTGCTCTACCACGCGATGGTCACTGAGCGCGGGATGTACCCGCGTCGGCTGCCACGCAGCCTGGGCATCCTATCCGGCCTCCCCAACTCACACATTCGCGGCGTCGACGGAGCCATCGACCTGGACACGTGGGGCAAGCGCCTGGGAGGACTCGTCCTCTGCGTCAACAGATCGCGGACCATCAACCAGGCTCCCGACTGGGACACCGCATCGCGGGCATGTCGCGATATCGCATTGCTCGACGGCCTCGCGGTTGCTTCGCTCCCCTCACGCGGCGGCGAGATTCATGCCGCCGACCTTGAGCAGCGCCAGGCGCACCTCACGCGACTGATCCTCGACTATTGGAACATTCGACGCGACACTGAAGGGATCGACCTGTCGCGCCTCACCCGGGCTGAACTCGACGCCGTCGTGGATAATCGCTCCGCGGCACGCGGACGCCAGGTGCGGCTCGCGGACGTCGTCTCGACCGGCATCATCTCCCCTGGGGATACCTTCACGTGGCGGAGACGCAACCTCGGCAACGTGTACGTCGTGACGATCTCGCCGGAGAGTACCATCGTACTTCCCGACGGCCAGGAGGTGTCCTCTCCCTCTGCCGCCGTCAGTGCCCTCACCGGCAACGGCAGCGCCGCCGCCCTCGACGTGTTCGTGCGAGAGTCCGACGGCAAGAAGCTGCGCGACCTGTGGAACACATACCGCGATCGCTTCGGAGCATAGAGCGTTGAGATCGAACTCGCCGTCGGGGTGCTCTCATTCCCATGAGTTCTAGGACGGCATTCGGGGCCGGAGCGATCCTTCTCGGGGCGCGTCGCACGATGCCGCACTCAGCTGAAAGCCACCACGAGTCCTGCGAGCCCTGGCCGCAGCCTCAACGGGCGGCTGCGCCATCTGGGAGCGGCGACGCTTCCTGGCGAGAATTCAGGCATAGCCGCTTGTCTGCACGTCGGCCCGTTAGCACTGTGCGTACGCGGACAGGCCCGCCCACGCACCTGTTGAGGGGTTAACGCGCGGTGGGTGCCGATTGTGCTAGGGCAGCCCGCAGCGCAGAATGGGTAGGCCACTACAGCCGATTCGCGGCTCTTGCCGCCCGATGGGTCTTGCAGGTTGGGCGTCGCATCTGTTCTCTGCCGCCACGTAACGGGGGGGGAATTTCTACATCTTTGTGTCGACACGCCGGTACTCGCGGGGGCATGCAAGCAAGATGTAGAAAAATCCCCACTGTCGCATCATGGACGGGTGCCACATTGCCCGCGGGGTATGGCGGCAGGGCACGTGGGCGCCAACGGGAGCACATCAGCGCATTCGCGGATAGGTTATGGTCAGACGGATAGGTTATTGGCTTGCGGATAGGTTATAAGGCTATCCGCGTGCTCATAACCTATCCACGTAGTGACAACCTATCCGTGTATGAGCCAGAACTGCCTATTTGGAAGCCGTTGCAAAACCTGCGAGGCCCGACCACGGCGCCGGTCGGCGGTGGCGGGAGGGCCAACACTACGCGCAAGCACTATGCCCACCCGGCTTGAGGAAGTTGCCAAACCTGCGAGGCCCGACCACGGCGCCGGTCGGCGGTGGCGGGAGGGCCAACACTACGCGCAAGCACTATGCCCACCCGGCTTGAGGAAGTTGCCAAACCTGCGAGGCCCGACCACGATGCCGGTGGGCGGCAAGCTGAGCCTGACTGGGCTTCGAGACGACACACCAAACCACATCGGCCACCACGGTGCCGCCGGTGCGGAGGGCGCCGGAGGGACCAGGAGCCCGGCCGCGGTGCCCGTGGGCGGCGGCGGGCCTGGCCGGGCTTCGAGGCGACGCTCCGGGCGAAGCTCGCGGCGCGGACGGCTCGCGGGCGGGCCGCCGCCCACGGGCACACCAAGCAGCCCGGCCCAGCAGGCGCCCGGAACAGCAGCGGCGCCACAAGCAACACGGCACCGCGCCAACGCGCCCAGGCATACAAAAACCGACATCCGGATCGGATGTCGGCCTGCGGTGGAGCTAGGGGGATTCGAACCCCCGACCTTCTCATTGCGAACGAGACGCGCTACCAACTGCGCCATAGCCCCAAGGACTCAAGTAGTCTAGCACCCTGGCCTGCGCCCACGCAAGCCGACCACCGCCGCGTGCGCGAGTCGACGAAGCCGCAGGCGAGACGCAATTCCACGGGCCGACAGGAGCTCCGGCAACGGCCCGCGCTGGCGTGAGGTGAACCAAGAAACGGCGTGCCATACCTGAGGAGCCGCGCACACAGTCGCCGCGCAGAGCGCCGGGAAACGCACCAGCACGCCACCGCCGCCACGCAGGCCACCGGGGAACGCGACGGCACGCCAACACCGTCGCATATGCGCCACCGCCGCAGGCCACCGGGGAACGCACCAGCACGCCACCACCACCCCACAGACCACCGGGGAACGCGACGGCACGCCTCCCCCCGCGCATGCGACCCCACCACCGCGCATGCGACCGCGCCGCGGGCCCTCAGGTCCGCGGCGCGGCATCACAACAACGTTCGCTTCCTATTGGGCGCGCCTCGCGTCCAGGACGGCATCCAGGTCGAGGGCGACCACCTGGTCGGCGACGACCTCGGCGGTGGAACGAGCTCCGGCCTGGGCGGTGGCAGCGATCGGGCGGGCCGGAACCGCTGCGGCGATGCGAGGAATGCCTCGCAGGTCGGTGTCGGCGTGGACGATGCGCCCACGGATGCGCTCACGCGACGCGTAGGTGGGAGCGGGAACAGGGGCAACCGTCCAGGCGCGGGCCGGGGTGTCGGCGACCTCCACCACCTCGGGAACATCAACGCTAAAGACCAGGGAGGTCGATCCCGTCGAAGGCTCGGCGGCGTCGCCGTTGCGCTCACCCTCCGAAGCGGATGCGCCGTCCCGGCCGCCGACGCCAACGCGGGAGCCCTCGGAGTCGGCCGACGCGCGAGGGGTGGTGCGGCCGCGCACGTCGCCACGCAGCTTCGTGAGGAGTTCAAGCTCGCGTTCGGACGCGCGCTGGGAGCGGACGGCGGCTACGCGCGAGGCCCCCAGGGAGGCCACGAGAGCGACCACGGGAACGAGGATCCAGGCGACGGGCAGCGACGCCACCGCGATGACGATGCCGAGGACGAGGGTCGCGAGGGCACAGACACCGGCGACAACCATGCGGCGTCGGCCAGCCGCGCTTTCGGCCGCCAGGCGCGCCGCGCGGCGGGCACGGAGCTTGGCGATATCGCGGACCGCCTGGTTATTGCGACGGTCGATGACGGGCCGAATACGCCCCCTGGTCGTCTGATGCATGCTCTCTCCGCTCGTCACTGCGCGCCTGGCCAGGAGCGTTCCGCTGGCCTGGTCGCACGTGTCTAATTCTGGCTCATTCGTGTCAATGATGCGCAGCCTCGGCGAAAAACGGTCGATCTCTCGGGACTGGGCGATGGCCGAGCGACGCGCGACCAGCGACGGCACAGTCGCCAGGAGCGCGACGAATACCGCTGCGATAACGAGTCCACCAATCTCCACCCCTTCAACGTACGGGTCTTTCCCGCCTTCACCCCCGCGCGCTGCACGCGTGTCGAGTTCTTGGGCCTCTTGGTCGGCTCACCATCGTTAACAGTTGTCACATTCGCAACACGCGCCTCGCGAGCATCGCCACGCACGCCGCGACCTAGTCGATGGCCGAGCTACCCCACCGTCGCCGCACCAGGCCCCCCTCGGGCAAAGACTCGGCATCGATGAAGAAGGCAAGGTGATCGGCCCACGCTCCACCGATGTGCATGAAGCGCGGGCGCAACCCCTCCTCGACGAGGCCGAGGCCACGACACACGCCCAGCGAGCGCTCGTTCTCGGGGCGCACGCACACCTCGACGCGATGCAGGCCGAGTTCGCCCACGACGAGGTCAAGGATGAGGGCGGCGGCCAGCGAGCCGAGGCCTCGCCCCGCCCACTCGCTGAGGACCCAGTAGCCGAGCATGCCCGTGGACATTGCCCCCCAGTGAACGTTCGAGATCGAGAACTGCCCGACGTACGCACCGTCAACCTGAACGCCGAAAATCAGCCCGGTGCCCTCCCGGTGGTCGATATCGGCGCGGCGCACGTACTGGGCGAAGGTCGGCACGTGCTCGAGGCTATCGGGAGGCAGGGTCGCCTCCCAGCGGCGCAGCCAGTGGCCGTCGGCGCGACGCACCGCATCGAGCGCGCGATGTTCCTCCCCCTGGACGGGGCGGATCACAAGCTCGCGCGGCACGGGATTGGCCGCCGAGCCCGAGCGCAGAAACCCTCGACCCACGGGGTCGCTCACCCTCAGGGTGAGCATGTCGATGTCACGACCCCACACGCGGCTACGCCGAGAGAACAGGCGCCTCATTCGAGGACCAGGCACTGGAGGAGATCTCCGGCCCGAACGGTGGTCACGTCCTCGGGAACGACGGCCAGCGCGTTGGAGTCCGCGAGCGCCGACAGCAGAAGGGACGCGGGTGTTCCCATGACTGCCGCGCTGTACCCCGAACGAGGAGTCCCGGTGAGGCGCACGCGCACGAACTCGCGACGACCTCGCGGGGAGTACCACGAGCGATCAACGGCCGCGCGCACCACGGGACGGTTGACGCCGGTCCATCCCTGCATGTGGCGCAGGGCGGGGCGCACGAAGACCTCGAAACAGACCTGGGCGGACACGGGGTCGCCCGGGAGGCACACGATGGGAGTGCCCGCGCGCCCGTCCTGCCCGCCGACGGTTCCCACGCCCATGATGTGTCCGGGCCACGCGGCGACGTTGTCGAAGCGGACGGTGCCCAGGGCACCCAGCACCTCGCGGACGGTGTCTCCGCTGCCGTAGGAGATTCCCCCCGTCGTCAGGACGAGGTCGGCTCGCACCAGCTGGTCCTCGATGGTTTCGCGCAGGCGCGCACGCTCGTCGGGGACCGCCGCGACCCGGAAGGTCTGCGCCCCGGCGTCGGCAACCGCCGTCGCGAGGGCGTGTCCGTTTGCGTCGAAGACGGTACCGGGGCGCGCCTCGCCACCCGGTTCGACGATCTCATCCCCGATGGAGATGATGACGACCCGCGGGCGCGGGTGCACCAGGACGCGATCACGGCCCACGCCGGCCAGGAGGGCCATCTGGCGGGCACCAATGCGGGTCCCGGAGCGCAGCACGGTGTCCCCCTGGGCGACGTCCTCCGCGCGACGGCGAATGTTCTCCCCGCCCGCGGGGCTTGTGCGCAGCGCGACCTGAGCGACGCCGTGGTCCGTGAACTCCAGGGAGACCACGGCCTCGGCGCCGGTGGGAAGGGGCGCGCCCGACGCGATGCGGATTGCCGTTCCGGGGACCAAGGCGGCGGGATCGACGGCTCCCGCGCGAATCTCCTCCGTCACGGGAAGCGTCACCGGCTTCTCCAGGCTGGCCCCCTCGCAGTCCCGGATGCGCACGGCGTACCCGTCGCATGCCGCCAGGTCGACGACGGGGAGGTTGAAGGGGGCCTGCACGTCCTCTGCGAGCACGCAGCTCACCGCATCCGCGAGCTTGACGTCAAGGGGCGGGAGGGCATCGGCGCACGCCATGCAATCCTGGTAGAAGTCGGCAACGCTACGCATGTGTTCAGTCCTCTAGCTTGGAGCGCAGGAACTCCCTGAGTTCCGCTCCAAGCGCCGGATCCTCAAGGGCGAGCGTAACGTTGGCCTCGAGGTAGCCGAGTTTGTCCCCGGTATCGAAGCGACGCTCGTCAATGACTACACCGTACAACCCCCCGCCCGCTTCTTCGGGGAGGTCAATCATGCGCGCGTACCCGTCTGTGAGCTGATACTCACCTCCGGCGCCCGGTTCGATGTTTTCGAGGGCGGTAAACACCGCCGGATCGAGGAGGTAGCGGCCCACGACCGCGTACTCGGACTTGACCTCGTTGAGCGGGGGCTTCTCGGTGACGTCCGTGATGCGCATGAGCTGCCCCTCCTCGAGGTCGACTCCCTCGGGGACGGGCAGCGGCTCGACCGCGGTGGAGGCATAGGCCGTCGCCTGCTCGGGGGTAACCTTGAGGAGGGCCACCACGGTTCCGCCCAGCGCGCCGCGCACCTGGATCATCTTGCGCAGCAGCTGCGACCCCGGCTCCATGAGGTCGTCGGGAAGCAGGACGGCGCACGGGGCGTCACCGACGTGGGACTTAGCCTGCAGGATTGCGTGCCCCAGGCCCAGGGGATGGCCCTGGCGGACGGAGTGGACACGGGCGTACTTCTTGTACTCGTTGACGTACTCGAGAGCCTTCTCTTTGCCCGCCTTCTCGAGGTCCGCCTCGAGGCCCGGTTCGGCATCGAAGTAGTCCTCGATGGACTGCTTGCCCGCGCGGGTGACGAAGAGGATGTCCTCGATTCCGGCGTCCGTTGCTTCGCGCACGATGTACTCGATCGAGGGACGATCAACGACGGGTAGCATTTCCTTGGGCACCGACTTGGTGATCGGCAGGAAGCGGGTTCCGCGACCGGCAGAGGGAACAACGGCGTGCACTACTGGCTGCTTTTTCTTTGACATACTGCACAGCGTAGCGAATAAACGACCCGAAAGGGAGACGATGACCACAAAAACAGCCCTTCGGGCCGAGGCTCGACGCAGGCGGCGAGGAAGGCGCCGCGACGCCGATTCACGCCCTTTTGAGGCCTCTGGCTCCGCGCCGATTCCGGTTCGAGACCTCGCCGAGGCTCGGGGAATCGCGGGCCGGGTGCTCGCCTTCGCCTCATCGCTGGGCGGGACCACCCTACCGGCCCTGTTCGTCTCCACCCCGTTGGAGCCAGACCTGTCGCTCACGCTCCCCCTTTTTCCACGGGCGCTCCTGCCCGTTCTCGTCAGCGAGGCCGGAGGCGAGCTTGCCGAACCCAGCTGGGGCATCTGGGAGGGCGGCCCGCTCGCGCACCCACCGGGCAAGCCCGCCCAACCCACCACGACGCCCCTGCCCGTTCGGGCCATCGGGGAGGCGGATCTCATCGTCGTTCCCGCACTCGCGGTGTCCCTCGACGGGACGCGGCTGGGCCAGGGCGGGGGCTGGTATGACCGCACGCTCCCCCACCGGGCGCCGTTAGCCCCGGTGGCCGCCGTGGTCTTCGACGAGGAGGTCCTCGCCCCCGGGTCGATTCCCCGGGAGGAACACGACGTGCGCGTCGACGCAATCATCACGCCGACACGCGTCATCGACATCACACGCTCGTAGGGGGCGAGAGAAGGGACGGCGCAAGCGGCGACGCGGCCGCCTAGCACGCCATGCCCACTTTTGTCGCCGACATCTCATCGTGAGGTTTTCCGCCCAACAGCGCGGATTTCTGACCACATTATAAGGAACTGCGACGAACATTACCCTCGTCCCTCTGTATTCGCGCCGCAAGTCCCCCTACTGTTTCTCACGGTACCCGAGCGCCCATCAGGCGCGCGTTCCTCGGCGGCTCCAGGCCGCCACGCCGAGTCCACTCGGCGCTCAGACTTGTCGGCTCGCGCCGACCACTCACACAGGAGAACCCATGATCCAGGGATTCAAGGACTTCATCTCTCGCGGTAACGTCGTCGAGCTGGCCGTCGGTGTCATCATCGGTGCCGCCTTCAAGAACATCGTCGACGCCCTCGTTGACGGCATCATCAACCCCTCATCGCGGCCGTCATCGGCAAGCCCGACTTCTCGGACGCCTTCATCCTCACGCTCAACGGCACCGACGTGAAGTTCGGCGTCCTGATCACCGCGGTCATCAACTTCCTCCTCATGGCCCTGGCGCTCTACCTGTGCATCATCGTCCCGATGAACGCCCTTAACGAGCGCATGAAGAAGCAGGCCGCCGACGATGCAGCCGACGCCGCCAAGGAGGAGAGCGACGAGGTCAAGCTCCTGACCGAGATCCGCGACGCCCTGGCCCAGGGCGGCCCGCGCCACTGATACTTCTTTCCTCTCCTGCGGGAGGGCATGGGGGTGGGGCCGATGCGTTGCATCGGCCCCACCCCCATTTTCACCGGATGGAGGCTAGGTGCGCGCCTGACTGTGCGGCGGAACATTGTCCAGGAGCCGCGCGTCGTTGGCCCCGTCGCCGCGATCGGAGGAGTCCGCCATCGAGCCCGGGCGAATATCCTCGGGACGCACGCGATCCTCCCACGAGGGAGCGAGCCCCTCGTCCATCAGGCGTCGATCGACGTCGGAGACGAAACGCGCGACGCGGCGACGCCTGCGCGGCGAGGCCTCACTCATCGGAACCCTCCTCGGCGGGGGCGGCGTCGTGCGCTGCACCGGGCTTCGTGCGGCGCACGACATTTCCCAGGACAGCGTCGGACTGGAAGCCCCGGCGCGTGATGCCCAGGGCGTCACGAAGCTCCTCGGCGGTCTCCAGATCCGTGCGCTCAATGCCGTCTGAGCGCACCCATGCCGCCATCTCGTCCAGCTGATCATCCGAATACGCCGCCAACGGAAGCCCCTTGGCGATGGCCGGGCGCGGACCACGCTCCTGCTCACCGGCCCGCTCCCTGCGCCTGATGGCCAGGAGCATGCCGGTCGTATCCTCGTCCGCCTTGCGGCGGCGCTGAGACTCCTCGTCAAGCTCCTCGTCCAGCATGGGCAGGCGGGGGGCGCTCGCCTCCCCGGCGCCCGAGCCCCGCTCACCACCGGCGGTCGTGTCGGCGCCGTCGGATTCGGGTCTCTCGTCGGTGTCGTTGATCGCTTCCTCGGTCTCCTCGTCGTCGAGCACGCGCTCGGGAACGTCCACGACGGGCTCGTCCTCGCCGGAGCGCAGGGCGTCGAGCGCGTCGAGGACCCTATCGACAATCGCCGCGGATTCCCTGTCGGGGTCGATGAACAGGGCCATCGACAAAACCGTGTGCACCGTCCACCCCTGGGCTTCGAGCCAGCGGGGACGGGCGCGGTCACGCACGCGCTGACTGGGTTCCGCCAGATACTCCTCGTCGTCCATGAGGACGGCGACAAGGAGGCGTCCGGGCGAGTCGGGGTGCCCGATCGCCAACGGGACGCGCATGCCGCCGGGAATCCCGACGTTCGCGACGACCTCCAGGCCGCGGGAGTAGAGGTGGTCGGCCAGATCCACGAGGAGGCGGTCGGGTTCTCCGGCGACGACCGGCCACGCATCCATGCCCTCCCCCGCGTGTCCCTCGGCGATCTCAATGAGGTCAACGAGCATGCGCGATCCCTCGTGGCTCAGGCGATCCCGATCGACGTCCGCGCTGTGGAGCGAGGACACGAGGGTCAGGTCGCCGCGAACGACGCGCAGCGCCTCCGCCAGGCAATCCGCGCCCCCCTCCGTCGAGAGCACGCCGAAGTCGTGGATGACGCGGCCGTGGGGAGTCTTGGCGAAGCCGACGGAGAGGATCATCGACTCGCGCGTCAGGCCGACGACGTCGTTGGGGCCGACGACGACGAAGGGTTCCGGGGTGCCGCGATCAAAGAACGAGGCCAAGCCCGGCTCGTGGCTGCGCAGCGCCTCAAGAGCCTCGCTGATGCGCTGGGCATGCCGCTCGGAGAGCGCCACGACCGCCAGGGAGCGTTCGGGTGACTCCACCGCGTGCTCGATGACGGCGTCGACGACGGCGTGCACCTCGGCGGAGGTCGATTCCACCGCGTGCGCTCCGGGGGCGGGCATGCCGCTGGCATCGACCCAGCGGGCGCTCACCGGCGCGTTCGCCGCGGTCCAGGGCACGGGAATGCCCGCGTGCTCGTAGCCGTATCGGGCCAGCAGCAGGGCCACCTGGTCGTTGAGGCGACGCGGGCCGGGCTCGACGCGGACAATCGGCAGGATCGTCGCCAGCTCGCGCGTCGCCCCACCGTCGCGGGAGGCCGCGAGGTCGTCAATGACGACGAGCTGGCGTCCCCGCGCGATGATCGGCGCAAGTTCGGCCAGGGGAAGGCCGTCGGCCCCGTCGAGCACGACCAGATCGACGGTGCGCCCCGGCGGAGCGAGGACGGGAACCATCGAGGGAACCGTCATGAGTACGGGGAGCAGGTGGCGCACGAGCGGGAAGGAGGTGAGAAGCTCCAGGTCGCTGGGAATGGCTTCGCCCCCCAGGAGGTCGCGCAGTTCCTCGTACTGGTCGGCGCGCGCCGCGAGCGCGTTCGTTCGAATCCTGCGCACGCCCGTGATCGCCTGCGGGACCAGGGAGGCGACCTGCGCTTCGTCGAGCTCGCGGCCCTCGCGAGCGAGTTTCTCCAGCCCCGCCGGATCCATACCGCCCAGCGCGGGCCGTGCGCTGAGCATGGCGCGCAGCAGAGACGCCCACCAGGCCAGGTCGAGCTCGGTGTCGATGGCGTCCTCGTCCACGCCCCGGTCGGCCAGGTCCTGAGCCAGCTCGTCGAGGCCGCGCTTGGCGAGTCGGGAACGCAACGCCAGCCGCGCGGGCACCTCGCGTGCGGCCGAGGTGTCAGACGCCCACCGCTCGATGAGGCTCGTGAGGCGCTGCAGGTGTGTCGCCACCAGGTCCGGTTCTTCGGCGGCAAAGACGGGCGCGATCGCGTCGAGGTCGTCGCGCACCGAGTCGGTCAGCGTCGAGATTTCGCCGATTCGGGCCGGCAGGATCGGCCACGAGTCCTCACCGCACACGGCGCACCATGCGTCGCGGCGCTCCTGGACGCGGATGAGGGCTCTGTGCAGGTCGGGAACGTGCACTCCCGGGCGCACGAGGTCCTGGGCCTGCTTGACCAGGCGTGTGCGCTCCGAGCGTCCCATGGAGATGCCGTGATCCTTGCGCCACTGTTTCGGCGCCGTCGCAATCACCATGTCCGCGGCGCTGCGCTCAAAGACGCGCGGCTGGAAGACATCCAGGACATCCGCGATCCCGTCGAACATGGTCAGCTGGCGGTCCCACTCGGCGAGGGTGCCCGCCGGCTTGATGCCGGCCTCGCCGGCGACCGACGCGATGTGTACACGCAGCTGCGGAAGGGTCTTCGAAAGCCGGTCCACGCGAAGAAGCACGTCGCTGGCCTGCTCGTCGGACGTCACGATCGCGCGGGACCATGCGCAGGAGTGGTCGACGACGAGCTTGCCCGATTGCAGGGCCTCCCGCAGCAGCGCCCGCGCGCTTTCCCCCTGGTCGACCGCGATATCGTAGAGCGCCTGCTCGCTGAGCCGCACGCGGGTCGTGGGCGTGTTGTCTCCGGTGGTGAGGTCCGTGAGCGCGCGCAGGGCATCCGCCGCGCATACCCCGAAGCGCCCGAAGGGCTCGTGCAGTGCCGACGCGTAAGCTGCGAGGGCGGAGCGGACCTCGCGCAGGCGGGCGCGCATCGCATCCACGTTCTCCTGGTCGATGACGGGGGCGGTGTCCTCCATTGCCTTCTTCACGCGGTCGGCCAGCGCCTTGCGGGCATCCGAGTAGCCGTCAATGTTGGCGACGATGTCGGACATCCCCACCTCGTCCAGCCGCGAGTAGGCGGCGATGGACCGGGAGGGCGAGGTCGAGACGTGCAGGACGGAGCGGCCGGTCGCCGCGGCGTCCGCGAGAATCGCCGCCACGACCGATGCGTCGTCGGTGTGTGCGGGCAGGTCGACGAAAACGCTGTGCCCCTCCGCTGCGGCTTCGACGGCATCTTGCTGGGAGGGAAGCAGGTCCCCCACGCCCTTCTCCGCCCAGGGATCTCGGTCGCACGGGTTGGTCCGGGGGGCCTGCGCCAGGTCGGCACGCGCGTCCTGGTCGCCGGCCAGAGCGCGGATGATGACCGAGTCCTCCAGGGCGCTCACGTCCTGGTCGAGGCTGGAGGCGAGCGCCGAGGCGGGATGGATGAACAGGCCAACGACCAGCTCGTCGCGAATCTCGAAGTGGGGCAGCCGAGCTCCGAGGCGATGCAGGACCGCCATTGCCTGCGACGATGAGAAGCCGTGGTCGCCGCTGGCCTCGGCGAGAACTGCGTCGCCGTCGATGTCCTCGCCGCGCTCGCGCAGGGCGGCGGCGAGTTCGGGGGCAAGGAGCGCGTCGTGTCCCATGGCGATGAGCACGTCGTCGTCGCGGCGCACGAGGCGGACGGGGCGCAGGAGGGCGGGCACGGTGAT
The DNA here is from genome assembly GCF_024584435.1 of Schaalia odontolytica. Lineage (GTDB taxonomy): Bacteria > Actinomycetota > Actinomycetes > Actinomycetales > Actinomycetaceae > Pauljensenia. The sequence goes on from NZ_CP102197.1 coordinate 1,494,458, forward strand.
GGTCGCATGATCGGCGCGCCAGGATGCGGTTCCTATCCCCAGGTGGACGGGACCCGTTCCGTGGGTGGCCGCGCGTTCCTCCGAGCGGGCGATGATTGCGCGCGCGCGTTCGAGGGCGCGTCCCAGGGCGATGGGTTCGCGGATGAGGAGGCTCAGGCGCACGGGATGTTCCGTGTACAGCTGGGCGAGTCCGCCGGGGTGGGCGCCGGTCAGGGACAGCGTCGGCAGGGACGCTCCGTCACGCGCGATGTCGCCGTCCAGGCGCGCACGCCACGCGGCGCGCGCCTGACCGACGAGGGAGGTCGGGTGCGTCGACGTCGACGAGGCCTTGGTGGCCTGCGACTCGTGTGCGGGACGGCGCGAGAAGATACTAGGAACCACGTTTCCACCCTACGGCAGGGCGGAGCCAATCCACGCTGCGGCGCGCCCGAAACGGGTCGACGACCGAAATGGTTGCGACGGCGCCGACGCGCCAAGCACACCCGCATGAGGATGAGGCCGACGCACTCCGGGACGGTTCCGACCGACACGCCCGACACCCCCAACAGAGGACCACAATGGCGGTCACCAGGTAAGCCGCCGCGTTGCGCACGGCTTCGTCTACCAGTGCCCCCGAGACGATTCGAACGTCCGACACCCGCTTTAGGAGAGCGGTGCTCTATCCCCTGAGCTACGAGGGCGTGACAAGCTGTCCGCGCCCACTGTAGCAAAGTGAGCGCGCGAGCGCCCCCTCACCGTCGCCTACGGGCGTTACGTCACGCACGGAGCGGCCCTCGGGCGGCGCCAGGCGCCGGACGCGTCAACGGCCGGAACCTCGGGTGAGACTCCGGCCGTTTCGCCGGGTGCGATCAGCGACGCTCCCAGGGGGTGTGCACCGACGCTTCCGCCTCCCCGAGGTGGGCGGATGGAACAACCATAACGGGGCACGTGGAATGCCCCAGGACGGTCTGAGAGGTCGAGCCGAGGAGGACGCCCGCCAGGCCACCACGCCCGCGCGTGCCCACGACGACCAGGTCGACGGCCGTTGAGAACTCGATGAGGAGGGACGCAGCGGAGCCGTCAAGGGCGTGCCTCGACACGTGCATATCCTCGCCGTCAAGCGCAGCCTTGATGGCCGCGTCCATCCCCTCGCGCACCTGAGCAAGCAGGGCAGAATGGTCCACTCCCGTTGGGGTCCACGTCATCACGGAGGGGCCGACGGCAATCGGAACGGCGGAGACCGCGGTGAGCCTGGCTCCCCACAGGCGAGCCTCTCCGATCGACCGCCTCAGGGCGCTGGAGGGCTGATCGGTACCGTCCACGCCGACGACGATGCGCTCAATGGGGGTGAACTTCTTGCCCGACGTGTGACGGGGGACCACCACGACCGGGCACTTCGAGTGTGCCGGCAGGGCGGAGGAGACGGTCCCCAGGAGTCGATCGGCGAAACCTCCGCCGCCTCGCGACCCGACGACAATGAGATCGACCTCGGCGGAAAAGTCGATGAGGACTCCGGCCGGATCTCCAGGCTCGGTGGAGCCGGACACGTGGGTCGCTCCCCGCTTGCGGGCCAACGCCTGCGCCTCCTCGACGACCTGCTCGGCTCCCGCCTTCAGGGCCTCGTCATCAAGTACCGCGTATCCGCCGTCCAGCGCGGCGGCGGAGTAGGAGGCCAGCGCGTAGGTGCACAGGCAGTGAATGCGCGCCCCGGTGCGCGCGCCGCGATCAGCGGCCCAGGTGACGGCGGCCAGGCTCTCCGTCGAGCCATCGACACCGACCAGAATGACTTCGGTAGAACTCATGATGTCCTCCTCGTGGTGGCAGTCACCTATTATTGTGCCGTATTTTAACGACCGACGAAAGCCCAACCGGCACAGAAAACGACTGTCGCCGCAGCCCAAGGGACCGCGGCGACAGTCGAATGTCGAGTCGTTGCTCAGTAGCGCACGTAGGTCGCGCCAGCGCGCACCGGAGAAATCTGCGACAGGCGGCCGGGAACCGTGGCCTCGACCATCTGGCCGCCGCCAATGTAGATGGCGACGTGACCGGGGTAGGACACGATGTCGCCGGGCTGCGGGTTGGACACGATGGTGCCGCCGGCGGCCTGAGCCGACGAGGAGTGCGGCAGGTTGATGCCGGCAGCCGCGTAGGCGTACTTCACCAGCCCGGAGCAGTCGAGACCAGCGAGGGACTCGCCGCCGTAGACGTAGGGGATGCCGGTCAGACCCAGGGCGACCGAGACGATGTCACCGCCGGCCGCGTTCAGCGCGGCCTGGCGAGCGGAGTTGTCCGTCGAGGTCGCGTCGCCGCGCGTCTCGGACCGGGAGGCGGCCGAGCCAGACTCGTCTGCGGCGGAGGTGGCGGCCGGGGCCGGCGCCTTGGGGGCCTCGGCGGTCGTCGTTGAAGCGGCATCATCGTCTGCGGTCCACGCGATGTCCGGGACCTCAACGGTCGTCACGTCATCAACGGCGACGGTCGTCGTGTTCTGGTCCGTGCTCTGCGGCTCGGACTGAGGGGTGGCCGGGGCGGCGTTCGCAACGCCCGCGGCAATGGCGGTCAGCGCAACACCGGCGGCCGACGCGAAAGCAATGGGTCGGACGGCCCCAGCGGTGTTCACACCGTCGACCATCGAATCGGTCAGGGGGCGACGCGCCAGGCGGTGACGCGGAGCAGGCTTAGTAGTCTTCACTCATGTTCTCCCAGTTTCCCTGCGAGGTTAGCTGTCGGGTTCGGGCGGGAGGCCCGGCTCGCAATGCGAGCTTCACCCCGAGGCTCCGAGGAGCCGCATGTGGGTTCCCCGCGTGAGACGGTATTTCCGCACCATTCGTCGTCTCACTTCGGGCACCGAATGGGCGGGCGGTCTGATGACCGTTGCCAACTATACCCCGCACGCCCGGTCAGTGTCACGTTCTGATAACATCACTCACATTCACCGTGACGTTTCCGTAACCTTTTCCCCACATTTTCACGCCAACCACGGCCCTCACCTCGCCCGATACCGGTCCAAAATCCGAGACATAGCCCGTCGCACGACGAAGGCCGAGACCCCATAGGGCCTCGGCCTCGACTCGTCGATCGGTTCGACGCTCCCCCTACTGTCCGGAGACGAAGAGGTGGGCCGCCAACGCCATCGGGATCGTCAGATAGCCGCTCACGTCACCGGCCTCATCCAGGGCGGCGACCCTCACCACGTTGCCGTGAGCCGAGAGCCCGACGCGCGCGCCGGGACGCAACCCAAGCTCGTCAAAGGCCGCCAGCAATTCCGCGTCGGCTTGAATCGGCTCGCCGATGCGTTCGATGGTGAGCGCCCCCACCTCCAGGGAGCGCACAGCAAGCTCGGCGGAGTGCGCGACGCCGCCCCCCATGCCCGGCATCGGATTGCCGTAGGGGTCCACGCTGGGATCCTTCAGGAGCTCAATGAGCCGAGCCTCAACGGTATCGCTCATCACATGTTCCCAGCGGCACGCCTCGTCGTGCACCTGCGCCCATTCCAAGCCCACGACATCGAGGAGCAAGCGTTCGGCCAGGCGATGCTTGCGCAGGACCTCGGTCGCCCGCGAGCGCCCCTCGTCGGTCAGCTCCAGGCGCCGATCACCCATCACATGCAGGAGCCCATCACGCTCCATGCGCGCGACCGTCTGGGAAACCGTCGGCCCCGAATGCCCGAGGCGGTCGACGATGCGCGCGCGCAGAGGCGTCACCCCGTCCTCCTCAAGCTCGAGAATGGTTTTGAGGTACATCTCGGTGGTGTCGATCAGGTCTGCCACGACGTCCTCCTTCATATGGCATATCGCCCCCTCAGGATAGGACGACCTTTCTTGAAGTAACACGCAGTGACACGATGACGCGAAAAAGTAGACTCGCCTCCCTCTGTTCTCACAAGGCAATTCGATCAATGAGCATGATGGAAATAGGCCGTCCCGGGGCGCTAGGCTGGAATCATGGTGGTTTTCCCCGACATCCCCCCGGCTCTCCTGCCCGCCGACGGACGCTTCGGCTGCGGCCCCTCCAAGGTGCGCCAGGCGCAGCTTGAGGCGCTCTCCGCGGGCCTCATGGGTACCTCGCATCGCGCCACCCCCGTGCGTCACGTCGTCGCATCCTTCAAGGAAGGTCTGCGCACCCTCCTCGACGTTCCCGAGGACTACGAGATCGTCTTGGGCAACGGAGGGGCGTCGGCATTTTGGGCCGTCGCGTGCGCCACCCTTATCCGCTCACAGGCATCGCTCGGATCGTGGGGGGCTTTCGGCGCCAAGTTTGCCGACGAGGTCTCGCGCGCCCCTCATCTGCGCTCTCCCCTCCTCGACGAGGCGCCCCCCGGCTCGCTCGTCACGCTGTCCCCACGCCCACCCGCCGACGGCGTCGACACCTACGCATACCCGCACAACGAGACCTCGACGGGGGTGGCCTCCCCCGTCTATCGGGTGCCCTCTCCGGGATCGCTGACCCTCGTGGACGCCACGTCAATCGCGGGAGCCTCACCGGTCGATCTCAGGCAGGTCGATGCCTACTACTTCTCGCTGCAGAAGGCCATCGGTTCCGACGGCGGTCTCTGGGTGGCCGTCCTCTCCCCCGAGGCCATCACACGCGCCCGCTCCATCGAGGCTTCCCCCGATGGCCGGTGGATCCCGCAGTTCCTCTCCCTCGGCGCAGCCATCGACAACTCCCGGAAGGACCAGACCCTCAACACCCCGGCGATCGCCACGATCGTCATGGCGCAGCAGCAGGTGTGCTGGCTCAACGCGCTGGGTGGCATGGCGCAGGTACACGCACGCTGCGAGCATTCCTCCTCCCTCATCTACCGGTGGGCAGACTCTCACATGGCCGCCCACCCCTTCGTCGCCAACCCGGCGTGGCGCTCGCCGGTGACGGCAACGATAGAGATCGACGCGGATGTGTCCGCGAGCGCGCTCGCGAACCACCTGCGCGCAAGCGGGATCCTCGACATCGGCGCCTATCGGGGTGTCGGCGCCAACCAGCTGCGCATCGGGACGTGGCCGAGCGTGGAAGCCAGCGATATTGAGGCCCTCCTGGAGTGCATCGACTACTGCCTGGAGCGCGTCCTGTGAGCCTGTCGGCCTGGCGCTGACGAAGGAACCGGGGTGGGCGTGCCGCCTCGCGTCGAAGCCGCGCGCCCGCTGCCCGATCAGCGTGACGAGGACGGGCCGGCCTCACCTTAACCCACCGAGCGGGGCGGGGCGTCCACCGAGGAGTCAACATCAAGGCCAAGCCACGGGAATGAGGGGCGACGCAAGAGGCGCGCCCTCCAGTGACGCGCCGCCCACAGGGCGCACACCGCAGCAACGCCGAAGGACGCGATGCCTCCGACAAGAAGCGCCCATCGGGCGCCCATGGTGCGCCCCACCCATCCGATGAGCGGCGAGCCGATCGGCGTCGCCCCCAGGAAGACCAGGGAGTACAGGGCCATGACACGCCCGCGCTTGTCCGGGTCCGTGCGCGTCTGGATCAGGGCATTGGCGCTCGTATTCATCGTGAGCATCCCAAACCCGGTAGGAATCGACATGAGCGCGAAGAACCAGTATGAGGGCGACAGGCCCAGGGCGATTTCGGCCGCGCCGTAGAAGGCGGCGCCGAGAACGATCGTGCGCAGCCGGGGAGTGCGCCGTGCGGCGCCGGTTGCCCCCATGATCGAGCCGACGGCCATGAACGAGGAGAGGATGCCGAAGGATCCGGCGTCTTTCCCAAACACCGTGGTGGCCATGAGCGCGCTCGTCATCTGGAAGTTCATGCCCAGTGCGCTCACGACGAAGATGAGGACCAGGATGATGCGGATGTCGGTGCGTCCCCTCACGTAGGCGAGCGACTCGCGCAGCTGACCGCGGGCGCGCGGGGCGAGGGTGCGCGGATAGAAACGGTCGGCGCGCATGAGGGCGAGGGCGATGACGGGGGCGGAGAACATGCCCGCGTCGATGAGGAAGACGGGTCCCACGCCCCACCATTCGATGAAGAGTCCGGCCGAGGCGGGGCCGATGAGGCGAGCTGCGTGGAAGGCGGTGGCGTTGAGGGCGACGGCGTTTGCCATCTTCTCTCGGGGAACCAGCTCCCCCACGAACGCCTGGCGTGCCGGGGTGTCGAACGCGGAGATCGTTCCCGAGACGAAGGCCAGGGCATACTGGTGCCACAGCTCTCCCGTTCCGGTCACGACGACGATGCCGATGACCAGGGACACCAGGCCGATGCCCGCCTGCGTCGCCTGCAGGAGCCGCCTGCCCGGGACCCGATCGGCGAGAACGCCTGCGGAGGCGGAGAAGAGGATGATCGGTAGGAACTGCAGGGCCGTGACCACGCCAACCTGGGTGGAGTCGTGGTCGGTGAGTACGGTGAGCACGTACCAGTCTTGCGCGACGCGCTGCAGCCACGTGCCGGTCGAGGCGACGAGGGTCGCCGCGAACCAGTAGCGGTAGTTGACGTAGCGCAGTGATGCGAAGGTCTTTGACACGCCTTTCCTCCCATTCCGCTCAACCTACCCCGCGCGGCCCGGCGAGCCAGACGTTTGCGCCTCGGCGGTATCGAACCAGGATACGACCACCCCGCCGCGATGAGGCTGCGGCGGGGCGGTCGCAAGACGAAGGGTGACGAATCAGCCGACGCCGAGGAGACGCTGGATGGGTCCCATCAGGAAGTAGATGACGAAGAGGGCGGACACAAGCCACATGAGCGGATGAACCGTGCGCGCCTTGCCCGTGACCAGCTGGATCATCGCATAGACGACGAAGCCGACGCCAATGCCGACGGACACGGAGTACCCAAAGGGCATGAGAGCGATCGTCATGAACGACGGGATCGCGATCTGCGGGGCACTCCAGTCGATGTCGGTCACCTGCGTCATCATGAGGAATCCGACGAAGACGAGCGCCGTGGAGGCGGCCTCGGTCGGAACCAGCTCGACGAGGGGGGCCAGGAAGGTCGACAGGAGGAAGAGGACGCCGGTGACCACCGACGCCAGGCCGGTGCGTGCTCCCTCCGCAACGCCCGAGGCAGACTCCACGTAGGAGGTGTTGGAGGAGACACCGCCGACGCCTCCCGCCACGGCCGCGAGCGAGTCGATGATCAGGATCTGGCGGGTCCTGGGCGGATTGCCTTCCTCGTCCAGGAGCTTGCCCTCGGATCCGACGGCCACCATCGTGCCCATGGTGTCGAAGAAGTCGGCGAGCATCAGCGAGAACACGAGAAGGATGAGCGAGACGACGCCGAGCTTACCGAAGCCTCCGAAGAGGTCAACCTTGCCGAGCGTATCGAAGACCGGGACCGCAATCGGGGAACCCTTGAGCTCGGGAACCGTCTGTCCCCATCCGGTCGGGTTGGTCTCGGAGATCCGATCCACGTGGGCGAACGTCTGGACGATGACCGCCAGCACGGTCGCCGAGACGATCGAGATCAGCACGGCGCCCTTCACGCCGCGCACGTAGAGGACAAACATCAGGAAGAGCCCGAACACGAACACGAGGGCCGGCCAGCCGTCGAGGGAACCGGAGATGCCGAACTGGACGGGGGTCGCACCCGTGCGGACGATGCCTGCGTTGACCAGTCCGATGAGGGCAACGAAGAGGCCCAGACCCACCGTGATCGCGGTCTTGAGCGCGGGCGGCACCGCGCGGAACACGGCCTCGCGGAATCCCGTGAGGACCAGGAGGAAGATGAGGATGCCCTCCCAGGCGATGACTCCCATGGCCTCGCCGTAGCTCAGACCGGAGCTGAGGACGAGCGTAAAAGCGACGACCGCGTTCAGGCCCAGGCCGGCGGCGAGCGCCAGAGGGTAGTTGGCGACAACACCCATGAGGATCGTCATGACGCCCGCGACGAGGGCGGTGCCGGCGGCGATCCCCTGGGTGGTGATGGAGCCGTCAGCGGGGACCGCGTTGCCGAGGATCGCCGGGTTAACAACCAGGATGTAGGCCATCGCGAAGAAGGTCACGATGCCTCCGCGAATCTCGTGGCCGACGGTCGAGCCGCGCGCGGAAATCTGGAAGAACGAATCGATTGACTGTGCGAAGCCGCCGTGGGACGCGGCGGTCTTTTCTTGTGTGCTCACCGCTCAATCGTGCCCGGTCGGAGTCGCTCGCGCAAACACACTCACCGACTTTCCACTTGTTGAGAAAGCATCCGGGAGTCGGCGGTGGATCCTCGTCCATCCGTCGGTCGGCTCCGGCGCTAGTTGGCGCCTTCCTCCCCGGCGTCGTCACGGTCCCCGTCCGAGGCCGGCCGAGGCATCGGTTCGGCGTCCAGCGCCCCCTCGTTCACGCGCGAGGGGCGCACGGGCCACGCCGTGGAGTTCTTCGGCACGTCGGTTTCCGAATGCGAGCCGCAGGTGTGGTCGAGCGACACGACGGCGCCGTCATCGGTGGCCCACTCGTTCGCGCACACGCCGAACATGGTGCGCATGTCGCCGCTCATCTTCATGAGGAAGCCGCACGTTGAGCACGTGTTGCGCGGGCGACGCCCCGACTTCGGGCCGCGTTCGGACTGATACCAACGCGTGGCGGCCTGGCTGCGCCCCTCCGGGGAGAGGACTCGCGGGCGCCCCACGCCCAGCTCACGCACAATCGGCAGGTCGGGATCGGAGCTCGTGTCTTCGTAGCTGTGCTCCAGGCGCGCGTCGTCGGCCACGTACGGAAGGGTGTCCTCGCGGGAAATATCCGACGGGCGCAGGCGGTCCTCCCACGGCACCCACTCGGGAGCAAGCAGCGCGCCGTCGCGAGGCGTCATGTCGACCTCGCATACGGTCGCCACGCGGCCGCGCGGAACACGCGCGATGGTCACCGACCAGCACCAGCCAACGTAGCCCTCGTCGGTGGACGCAAAGTAGTGCGTGGCGAGGCGGTCTGAGACCATCTCGAAACCGACGTGCTCGCCGACGGGACGCGGGTGGGCGACAGCCTCCGCTCCCGCCCTGGCCACGTCAACGGCGGCCTCGAGGACAGCGTCCTTCTTGATCGCCCGACTCCGGGCTTGTGTTTTAGGCATCAAATTCCTCTGCGACGGCCCGCAGGACCTTCGCAATCTTGGTCGCGTTGTCCGGGTAGGAGCCGCGGCGCAGGGATGCGCTGGATGAGTCGAGGAGCTTGATGAGATCCTCCACAACCGGCACCATCGCCTGCGGTTTGCGGCGCTTCGCGCGGGCAACGGAAGCTGTTTCCTTCAGGAACCGCACGCTCAGCGCCTGCGGTCCCTTGCGCCCGTCGGCCACCGAGTACTCCACGCGCGATCCCACGCGGGGATTGGGGTGGTCGGCCGGCAGCGCGGACGAGTGGAGGAAGACATCCGCGCCGTCATCCCCCGCGATAAAGCCAAAACCGCGGTCAGCGTCGAAAAACCTCACCTTGCCGGTGGGCATAGTCCCCTCCTTCTGTTGATCGTCTGAGAGCCCCAAGGGCTTGCTCCTATCATAGGGCGCTCGCTTGCGCCGCGTCGCCAACGCACGGATGCCTGTAGCGAACAGCACCACGTGCCCCAAGGCAGACCGACTATCACGTAGACTGACCTCACGGAAACCGCCGATTCGAGCGAGTCGCCCCCTATCAGGGGCACGCACGCGCGAGATGGTGTATGTTTACCTGTTCGCCACACTGCAGGAGGACCCCGTGTCACGATTCCGCCGCTTCAGTCTCGTCACTGTCGTGTCAGTGATACTGCTTGCGCTCGGCTTGCCGGCTTTCGCCGCTGCCCCGCTGAACGCGAGCGCAACGGTGACGGATCCGCAGGGGTGGCTGGAGGACTCCGACCGCACCGCCATCGAGACGGCGGCCAGCGATGCCGCCGCCCGCGGCAAGAGCATTCACTTCGTGTTTGTCTCCGACTTGTCCGGTGCGAATGCCGACCAGTGGTGCCAGCAGACCGCAACGAGATCCTCCCTCAACTCCGGTGAGATCCTCTACGTCATCGCTTACTCCCAGCGTGTTGATGTGACGTGCGCGAACGGCGGTCAGTCAGCCTCCCTGGATGCTGCGAGGCGCGCCGCCGAGAAAAAGCTCTCGTCCAATCCGCTGACCTCGCAGGACGCGGCGCAGGCGGCAACCGCCTTTGCCAACACGGTCGTATCGGGCACTCGGACCTCGGCGCCGTCAGGCTCCTCCGGCGGCTCGTCGACATCGTCTTCCCGGGCGAGCTTCCTGCCCTTCATCATCCTCCTGGGGATCGTTGTCGGCGGCTTCCTCTTGATCGCCATTGCCATGGGCGTCACGTCGCGCCGCAACAAGAAGGCGGCCAAGCGCTCCGCCACGATCGACGCGGAGGCCGCGGCGAACCTCGTCAAGGAAGCAAATCGTCAGCTTCTTGCGGCCGACGAACAGGTGCGCACGGCCGCCGACGAGCTGCATTTCGCGCAAGCCCAGTTCGGCAGGGCGGGAACCGACGAGTTCGAGAGCCTGTTGGAGGCCGCAAAGGCCGCCGTCGGACGCGCCTTCGACGCGCAGCCACAGATGACCGATGCCCCCACGCCCGCCGCACAAGCACAGCTCGCCAAGAGCATGATGCGTGATCTCGCGGCGCACATGAACCCGCTGAGCGCCGCCCAAGCCGCCATCGCCTCCAGGCGCGCAGAGCAGGCGACGCTGCCCACCCACATCGCGGAGGCGCGCGAACGCCTCGCCGAGGAGTTGAGCGACCTGGAGCGCGCCAAGGCTGAGCTGGAGAGTATTGCGAGCATCTACCCCGCTCAGATGCTTGCCTCCCTCCAGGACAATCCCGAACAGGCCGCGGCGCTGCTCACCTCGGCTCGCACCGCCCTGGACGCCGCCGAGGCTGCCGCCGAGACGGACCGAGCTCGAGCGCTGAGCGCGCTGGACACGGCGCAGCGCGCGCTGGCTATGGCGAATCACCAGACCGATGCGATCTTCTCCGCCAAGTCCGATCTGGATGCCATACGCGACCGCCTCGGCGCCGCAATCGGCTCCATCTCCTCCGACATTTCCGACGTCGAGCGACTGGACACCGACCCCGCCACCTTCGATCCGATGGTCGCCGACGCTCGCGCGGCCATCGCCGAGGCCCAGGCCGCTCTCGCCAACAATGGCGATCCCCTCGCGGCCCTGGAACACCTGCGCGCCGCCGAGGCAACCCTCGACGCCGCCCTTGCTCCCCTGCGCAGCGAGGAAGAGACCTACAACAGGGCCCGCTCGAGCGCCCAGGCGCAGCTCTCCCTCGCCGAATCCGCTGTCGCGCAGGCCGAGCGCTACGTGCAGGGGCGCAGGGGCGCCATCGACCTGCAGGTGCGTTCCACCCTCAACGATGCGGAGCAGGCCCTGCGCGCGGCCCGCGAGGCGATCGAGAACGACCCGACGGCGGCGATAACCCACGCGTCCAACGCCCGCGCCTTCGCCGACCGCGTCATGGCCACTCCCATCCAGCCCGCAGCCGGCGAGACCTGGGGATCCACTCGCTCTGGCAACGGTTCTTTCACCGGTTCCTCGCTGGGGGACTTCCTGCTGTGGTCCACCCTCTTTTCTAACGGTGGATCGAGCCGCCACCGGCACTGGGACAGTGACTTCGACCCGTTCCACAGCGGAAGCCGAAGCTCCGGCTCGGGCTGGTCCTTCTTCTCCGGCTCCGGCTCCGACTGGGGAGGATCCTCCGGCTGGTCCTCCTCCTCCGGCTCCGACTGGGGAGGGTCCTCGGGCTGGTCCTCCTCCTCCGGCAGCTTCTAACCCAGCCACCGACCTGCGAGACAACCGCCTCGCGCACAACCCGCGCTCCACGCGCACCACCACCAAAGGAGAACAACATGGCTGAAAAGCAGACGATCATGGGTCGCATCGCCCAGCTCGCGAAGGCGAACATCAACGCCCTTCTCGACAAGGCCGAGGACCCGCAGAAGATGATCGACCAGCTGGTTCGCGACTACACCAACTCGATCATCGAAGCCGAGAACGCTATCGCACAGACCCTGGGTAACCTGCGCATGGCGGAGAAGGACTACGAGGAGGACGTCAAGGCCGCCGCCGACTGGGGTCAGAAGGCGGCCGCCGCCTCCGCGAAGGCCGACTCCCTGCGGGCAGCCGGTGACGAGGCTGGCGCCACCAAGTGGGATGACCTGGCCAAGGTCGCGCTCGGCAAGCAGATCCAGTTTGAGAACGAGATCAAGGCCGAGGAGCCCTCCCTCCAGGCACAGCGCGACGTCGCCGAGCGCCTCAAGCGCGGCCTGTCGCAGATGAAGGACAAGCTCTCCGAGCTCAAGTCGCGCCGCGACCAGCTGATTGCCCGCGAGAAGACCGCGAAGGCGCAGGCCCAGGTCACCGACGCGCTCGGTTCCATCAACATCCTGGATCCCACGAGCGAACTCGGACGCTTCGAGGACCGCGTGCGCCGCCAGGAGGCCCTCGCCCAGGGCAAGATCGAGCTGGCCGCGTCCTCCCTGGACGCGCAGTTCGCCGAGCTCGAGACCGACTCCTCGCAGCTGGAGATCGAGGCGCGCCTGGCCGCCCTGAAGGGCAAGCCGGAGGCCACGCCCGAGGCGTGAGGCAGTCTCCCGCTGGGCGGGATAGACGGGGCCGGGCCACCCGAGCGGGTGGCCCGGCCCCGCGGCTTGTGCGCACGGAAGGCTGGCGCGCCTCGCGCCGCGCTCGCTACAGGAAGGACATCGGGTCGAAGTCGTCAATGTCGATGATGTGAAGCCTGGGCAGGCGCACCTGGAATGCGTGGACGTCGTACTCCAGGTCGATAATCTCCAGGCCTCGCTCCTCCAGCTCGTGCAGCTGGGAGGAGAGGAACTCCTTGAAGCACATGATGGCGACGCGGCGCCCCTGGTCGAGAAGCGCGTCAATCTGGGGCAGGAAGTCAGCGTCGTGGCTGGCCAGGATGACGTCGCCCGAGTCGAGCTGGGCGATGGCATCCATCGTGCGCTGCAGGCCGACGTCGACGACCTTCATGTCGGCCGGGCCCGACAGGGGGATCACCGAGTAGTCCATCGCGGTGAGCGCCTGGACGAACCCCATGGGCAGGAAGCCGGAGGAGCCGTTGAGGAAGAACAGGCCCTTGGCGCGCTGGTTCCAGCGGCCGTGCGCGCACTCCAGGACGCGGTCCCACCGGGGGCGTTCCTCCGGGTTCGGGCGCCGGTCCAGGACCGACAGCCCGAGGGTCGCGTCGATGTTTTCGCCGTCTACGACGAGATATGTCATTTGTTTCTTACTGTTTTCCATGGAAAGTATCCTAGCTGATCGGCGCGGGTCTCGAAGCGGCCTTGGGTCCTAGACATTCCTCCCCGTCTCGACAAAGCCCGTTATTCTCCCGTCACTCCATCGATAAAGAAGGGAGATTCGATGGCTTGGCGAGCGAAGCACTGCGCGTCCTGTCCGCTGCCGAGGGCGGGTGGCCCATCAAGGACAAGAGTGGCAAGGCCGTGAATGTATGCCCAGAGGGTCACTTCCGCGTGGGGATCGTCGGTCCCGTAAGCGACGCATGCCAACGAACGCAGCTGGGAGCGCGCGGCCAGGCTGGCTTGCCTCAGCCCCGGGTGTGCGTCGGCGTCGTACATGTCTGATCGGAACATGATCCGAAAGACGCCGGGATTTGCCAGGGCGCACGACAGGTAGGCATGTCCGGCAGCTCGCGTCACGTCCTGCGGCGACGCCCCATCGCTACGCTCCCTGGCCTCACGAAGTGCCTGTTCGAGGGAGCGGTAACCCTCCTCGACAAGCGCCACGAGGATCCCTTCGCGCCCCTGGAAGTGGTGGTAGGGAGCTTGGTGCGTACAGCCCGCACGACGAGCAACTTCGCGCATGGAGAGCGAAGATGGCCCACCCTCATTGAGGAGATCGCGACTGATCGCGAGGATTACCTCGCGCAGCCCCTCGGATGTCGTAGAGCGCGTCATGCCCCTAGTCTAGCCGATACAAGGACTAAACTTGACAGTGTCTAGCACGCATGTTGTCATATGTAGACACTGTCTAGTTTTAGGAGTTTCCATGTATGACGCGATCGTTATCGGCTCGGGCATCGGCTCACTCGCGACGGCTGGCCTGCTCGCACAAACCGCCGGATTGCGCGTTCTCATCCTCGAAAAACACTGCACCCCCGGCGGACTCACGCACTCGTTCCGGCGAATGGGAGCATCGTGGGACGTAGGCCTGCACTACGTGGGAGACATGGAACCCGGCTCACGCCCGCGCCAGCTCATGGACTACCTCACCGGCGGGGCCCTCTCATGGAAGCGCATGCCAACGGGCTACGACCGTTTCTACCTGCCCGGCCACGGCCTCGACGTTACTATCCCGTCCAGTCTCGAGGAATACCAGCGCCTTCTCATCTCCTTGTTTCCACATGAGAAAAGAGCGATTCGCCGCTACCGCGCAGACGTTCAACGAGCCTATTCCTACATGTCGCTCGGCTATGTCCGGGAGATGGTTCCCGAGCAGGTAGCACCCGCCGTTCGCCTCGCTCAGCGAACGCTCGCCGGCCACGCGCTCGAGCTGACGCAACACTACATGGAGCGCCGCTTCCGCGACCCGGCGCTGCGCGCCCTACTCACCACGCATTGGGGCGACTACGGGGTTGAGCCAACGCGCAGCGCGTTCGTCGCCCACGCGATGATCGTGTGCCACTACATGGACGGCGCATGGTTCCCACACGGCGGAAGCGGGCAGATCGCGCGCATGATCGAGGAACGGATCCGCGCAACCGGAGGTGAGATTCGCCTGTGCCAGGACGTCGACGACGTCCTCATCGACAACGGTCGAGCAGTGGGCGTGCGCATCACTGATCGCAGCGGTCCCGTGCCCGTCGCCTACGAGGAGCGTGCCCCCATCGTGATTTCCGGCGTCGGTGCACGCGAAACCTACACCCGACTACTACCAACGACCGGTCCGGTCGGCGCGCTCACTGCACGCGTCCGCGACAGGATCGCCCGCCTCGGGCACGGAGGCTCCGCGGTGACCGTCTACCTCACGGCCGACCACTACCCCGCCGGCGTGGACGGGTCGAACGTCTGGGTGAATACATCCCAGGGACCCGATGACCTGGAGCAGATGACCGAGGACCTGTGCCAGGGACGCCCTCAATCAGCCTTCATCTCGTTCCCGGGAATCAAAGCCGGAGACCGACACGCAACAGTGGAGATCGTGTCCTTCGCCCAGCCGGAGGCCTTCGACCGATGGTCGGGAACGAGGCCGGGGATGCGCGGGGAGGACTACGAACGCCTGACGTCGGCGATGGCACGCGGACTCATTGACCTCGCGGACACGGCCATACCCGGATTGAAAGACGCCGTGCGCTCCGTCGAGGTCGCCACCCCGCTCACCATCGAACACTTCACGTCACACGAGGGCGGATGCTTCTACGGACTACCCCTCACACCCGAGCGCTTCGCCGCCGACCTAGCCTCTCCCTCGACCCCCATCGACGGCCTCTACCTGACCGGACAGGACGCAGGAATGCCCGGAATCGTGGGCTCCGCCCTGGCCGGCATGTCCACGGCCTGCACAGTCCTGGGTCCCGCGGGATACCCTCGCATCATGCGCGCACTGCGCGAACAGGTCCCCGCCCAGGATCACGCCGTTTCCTCCCACGACACAACAACCGAACGCACCGCCGGGGCGACACGCCATCGGGCGACAGTACAACGCGCTCGTTGGATGAGCCCCACCACCCGCGACATCACACTCGAGCTACCGGAATGCGCGACGTGGGAGGCAGGCCAGTACACGCTCGTTCGGGTTGCTCCATTCGAATGGCGACCTTACTCGCTCGCATCAGCCCCTGGGCGCACCGTCAGGCTCCTCGTTGACGTGCGCACGAAAGGCATGGGCGCCTCCTGGGCGAGCACCATCGCACCCGGCGACGACGTCGACCTCGAGCTGCCGTACGGCCACTGGCTCGTCACGACAGACAAGGACACCACCGAGGCCGAGGCACCAGACCGGCGCATTTTCATCGCAACAGGGACGGGCATCGCCCCATTCCTCGCAGCGTTCGAGCTCGACAGGCGCGACGACGACATACTCATCGTCGGATACTCACGGACGGAAGACATCCTGACAAGCCGAGTCGACACACCGCTGCCCCGGCTCATTCGATGCGTCAGCCGCGAGGCAGCGCCCGGCACGTTTCACGGGCGTATCACCGACTACCTGAACGCCGAGGGCATCGATCCCCAGGCCACGTACTACGTGTGCGGCTCCGCCCACATAGTCCGCGACATTTCGCGCATCATCCAGGCCGGCGGCGCACGCGTCTCCTACGAGACGTTCTAACGCGCCGCTCCCACGCGCGGCGAGGCCGGGACTGCTCAGTGCAGCCCCGGCCTCGCCAATTTCAAGGGATGACAATCACTTCACGTCGTCGTCGACCCAGTCGAGCGTACGCGTGACGGCCTTCTTCCACAGGCGGTACGTGCGGTCGCGCTCGGCGGGCTCCATTGCGGGAGTCCAGCGCTTGCCTTCCTGCCAGTTGGCCACGACGTCGTCGGTGCCCTTCCAGAAGCCAACCGCGATGCCGGCCGCGTAGGCCGCTCCCAGCGCGGTCGTCTCGATGACCTTGGGCCGCACCACGTCAACGCCGCACAGGTCGGCCTGGAACTGCATGACGAGGTCGTCGTGCGTCATACCTCCGTCCACCTTGAGTTCCTTGAGCGGCACGCCCGCATCGGCGTTCATCGCGTCGAGGACCTCGGCGCTCTGGAAGGCGGTGGACTCCTCGACGGCTCGCGCGATGTGGCCCTTGTTCACGTAGCGGGTCAGGCCAACGATCGCACCGCGCGCGTCGGAACGCCAGTAGGGGGCGAAGAGCCCGGAGAACGCGGGAACGAAGTAGACGCCTCCGTTGTCCTCCACCGTGCTCGCGAGCGCACCGATGTCCGAGGACTTGACGATCATGCCCAGGTTGTCGCGCAGCCACTGCACAAGCGAGCCCGCCACGGCGATCGACCCCTCGAGTGCGTAGACGGCCGGCTGGTCGCCGATCTTGTAGGCGAGGGTCGTGAGGAGGCCATTGTCGGAGAAGACGGGTTCGGTACCGGTGTTCATGAGCATGAAGCAGCCGGTGCCGTAGGTGTTCTTGGCCATGCCCTTCTCGAAACACGCCTGCCCGAAGGTGGCGGCCTGCTGGTCGCCCAGAATGCCCGAGATCGGCGTGTCGACGAGGAGGCCGTTCTTGCGTCCGTAGCCGTAGATTTCGGAGGAGGACTTGATCGTGGGAAGCATCGACATGGGGATGCCGAAGATCTCGCAGACGTCTTCACGCCAGGTGAGGGTGCGGATGTCCATGAGCATCGTGCGCGAGGCATTGGTGACGTCCGTGCAGTGCACGCCGCCGTTGACGCCGCCCGTCAGATTCCACAAGAGCCACGAGTCCGTGTTCCCGAAGAGGAGGTCACCGGCCTCGGCGCGTTCGCGCGCACCCTCAACGTTATCCAGGATCCACTTGATCTTGGAGCCGGAGAAGTACGGCGACAACCCCAGGCCGCAGATCTGGCGGAAACGATCCGGCCCCTCGTCTCCCTCGAGTTCCTTGACGATGTCGGAGGTACGCATATCCTGCCAGACGATCGCGTTGTAGACGGGTTCACCGGTGTTCTTATCCCACACGACGGTGGTCTCGCGCTGATTCGTGATCCCGATGGCGGCCAGGTTGTGGCGGTTAATCTCCGCCTTGCCCAGCACCTCGGCGACGACGAAGCGAGTGGTCTCCCAAATCTCGAGAGGGTCATGCTCCACCCAGCCGGGGTTGGGGAAGATCTGGGTGAACTCCTTCTGGCCGACGGCGATGATCTCGCCTGCACGGTTGAAGATGATTGCCCGGGTCGAGGTTGTTCCCTGGTCGATGGCCATGACGAATTCTTTGGCGGTCATGAGTGTCCTTTCGGAAGCGATTTCACGTCGTTGTGTCCTTGCGCCGGTCCCCCTGGCGCCGCATCAGAGGATGCTGTGGTCCGGAGTCGTCGGCGACAGAAGACCGGGGTTGCGCGGGCGAGGGCGCCTGGCACCCTCGCCCGCGCGCTCACCCTCAGGCGAGGGCGAGGAAGTAGATGGCGGTGCCGACGATGGCACCGATGATCGGGCCGACAACCGGCACCCAGGAGTACGCCCAGTCGGAGCCTCCCTTGCCCCGGATGGGCAGGATGGCGTGGGCAATACGCGGGCCGAGGTCACGGGCCGGGTTGATGGCGTATCCGGTGGGGCCACCCAGGGAGGTGCCGATGACGACGATGATCAGAGCGACCCCCAGCGGGCCGATCGCCGTTTCGGTTCCCCCCGAGACGAAGACCCACAGGATGAGGACGGCGGTGCCGATGGCCTCAGTGAGGCAGTTCCATCCGTAGGAGCGAATCTCGGGACCCGTGGAGAAGACGCCGAGCTTGAGGGCCGGATCGCAGTCCTCATCGAAGTGCTTCTTGAAGGTGAGCCAGACGAGGACAGCACCGACGAACGCGCCGAGGAATTGGGCGACGACGTAGACGAGGATGTTCGTGACATTCACGGCGATGCCGGGCGCAAGCTCCACCGTCGAGTCGAAGGCGTGACCGACGGCCTTGGCGATGGTCACGGCCGGGTTCAGGTGGCCGCCGGTGCGGTAGGCGACGTAGACGCCAGCGAAGACCGCCAGGCCCCACCCCCAGTTGATCATGAGCCATCCGCCGCCCTTGCCCTTGGACTTGGGCAGCAGGTTCGTGGCGACGACGCCACCGCCGAGGAGGAGAAGGACTGCCGTGCCCAGGAACTCCGACCAGAAAATCTGGCCCAGCGTGATCGGAGCCGTTTCTACGGCTGCCGGAAGCAGTGTTGCGAGCATTGTTCTCTATTCTTTCTCCGGTGCATCCTCGCACCGGGTCACCGGTGGTCTTCCACCGCCAACAGTGTGCCACCGGACCCTATTCGACCGAAGAGGGTCCGCGGTCATGTCTCAGTATGTCACCTGCTGCACGTAAGCCCAAACTGAATGCACGTCCGTTCAGCTCGGGGAACGTGAGCGTGATCATCTGACGACGCCCAATCTACCCTCCCGCGCCCACACGCCAATGACCAAACGCACACATGTGCACGCCTGTGCATGGCACACTAGAAAACGTGACAATACGTGACGAACAGGCCCACGAGGCGGCTTCGATGTACTACCTGCAGGGGCAAACGATGGAGACAATCGCTCGCCACCTGCAGATATCGCGCTCCTCCGTATCACGACTCCTCGCGCACGCCCGCGAGGTCGGCCTGGTCCGCATCTCCGTCTCCGCCTCCCCTGGTCTCAAGGGCACCCTCGCCGGGCAGATCGCCGACATCTTTGGCATTCAGGTCTCCGTCGTCCCGGTCCACGACGTGCACACCGAGGTCAACCGCCTGCACAACGTCGCCCTCGTCGCCGCCGAGCACCTCACCGACATGCTCTTTCCCGGCGCCACCCTAGGAATCGCGTGGGGCAACACGACCGCCGAGATAGCGCGCGCGATGCCCCACGTGCCCTTCCCCGGTTCCACGGTCGTCCAGCTCAACGGAGCCGCCACCGCGACCGAGACCGAGATGCCGTACGCGGAAGCAATCATCACCTGTGCCGCCAAGGCCATCGGCGGACGCATCGTCAACTTCCCCGTCCCCGCGTTCTTCGACTACGCCGACACCAAGGAGGCGCTGTGGCGCGAGCGCTCCATCAAGTCGGTCCTCACAACAATCGACAACGCCGACGTCGCGCTCTTCGGTGTCGGCTCCATGTCGGCGCGCCTGCCCTCCCACGTCTACTCCGGTGGATTCCTTGAACCCGACGAGATAGCGGCGGCCCAAAATGACGGAGTCGTCGGCGACGTGTGCACGGTCCTCATCCGCGAGGACGGTTCGACCGACATGCATCTGAACGAACGAGCGTCGGGGCCGACCCCGGCGACGCTGAAGAAGATCCCCCGGCGCCTGTGTGTCGTCGCCGGAGCCTCCAAAGCCCTTCCGCTCCTCGGGGCTCTGCGCGCTGGGGTCGCGACCGACCTCGTGCTCGACGACGGGGCCGCGCACGAGCTGCTCGATCTCGTTCACACGAGGGCTGGCCACCCGCGGCGTCGCCCCTAGCCTCCGCCGGTACGAGGGGACCCCTTCGCGCCCGTGAGCGGAGCGAAGGGGTCCCGCGCGCAATCAGCCCAGGCGCTTGACCAGCGGGAAGGGGATCGTCTCGCGGATCCCCTGGCCCGTCAGCACCATGAGCAGGCGGTCGATTCCCATACCCATGCCGCCGCACGGCGGGAATCCCTGCTCCATGGCGATCAGGAAGTCCTCGTCCATGACCATCGCCTCCGGGTCGCCGTTGGCGGCCGCGAGGGCCTGCGCCTCGAAGCGCTCGCGCTGGACAACCGGGTCGGCCAGCTCGGAGTAGGCGGTCGCCGTCTCGAAGCCGCGCACGTACAGATCCCACTTCTCGGTCAGGCCGGGGCGGGAGCGGTGGTAACGGGTCAGCGGCGAGGTGTCCTCGGGGAAGTCATAGACGAAGGTGGGCGCCCACAGCTTGGAGGCGACGAGCTCCTCGAAGATGTCCTCGACGATCTTGCCACTCACCGCGTAGTCGTCGACCTCCAGGCCGACGCGCTCGGCGTACGTGACGAGGGTTTCGCGCGGCGTCTCCACCGTGACCTCCTCGCCCAGAGCCTCCGACGTCGAGCCGTACAGGTCGATGCGATCCCACTGCCCCGACAGGTCGTACTCGGTGCCGTCGGCCAGGCGCACGATCTCTTCGCCCTCGGGCAGGCCGAAGGCGTCGCGAGCAGCCTGTTGAATGAGGTCGCGCGTCAGGAGCGCCATGCCGTTGTAGTCCGAGTAGGCCTCGTAGGCCTCCAGGGAAGTGAACTCGGGGCTGTGCGAGGAGTCCATGCCCTCGTTGCGGAAGTTGCGGTTCATCTCGAAGACACGGTCCACGCCGCCCACGACCGCGCGCTTGAGGTAGATCTCGGTGGCGATGCGCAGGTAGAGCTCCATGTCGAGCGCGTTCATGTGCGTGGTGAAGGGCCTGGCGGCGGCGCCCCCGTGAATCACCTGGAGCATCGGGGTTTCCAGCTCGATGTAGTCGCGGCGGAAGAAGTTCTCGCGGATCGAACGGTTCACCGCGGCACGCACGCGAATCATGTCGCGGGCGGCGGGGCGCGTGATCAGGTCCAGCTCGCGGCGGCGGATCCGCTGGTCCTCCGACAGCGTGACCTCGTCGCCATCCTCGGTCGTCCACGTCTTAGGCAGGGGACGCAGGGCCTTCGAGGCGATCGCCCACGAGGCGTCGGGGGCGGGAAGCGCGGTGGGCGCGGCGTCGTATGCCGCCCTGGCTTCCTCGCTCACCTCGGCGGGAGTGGCGAAAATCGACAGCTCGCCGCGCCGCGAGGAAATGACGCGCCCGTGGACGTACAGGTGGTCGCCCAGATCCACGTCGTTCTTGTACGCGGCCAGGGAATCCGCTCCAACGGAGGCGGCGGAGAGCATCACCTGAATCTTGTTGCCCGCACCGTCCATGAGGGTGGCGAAGCACAGCTTGCCTCCGTTGCGCGCCAGGACGACGCGGCCCGCCAGGCCCACGTAGTCCTCGGTCTCCTCGCCGGCCTCCAGGTGGCCGTAGCGCTCGCGGACCTGACGAATTGTGGTCGTGATTGGCAGGCTCACCGGATACGCGGGGATCCCCGCCTCCATGAGGCGCGCGCGCTTGGCTGCGCGGACTTTGACCTGCTCGGGAGTGTCGTCGGAGGGCGCGTGCGTGGGCGCGGAAGAAGAATCGGTCATGGATCTATCGTAGCGGGATTTGCGCCCGCGACGAGGAACCGGCCCCGGTTGGGCAGCTCACGCGCCCGGGAGGTCGGCCGCGTAGGGAGCTGACGAGGATCCGCCGATCCCCTGCGTGGAGTGGGCGGCGGCCGCACAGGCGAGGGCGAGCGCCTCGGGCCACGGCATACGGCGCGCTCGGCGCGCCCAGGCCAGGGCCGCCGAAAAGACATCCCCCGCGCCCGTCGTATCCACCGCGCTCACCGCGGGTGCGGGCACGTGCAGGATCTGCCCATCGACGCACGCAACCACGCCGTTCTTGCCGCACGTGACCACGCAGTCGCACCCAAACGACGCAAACCAACGCGCAGCTTCCTCCACGCTCTCGGTGCGCGCGTAGGCGAGCGCCTCCTCCTCGTTGGGCGTGCACACGTCAGCCACGCGCAAGGCCTCCAGGTCGGCCGGATCCCAGGCCCCGGCCTCGTCCCATGCCGTGTCCGCCAGCACCCACGTCCCGCGCTCGCGCCAGGAGGACACAACCTCACTATTCGCGCTGATTCCCCGCACGTCTGCGAGCAGGCACGCCGGCGCGTCGCCCCCCAAACGCGGCAACGCGGTCGTCCCGCGCGTGGTCATCGCGCGATCGCCGTCGAAGGACAGGGAGACAGTGACGTTTTGATCGCCCACGCGCTCACACGAGGAGGTGTCCACGCCCTCGCGTGCGAGCATCCCGTCCACGAACTGACCCATCTGATCGACGCCCACGCGAGCATGCAGGCGCACGGGTACGCCCAGGCGAGCCAGCGCAATCGCCTGATTGGCCGCGCCGCCCGCGCACATGAGCGCTCCCTCCACCCAGGCTTCGCGGCCGGGAACCGGAGGACCATCGAGGGGACCCATGACCACGTCAAGGAAGGTCGGACCGTACACCGCGAACTGAGATGCGGCGGGTGCTCGAGATGCCACAGGTCCTCCTAGACGTGAGCGCGACTACAATATGTCGCTGAGCCACACTATACGTATCCAGAGAGGATGCCCGCCATGCAGCTCACCATCGTCGGAGGAGGGGGCTTCCGGGTCCCCGCGATGATCGACGTCTTGGCCCGTTCACGCTCAGGTCGCGGCGACTACGCCTCCCTCGACGTCGACCGCGTCATCCTGTACGACACCGACATGCGCAGGCTTGACGCGATGATGGCCGTGCTGTCCGCATTGGGCTTCCCGCACTCTCCGGCCGTGCGCGGAACGACGGACATCAACGAGGCGCTTCCGGGAGCCGACTTCGTGTTCTCCGCGATGCGCGTGGGCGGGACCTGCGGGAGGGTCCTCGACGAACACTGCGGCCTCGACAACGGCTTGTTGGGGCAGGAGACCGTCGGCGTGGGCGGTTACTGCTACGCGTTCCGATCGCTCGGGCCGGCACTCGAGTTGGCCCGCGACGCGGAACGCCTGTGCCCGAACGCCTGGCTCATCAACTTCACGAACCCGGCCGGGATCATCACCCAGGCGATGCGTTCCGTGCTCGGCGAGCGCGTCATCGGCATCTGCGACACCCCCATCGGGCTCGTCAACCGCACGCTGAACGCCCTGGGCGTTCCCGAGGAGGAGCGCACCGACGTGTCCTTCGACTACGTGGGCCTCAACCACCTCGGCTGGCTGCGTTCCCTCTCAGTCGACGGCCACGACATTCTCCCGCGCCTCTTCGCCGACGACGCGGCCCTGGGATCGATGGAAGAATCCCGCGCCATCGGCACGGACTGGATTCGCGCGCTGGGCGCCCTCCCCAACGAATACCTCTTCTACTACTACTGTCATCGCGAAGCCATGGCCCGCATCCACCGGGACCAGACCCGCGGCGAGTACCTGCGCGATCAGCAGGAAGCCTTCTACAACGCCGTCCTCTCCGACCCCGAGCAGGCGGGACAAACGTGGATCGATGCGCTCGCCGACCGGGAGGCGACCTACATGGCCGAGGCCCGCGACGTCGACGACCGCTCCGGCAGGCGCGCCGAGGACATCGCGGGCGGAGGCTACCAGAAGGTGGCCCTTGACCTCATGAATGCGCTCGCCACGAGCACTCCGGCGCGCATGATCCTCAACGTCGGTAACGGCGACGGCGGCTTCTCCTCGATTCCGACGCTGCGCGACACGGACGTCGTCGAGGTTCCCTGCGACGTCGACGCCTCCGGCGTCCATCCGATTCCGGTCGCCCCCTTGAGCGGCGCTGCCCTCGGCCTCGTCCAATCCGTGAAGGCCTGCGAGAATCTCGTCATCGACGCCGCCCGCGAGCGCGACCGCAGCCTCGCGTGGCAGGCGCTGGCGCTGCACCCCCTGGTCGACTCGGTCAACGTCGCGCGCGACGTGCTCGATCAGGCGATCCGCACAAATCCGCTGGTTGCCGCCGCCTTCGACTGAGGGCCATCACCCGCGCGTGTCCCAGCGGAAGAACTCTTCTCCCCCCGCGTATCCGTGGGGACGCCCCGCATCGCGGGTGCCCTGTCGGATCCAGGACTCCATCCGATCGAGGTCGTCGAATTGGGTGACGTGCTCGCGCACCGCCCTGACCTTGGCCTCGATGTCCGAGCGGTCCAGCTCGACGACGTGGTTCGTCGACGGTCCACCTTGGAACCACACCTCTTCGACGACGTGGGGTTCCAGGCCCTCCTCAAGCAGCTCGGGCAACGCGAAGGGGTTGCGCGCGGCCGGATAGACGGCGTCCGTGACCGCGGCGCCCACGGCCCGGTGGTCCGGGTGATTGGCGTAGATGGACGACCAGTTGTATTCGGGCGAAAGTGTGAGGATCAGGTTCGGCTTCACGCGCCGAATGAGGGCGACGATATCGCGCACGAGGCCGTGGGACGGGGTCACCATACCGTCGGGGTAGCCGTCGAAGAAGACGAGCTCCGTGACGCCCAGCTGCTCGCACGCGCGGCGCTGTTCATCGCGACGCAACTCCGCCATCCGCTGATGCAGTTCCTGGTCAGAGCCTCCCGCATCGCCGTCCGTGACAACGGCGACAACGACCCTCGATCCTTCGCGCGCGAAGCGAGCGAGAGTCCCGCCCGCGTCCACGTCCGCATCATCGGGGTGGGCGTAAATTCCGAGCACGGTATCCATTCGCGTCCTCCTTATTGAGGCGCCGGCGAGAACGTGTCCCGCCGGCGCCTGTCCCACGTCTGTGACGACTACTGATCGATCGCCGCGTTGGCGGCGTCCTGGGCAGCCTGGACGCCCTCATGCACGCCGGTGCGTCCCAGGAAGACCTCCTTGAGTACCCCGTTGTACGCGTCCATTGCCGCGCCCAGCTTCGCGCCGAAGGGAGCCATGATCGTGCCCGAGGGGGTCTTCGCCATGACCGAGGTGTCGACGCCCTTGTCCGACCAGTACGCGGTCCACGTCCCCTGGGCCTTCTCGTTCGCGGGGAAGCCGGCACCGGTCTTGCCCAGTGCGGCACCGCCGTCCTTGCCAGCCAGCCACGCCAGCAGCTTGTGCTGAGCCTCGGGGTTCGCGCTCGCCGTCGAACCGGCGGCGACGACGGAGTTACCGACCGTCACGGCACCTGCGGGACCCTTCGGCTGGGGAGCCAGACCCCACTCGAAGGACGCACCCTCGGCCACGTTTGCCAGGTTGTAGGAACCGGACTGGAACAGAGCGATCTTGCCCTGCAGGAACTGATCACGGCTGAAGTCGCCGTTATCGTTCGTATCGGCCGCCGAGGGGGCCACGTGCTCCTTGTTGATGAGGTCCACCAGGTAGCCGACTGCGGCGTCGCCCTCGGGACTCGCGAACGTAAAGTGCCCGCTCTCGTCCTGCAGTGTGGCACCGGCCGAACCCAGGTACGGAATGAGCATGGCCTGGCCATCCAGCGCGGCGTTGTATCCGTACTGGACGATGTGGTCCGCGTCGAAGGCAGGGTCAGCCGCGTTGCGGCCCGACGAGTCCAGCGTCAGCTTGCGGGTGATCTCCCGCAGAGAGTCGGTGGAGGCGCTCGGATCCCACGACAGGTTCTGCAGGTCCTCGATGCTCACGCCGGCCGCATCCAGGAGGGACTTGTTGTAGTACACCGCGATCGACGGATCGGTGAGGACCGGGACGCCGTAGAGCTTTCCGTCAACCGTGTACTGATCGATGGCCCCCTGAAGCCAGCCGTCGCGCTCGGAGGCGGGGAACTCCTCGTCAATGTTGACGATCTTGCCGCCCCGGGCGTACTCGGTGTAGTTGTTCGTGTTGGACCAAAAGACGTCCGGTCCGGTGCCTGCGGCGAGCTCAGAACGCAGGCCCGTGAAGTAGTCCGACCACGGGACGACCTCGACGTTGACCGTGATCCCCGTTTCTTCGGTGAACGCGGGGAGCGCCGCCTCGTACGCCTGGGCAGCCTGATCATCCCACAGACGCAGGGTCAGGGACGTGCCCGCCTCACTCGACGCGCTGCCACCCTGCGAGCAGGCGGCCATCAGCATCGACGCGGCACCAATCAGAGCGGTAGCGGTAACAAAACGCCTATTCATGAAGACCTCCAGTTGTGATGGGTTGTGTTGTTACTTGATGCCCGTCAGGGCAATCGATTCAACGATGTGTCGTTGGAAGACAATGAACAGAGCGATCAGGGGCACGAGCGCGATGGTCGTCGCCGCCATGACGTACGTCCAATTCGCGTTGTACTGGCTCTGCAGCGCGGCCGTCGCAACCGTGAGGACGCGTGGCCTGGTCGCGGCAATGATCCGCGGCCACATGAATGAGTTCCACTGGCTCACAACCGTGATGAGCACGAGCGTCGAAATGATCGGCTTCGACACGGGAACGACGATGGAGAAGAGGATGCGCATCTGCCCGGCACCGTCCATGGTCGCCGCGTCGATGATTTCCTGGGGGATCTGACGGAACGACTGACGCAGCAGGAACACCGCGTAGGGCGAGGCGAACACGAAGGGCAGGACGATGCCCCAGAAGGTGTTGTTGAGCCCCATCTTCGCCATCATGAGGTACAGCGGGATGACGAGGACCGACGCCGGAATCATCATGGTGCCCAGGAAGAGCCAGAAGATGACTTCGCGTCCCGGGAACTCGATGCGCGCAAACGCGTAGGCGGCCAGCACGGAGGACACCAGCTGCCCGACGACCATCACCACGACCACGAGAAGCGTCGTGATGATCGCGTCGCCGAAGTTGACTCGTCCCGTCAAGATCGCCTGGAACGAGGCCAGGGAGGGCGGCGAGGGCAGCGCGAACGGCGAGTGCGAAGCGAAGTCCTGGGGCGACTTGAAGGCCGTGACGAAGCTGAAGAGCAGCGGGATGACCATGACGAATGCGGCCAGCGACAGCCCCGCGTAGATCCCCAGGGTTGACCACCAGGGCCGACGCGAGTGCGACTTAGACGAGCTCATACGTGGTCCTCTTCCGGAAGTACAGGTTCTGGGCCAGCGTCAGGCACATCAGGAGCAGCATCATCACGCACGCCATGACTGCGGCGCGGCCGACATTTCCGGTTTCGAAGGCCTCCTTGTAGATCAGATAGGCGAGGACCTCGGTGGAGCCGGACGGCCCGCCCTTGGTCAGGGCGTAGATCTGATCGAAAACGTTGAAGACCGAGATCACGGAGGTGACCGAGACAAAGAAGAAGGTCGGGCGCAGGAGGGGCATCTTGATGTGCCAAAACACCTGCGAGGAGGAGGCGCCGTCCACGGTCGCGGCCTCGGTGAGCTCACGCGGGATCGCAAGCAATCCGGCGATAAAGAAGAGCGCCGTGTACCCCACGTTCGACCAGACGACGACGAAAGCCGCCGCCGGCAGCGCCCAGGTGGGCGACACGAGAATTTCTAGTCGAGTGCCCGCAAGCGCTGAGAGGAGGCCGCCGGTGGGGGCGAAGATCCACGACCACACGACGCCGAGGGCCAGCGGAGGCGCGATCCACGGGATAACGATGAGCGTGCGATAGACCACGGTTCCTCGCACGCCCTTCGTCAGCAGGTTCGCGAGGAGTAGGCCCAGGATGATCTGAATGGGGACCACGAGGAGGACGAAGAGAATCGTCGTGCGCAGGGACGACAGGAAGACCGGGTCGCTCAGCACGTTCGCGACATTGGCCAGGCCCACGTATCGCGTATCCCCGATCAGATCCCACCGGTACAGGCTCACCCACATGATGACGCCGATGGGCACAACCATGAAGATAAGAACGCCGATCAGGGCGGGCGACAGGAACGCATATCCGGCGAGTGCGTGGCGCGTCCGAGACGCTCGCTTGCTCATGCCCCCACCATCCTTTCGTACGGCTCTTCGAGGATAGGTACGACGGGCGCATCAGCGCCGACGAAGACAAGGTATGGACAATTGTGAACAGCGCTTGTCGCCAAACGAGCAAAGGTGCACAAAACGAATCGAAAACAAGGGAGCGCCCACTCGGTTGAGTGGACGCTCCTGCCGGCGTGTCAGTCAGGCCCCCGAGCTCTTCAGCCCCAGCTCGCGGGCACGCGCGGAGTCCTCGGGAACGCGCCCCGGACAGTCGCCAGCCTCGACGATCGCGTTGGCCTCGTCGACGAAGACGACGGACGGCTTCACCTGACGCACGAGGGACTCGGGGACCTGGGCGTAGGCCATGATGATGACCAGGTCGCCGACCCTGACCCTGTGGGCGGCCGCACCGTTGAGCTGGACGGTGCCGCTGCCTCGCTCGCCCGCGATCGTGTAGGTGGACAGGCGCTCGCCATTGTTGACGTCGGCGACGTCAACCTTCTGCCCGGGCACGATGTTGGCCGCGTCCAGCAGGTCCTCATCCACCGTGATCGAGCCGACGTAGTGCAGATCGGCACCGGTGACGGTGGCGCGGTGGATCTTGCCGATGGCCATCTCGCGGGTCATCTCCATCATGCGCGCGCCCCCGTCTCCTCCGATGCACCGCCCGCTCGGGCCTCGTCCCCCTCGAGCCGCACAGGGCCGCGCAACGCCACCTCCATGTTGTCGATGAGGCGGGTACTGCCGACCTTGGCGGCGATGAGGACTCGCCCGGCACGCGAGCCGTCGGTCAGCAGCGTCGGCGCTGCCTCTGCCTCCCCGAGTGGCACGCCGTCGGTTCCCGCGAGGATCTCGAAGGTTCCCGCATCCACGAGGGCGATGTAGTCCAGGTCGATGCCGTCCTCCGCGTCGATGACCGCTCGGCACGCGGAGATGACGCTCCCGGGTTCTGCCCCCGCCTCGGCCACCTCCACGCCCCGGCGCAGTGCACGAGACAGCGCGCGGGCGCGCACGCGCTCCTCCTCGCTCAAGTATTGGTTGCGGCTGGACAGGGCCACGCCGTCCCGGTCGCGCACGATCGGCACCGCGTGGACGCGCACGGGGATGTCAAGCTGGGAGAAGACGGTGCGCAGGACGGCCAGCTGTTGGGCGTCCTTCTGGCCGTACAGGGCCACGTCCGGGCGCACGAGGTTGACGACCTTGGTGCACACGAGGGCGACTCCTGCGAAGTGCGTGGGGCGCGTCTTTCCTTCGAGGACGCGCGCGACGGGCCCCGGATCAATGGAGACCGTCGCGGGAGCCGGATACACGTCCTGCGGGGACGGAGCCCACACGAGGTCCGCTCCCACCGTTTCGAGGGCGTCCATGTCCGCCCCCAGGGTTCGCGGATAGGCGTCGAAGTCCTCTCCGGGAGCGAACTGGGTCGGGTTGACGAAGATCGTGACGATGACGTGGTCGGCGAGCGCGTGGGCCTCTCGCACGAGCTGCAGGTGCCCGGCGTGCAGGGCACCCATGGTCATCACGAGCGCCTTCGTTCCGGGCAGGCGGGCGAGCGCCTCGGCCAGCTGGTCGCGCGTGTGGGTGAGGATGGGACGATGCGTCATAGTTCTATTCTTGCAAGTTCAGCCCTCCGGTGCGTCATTTGAGTCGCTTTCCTCACGTCACGCGATTCGCGTCAGAGCGGGATCTCCTCGCCCATCGTTGCGGCGCGGTGCCGGCACGGCGCCTCGCCGAGCCTGGCCGCGCCGGGACTCAAGAGGGATCGAGGAGGGCCGCCTCGACGCTGGTCGCGGCCCGTTCGTCGAGGAGGCGCGCGTCGCGCAGCAGGCGAGTGAGGGCACGGGTCATGTCCGCGTAGGTGTCGCGCTCCCCCGCAAGCGCCTCGTGAGCACCGAGGCAGCGGGCGTGAGCCGCGACTGTGCCAGCATCCCCCCGGGCGGCGGGGCCGGAGATCCCGGCGGCTCCCTCGGTCAGCGCCCGGTCGAGGGCGGCCTCGAGGAGAGGACGCACGTAGAGGGCGGGATTCTCGATTCCGGCCTCGGCGAGGATGCGCGTCGTCTGCACGGTGATTCCGGCGATGAAGTTGGCGCCGTGGGCGAGACCGGCGTGGTACAGGGGACGGTCCTCCTCCGCAACGACCACAGGTTCGCCCCCCATCTCCACGACGAGGGCCTGCGCGATCGGCAAGAAGGGGGCAGCCGCGGTGACGGCGAAGGGAGTTCCCACGAGCCGAGCAACGTCAACGCTGGTGCCCGTGAAGGTCATGGCCGGATGGATTGCCAGCGGGATCGCTCCCGCGTCGGTGGCGGCGCAGAGTAGTCCGATCCCGGAGGCGCCCGACAGGTGGATGACGATATGCCCGCTCTGCCACACGCCCAGATCGGCCAGCCCCCGAGCGAGGGGCCGAATCTGATCGTCGGGAACGGCGAGGATCACCACCTCCGAGCGCCGCGCCACCTCCTCCGGCGACGCGATCGGAACGCCGGGCAGCATGGCGTCGGCGCGCTCGCGCGAGGCGGGCGAGGAGGCTGAGACGGCCACCACCTGGTGACCGACGGCGCGCACAGCCGAACCGATGACGGGGCCCACGTGCCCCATGCCGATGATGCCGATGCCAAGTCGTCCGGGGGTGTTCATGCCACCATTGTTGCCGATCCTCGTCCTACGCGCCGCTCGCCTCGCTTGCCAGGGTCGCGTCGACGACCTCGCCGACCCGGGAGAGCCAACGCTCGGGAGGCTCGGCGTCGCGGCTGCTCTTGGAGGCCACCGAGAGGCGCGACCACAGGTCGAGGGCGCGCGAGGCCTCAACGTGCGCGGCCAACGACGGAACCCGGCCGGGAACCAGCTCGGCGCGCACCGAGGCCACCCCCCTCCAGCCCTGGAGGGGACCTTGCCTCATCGACACGGACTGGATGCGCGAGAGCGGGATGATCGAGAACGTGCGGGTGAGCCAGCCTCCGCGAATCGCGAGAACCGTATCCGTGAGCGCAAAAGCGCGGCGCGCATACGTGAGGGGATCCAGGATCCGTGCGCTGGGCGGAATGGGGGTCATCCAGCGGTCTGCGCGCCTCCCCGCATGCAGGGATTCCAGGAAGCGGTCGGGTTCATCGACCCCGAGGGACGGGACAACCATTGCAATGGCTTGGGCAACCTCCGCGCGCGAACCGACGGGTAGGAGGACATCGGAGGCAACATCAAGGCGCATCCCCTCGTTCTTCTCGCCCTCGGAGGAGGTCCTGTTACCCGCCTGAGTGATCTCGACGCGGTACCACCCAAACAACCGCCAGAGGAGCGGCTGGCTGACCGAGAGGGCATGGATGCGTCCGGGCGGGATCGTGACGTGGCGACGCGCGGTCAGGCCTCGCCGAATGCGCACTCCGTCGGCCGATATCGCCGCCGTGAAGCCAAACTCTCGGTCGAACCTGGTCCACACTCCCGCGACGACGCTGACGGCGCCGAACATGATGGCCGCGAAACTCATCACGGACGTCACCCCGACGCTCACGATGAGGAAGGCGTTGAGGATGCACAGCCCGATTCCGATGGCGAGGGCCAGGACCGTGCTCATGGTGGCGAGCATGGAGCCAACGAGTTCGAGTACGCT
Organism: Schaalia odontolytica; assembly: GCF_024584435.1. Classification (GTDB taxonomy): domain Bacteria; phylum Actinomycetota; class Actinomycetes; order Actinomycetales; family Actinomycetaceae; genus Pauljensenia. The sequence goes on from NZ_CP102197.1 coordinate 1,525,925, forward strand.
CACGCGGAAGACGACGCGTTCGGGTGCCTCAAGCGTCGCCTGGGCGAGGGGACGCCCCTGCCCCGCCGCGCGGGCAGGGCCGGCGGGAGGGACAAGCTCGTCGATCGCTCCGGAGGCGAGGCCCAGCAGGAGCGCGCGCAGGTCTTCGAGGCGGCTCGAGGGAAGCAGGCCGAGCTTGATGCTCGACTCAGCCCCGCCCGCTACCTCAATATCGAGGTAGCCCAGGCCGACGATGCGCCCCAGGAGGGAATAGGAGAGGTTGACGGATTGGATGCGCGAGACCCTGGCGTGGCGCTGCGAACGAGACAGGATGCCGGAACGGAACCACACGGCGCTCGGGGTGATCGCGTAACGGGTCATCCTCCACGAGAGGTAGCTAAAGGCCAGGAGCACGCCGACCGCGACGAGAGCCAGGCCGAGGAGCACCGGGAGCGAGCCGACACTCGCCGCCCACGCGGGTCCGCCCTCGCCGACAACGCGAGCCCGGCCCCACTGAAGCGCCCAGACGGTTGCCGCTGCGACGCCGCCGAGGGAACCGGCAACACGCGGCAGATAGGTGAGCGGGTGGAGGTACTTCCAGTCCTCGGGGGCAATACCGTCGGAGGAGAGGTCCGCGCTCATAGGCCCATCAGCTCCGCTGAGCCGCGCTCGGCCAACACGTCGCGCAGGCGCGATGCGTCGGCGACGGGGACTCCGGCGAGCGCCGCGTCTGTGTGCGCGCTGGCCGTGGACAGCTTGATGGTGGCGATACCAAGGAGGCGCTGCACAGGCCCCTGGGCGATGTCGACGTACTGGATGCGACCGTAGGGCACGAGGGTCATGGAGCGCCTCAAGACGCCCCGGCGAATAACGAAGTCGCGCTCGGCCAGAGCGTAACGCAGGGCCTTAACCTGAGCGGGGACGAGCCACAGGCACCACAGGGCGATGAGGGAAGGTACGGGCATCGCCATCCACGCCTCGTCGATACCGGCCACGAGCGCAACGGCGCTGATGATGCCGGCCGCGGCTCCGCACGCGACGAACACATTTCCGAGCCTGAGCGCGGCGAGCTTGCCCGATACGTTGCGAAAGTCAACGCCTTCGGGCGTCATGACGTCATTCGAGGTCTGGGATGTCATGGGGCAATTCTCGCACACGCGCACGCGCCCCCTCGCGCGAGCGCACGCGCGGCCCAGCGCGAACACGAAAGCGCGACCGTTATGAGATACCTAACAGCACGACCGTCACCGCTCCCAACATACTCTCAGGAAACATGCAGGATCATCGGCGAGACTAGATCCATGGCTACCACGGGAACTGAAGCAAAGCTGCTCGTCGTCGACGACGAGCCCAACATCCGCGACCTCCTCGCCTCGTCCCTGCGCTTCGCCGGCTTTGACGTCGTCACGGCCGAAGACGGGAGCGGAGCATTCCACGAGGCCCAGGAATCGCGACCCGATCTCATCGTTCTCGACGTCATGCTCCCCGACATGGACGGTTTTACCGTGACGCGACGACTTCGCGACGCCGGGATCACCACCCCCGTCCTGTTCCTCACCGCGCGAGACGACATGCGCGACAAGATTCAGGGACTCACCGTCGGCGGCGACGACTACGTGACCAAGCCCTTCGGCCTCGAAGAGGTCGTCGCCCGCATCCGCGCGATCCTGCGCCGCACGATGGGCGGGGAGGAGGAAGACGCCCTCCTGCGCGTCGGCGACCTGGTCATTGACGAGGACGCCCACGAGGTAACGCGCGCCGGCGTCCAGATCGATCTTTCCCCCACGGAGTTCAAGCTCCTGCGCTACCTCGTCATCAACGCCGGGCGGGTCGTCTCGAAGATGCAGATCCTGGACCACGTGTGGGAGTACGACTGGGACGGCGAGGTCGCCATCGTCGAATCCTACATTTCCTATCTGCGCCGCAAGCTCGCGGTCGAGGGGGCCAGCGGGGAGTTGATCCACACGAAGCGCGGCGTGGGCTACATCCTGCGCGTCGAGGAGTAACGTGCGCCCCAGCCTGGCTCAACGCATCGAGGCATGGTGGGACGCCAAGCCCCTCGCCGCCCAGCTCGTCACGCTCATCATCCTGTTGCTCGCGGTGGGCCTCTCCCTCGCGGGAACCGTCATGATCGGCCTTCTCCAGCGCCACCTGACCTCCCAGATCGACGATCAGCTCGTGGCCACCGCGCACACGATCCAGATCTCCGCTTCGTCGGCGACTTTCTCGTCGGACGGTCAGGGGGCGATCCCCACGCTCTACTACGTCCACATTCACGCCAAGGACGGCTCGGACCGCTACCTCTACTCCGAGGACACCCTCAAGGCCTCGGGCACCCCGACCCTGCCCGAGCTCGTCGACACCTCCTCCGCACCCGTCTCTTCCTTTCGCACGCTTCCGGTCACCGTCGCCTCGTCGAAGTCCGGCCTCGGATGGCGCGCCCTCGTCGTTCCCGTGTACGACCAGACCTCGGGGGAGTTCTCGGGCTACATGACGATCGCCCTGCCCCTCACCGACGTTCAGCACACCCTACGAACCACGGCCTCCTACTTTGCGGTCGCCGGCTCGATCATCGTGGTCATCGGCGGCTGGGCCGGGCGCTACCTCGTGCGCCGCGCGCTCCTGCCGCTGCGCTCCATCGAATCGACCGCCGGCAAGATCGCCGCCGGTGACCTCACCAAGCGCGTGACCCCTCATCCTCCGACGACGGAGGTCGGCTCCCTCGCCCTCTCCCTCAACACGATGCTCACCCAGGTGGAGCAGTCCTTCGAGGCGCGGCAGGCATCCGAGCAGAAGATCAAGCGCTTCGTCTCGGATGCCTCCCACGAGCTACGAACCCCGCTGGCGGCAATCTCCGGCTACTGCGAGCTGTACGCGATGGGAGGAGTTCCCGCCGAGAGGACCGAGGAGGTGATGGGGCGCATCGGCTCCGAATCCTCCCGCATGGCCACCCTCGTCGAGGACCTCCTGACCCTCGCGCGCCTGGACGAGGGGCGCCCCCTCGAGATCACGGACATCGACCTCGTCAAGCTGGCCGACAACGCGGTCTTCGACCTGCAGGCCCTCGACCCGACGCGCACGGTTGGGCTCACCGGCATCACCGGTCGGACTCCCCCCATGTCGCTCATCGTGCCGGGCGATCGTGACCGACTCTCTCAGGTGTTCACCAACCTGATCGGCAACATCGTCCGTTACACCCCGTCAGGATCCCCCGTCGAGATAGCGCTCGGCCTCTCCGGTGACACCGCGATCGTCGAGCTGCGTGACCACGGTCCCGGCATCGACGAAACCGATCGCGGCCGCGTCTTTGAGCGCTTCTATCGGGCGGACACCTCGCGCAACCGAAAGTCCGGGGGATCGGGCCTCGGTTTGGCCATCGTCTCCGGCATTCTCGCGGCTCACAGGGGGAGGGCGTCGCTGACGAAAACGAAAGGAGGTGGCTTGACGGTTCGTATCGAGCTACCAACAGCGTGAACGAGGTAACGAAGCCGCGGATGCTCACGCTTTTTCGTTCATTTTCTGCTCATTCTCGAGCTGCTACATCCGGCACTTTCCCCGGTTCTTCCCTGATTCTCAGCAAACGAACGTGACCTTCGGGGAAAAGCGCACTAGCATGGCTCGGGTATTCCTCAGCTAGGAGAGTGGCCCATGGGTGCCCAAGCACCTCAGTGGCTGCTGACGTCATTCGTTGACGCCATGCAGCAGATCGGCGCAAGCGCGACCGACACAGACCTTCAGAACGAGGGCGCCGACCTCGTGGAGCGCTGGAGCGCGCCGGAACGCCAATTGCACAACCTGCGTCGGCTCATGAACACGCTCACCCACATCGACGAGATCGCGTCATCGGCGCACGATGCGGACATCCTGCGCGTGGCCGCCTGGTATCACGGCGCCTTCTTGAACAAGGCGCTCGAGATCAAGCTCGGTGGCTTCCAGGCGAACTTCGCGTCGACGCGCTGCATTGATCACGCTCACAATCGCCTCACCAACCTCGGCGTTCCCGAGGAGGTCGTGGTCCGCATTGACGAGCTGATCGCCTTCCTCACCCGACACCGCGCCCCACGCTCCGACTTCGACGCCCAGGTCCTGGTCGACGCCGACCTCGCGTGCCTGTCGTGTAGCCCTCAGGACTACAAGAAGCTCCGCTGCTCCCTGCGTGCCGAGCTGAGCGAACTTGACGACCTGCAGTTCATCAAGGCCAGGCGCGCGCTCGTCAAGAAGCTGCTCGGCTACGAGAGCATCTACCAGTCTCCTCTCGGCGCAGCCTGGGAGGACACCGCGCGGGCAAACCTGGAGGTTGAGCTGGCACGCCTCGACCGGGAGAAGGCCCAGCTGTGCGCCGCCCAGGCCGACGAGCCGGAAGAGAGCGACGAGTCCGACGACACCGACGAGATCGTCGAGGACACAACCACGACGACGGGCACACTCATCATCAAGCGCCGCTCCATCAAGAAGCGCACGCCCGTCCATTCCACTGACGACGAGGTCACCTCAACGGGCGTCCTTCCGCCCATGATTGCCGACGGCGAGGACGGCGATGAGGACGAGGAGGCAACGTCGTCGCTCGAGTCTGCGGTAGAGTCCTTGGACCTGCCGACATCCGACTAGGGTCAGGTGGGTACTCTCTCTCCTTCCGTGACGCACCCACCGGCGCGTCGCTTGCCCCCGTCCGTGCACAGGGCGCCCCGTTGAGTCGTCGATGTCCACAGGCCTGCCGCCGCGAGGAGAAGGCGTGCCGCGGCGCGCGTAACGTCGGTGTCGACGGACCCACCCGGGGTCCCACGAAGGAGGACACCATGACCGCATACGCCGTTGATGCCGAGCAGATCTCCGCCGCATCGGCCCAGGCCTGCGCCACCGCATCCACGATCCGCTCCGAGGTCGATACCCTCATGGCCCAGCTGCTGGCACTCCAGGACTCATGGACGGGCGGGGCACAGGTCAACTTTCAGGCAACAATCACCCAGTGGCAGGGAATTCAGGCTCAGACCCACGACGCACTCGACGCGATTTCCACGCAGCTGCAGACCGCGGCCGCGACGTATTCCGAGGCGGAGGCTCACTCGGCCTCCCTGTTTGCGCACGGAGCATAGGATGCGCCCGGGGGGCGAGACTCGAGTAGGAGTCTCGCCCCCCGGGCGTTTCAGCGGATCGATCAGGGGATCAGTACATTCCGCCCATGCCCGCGCCGGCGTCGTCGCCACCGGCGGCCGGCGGCTCCGGCTTGTCGGCAACGACGGCCTCGGTCGTCAGGAACATGCCCGCGATCGACGCGGCGTTCTGCAGCGCGGAACGAGTCACCTTGACCGGGTCAGAGATGCCCGCAGCCATGAGATCGGTGTACTCGCCGGTCGCGGCGTTCAGGCCGTGGCCGGGCTCCATGGACGCGACGCGGTCGGCGACCACGCCGCCTTCGAGTCCGGCGTTCTCAGCGATCTGCTTGAGGGGCGAGGAGATCGCCAGGCGCACGATGTTCACACCGGTGGCCTCGTCGCCCTCGAGGGCGTCCAGGGACGCAAGCGCAACGGAGGCAGCCTGGATCAGGGCCACGCCACCGCCGGCGACCAGGCCCTCTTCGGAAGCGGCCCGGGCGTTACGCACGGCGTCCTCAATGCGGTGCTTGCGCTCCTTGAGTTCGACCTCGGTGGCCGCACCGGACTTGATCACGGCGACGCCACCGGCCAGCTTGGCCAGGCGCTCCTGGAGCTTCTCACGATCGTAGTCGGAGTCGGTGTTCTCGATCTCCTGGCGGATCTGACGCACGCGGGCGTCCAGCATATCCTTGTCGCCCGCACCCTCAACGATCGTGGTCTCGTCCTTGGACACGACGATCTTGCGCGCGCGGCCCAGCAGCTCCAGGTCGGCGTTCTCCAGGGAGAGGCCGACGGTCTCGGAGATGACCTGGCCGCCCGTCAGGATCGCCATGTCCTGCAGCATCGCCTTGCGGCGCTCGCCAAAGCCGGGGGCCTTGACGGCCACGGACTTGAAGGTGCCGCGGATCTTGTTGACGACCAGGGTGGCCAGGGCTTCGCCCTCGACGTCCTCGGCGATGATCGCCAGGGGCTTACCGGTCTGCATGACCTTCTCCAGGACCGGGACGATGTCCTTGACGTTGGAAATCTTGGAGTCCATGAGCAGGACGTACGCGTCCTCAAGGACCGCTTCCTGACGCTCCTGGTCGGTCACGAAGTAGGCGGAGAGGTAGCCCTTGTCGAAGCGCATGCCCTCGGTGGTCTCGAGCGTGGTGTCGAAGGAGTTGGTCTCCTCGACGGTCACGACACCCTCGGCGCCCACCTTGTCGAAGGCCTCGGCAATGAGCTTGCCGATGGCGGGATCGTTGGCAGAGATCGACGCCGTAGCGGCAATCTGCTCGGTCGTCTCGACGGGCTTGGCATCGGCGTGCAGCTGAGCGACGATCGCCTCAACGGCCTGGTCAATGCCGCGCTTGAGGGCGATCGGGTTGGACCCGGCGGCGACGTTGCGCAGACCCTCGTGGACCAGAGCCTGGGCCAGGACGGTCGCGGTCGTGGTGCCGTCACCCGCGACGTCGTCGGTCTTCTTGGCAACTTCCTTGACGAGTTCGGCGCCGATGCGCTCGAAGGGGTCCTCAAGGTCGATCTCCTTGGCGACGGAGACGCCGTCCTTGGTGATCGTGGGGGCGCCCCACTTCTTGTCGAGAACGACGTTGCGGCCCTTGGGGCCCAGCGTCACCTTCACGGTGTCGGCCAACAGGTTGAGGCCGTTCTCCATGCCGCGACGGGCATCTTCATCGAACTTGATGAGCTTGGTCATTGGAAATATATCCTTCCGCGGTGCGGATCGGGTCCGGTGCCCGCGACGGACGACCGCGCTTGGTGGCGGCCTCACCGGACCTGTGGTCTTATCACTCTCCTTGCCGGAGTGCTAGATATGATTCTGGCACTCGACACACCGGAGTGCAAGGCGAGTTCCTCTCCCTTGAGCGCTATGCGCTCACGGCGTAATGGACCGGCGCGACCGCCTCGCGACGCCACGGGAGGCGCCCGCCATGGATCGAAGCGGGCACGCGGCACACCGCGAGGAGCCGCCCACCCGGCACGGATGGACGGCTCCTCGCACTCACGGCAAGACAATCAGCGCAGGATGACGACGATGTCGGGGTTACCCAGACCGCTCTCCTGACGCACAGTGTCGATACCAAGCTTGGAGGCAATGTCCTTCGCGGTAGCCTCCATGCGAGGATCCTCGTAGAAGACCGTCGACGTCTGGGTCGCCCATCCGTCGGCGTTTGCCGCAGAGGTTCCGGCATAGCCGGCCTCGTTGAGGATCGCGGCCTTCTGACCGGCGTAGCCCTGCGTGCCGGTCCCGTTGAGGACCTGGATGACCGCGCCGTGATCGGGAGCGGAAGCCGCAGGCGAGGAGGTGCTCGGCGAGGGGGTGGGCTCACTCGCCGACTGCGGCTCCTGCGTGGGTGCTTCGGTCGGACTCGGCGAGGAGGTAGGAGTCGTCGCGGCGGAGGTTGGCGCCGGGGTGACGGTGGTGGTCTGCTGGCGTGACAGGGCGGTCGCCGCCGCCCACCCCAGCGCGGGAACGATCACGAGGATAGCCAAGAATGGCCACACGTTCTTCCACTTGGAGGGCTTGGGGCGGTGCATACCGACGGGCATATCCTCGCCGGCACGGTCAAATTCATCCCTGGGGTACTGAGAGCTCACGCGTTCAGACTATCGGAAAAGACACTGTCAGGCGCGCAGACTCGCAGGAGTGTGGCGCGGGTGGTACGGCACTAGGCTGGGGTCATGAGCGAATACAAACCCCGCCCGCTGTCCGAACTGATCGACCCGGGTTGGGTCGGCGCGCTGGCTCCGGTCGAAGAGCGGATACACGAGCTGGGGGCGATGTTGGCCTCCGAGGTCGAGCACGGACGCGGCTACCTTCCCGCGGGCACCGACGTCCTTCGGGCGTTCACCTATCCTTTCGAGGACGTGAGGGTCCTGATCGTCGGCCAGGACCCCTACCCCACGCCGGGACACGCGATGGGCCTGTCCTTCTCGGTACGCCCCGGCGTCCCCCTGCCCAAGTCACTCGTCAACATCTTCCGCGAGCTGAGCGAGGACACCGGTTGCCCTCCTCCAGCGTCGGGCGACCTGAGCGCCTGGAGTCGGCAGGGAGTGTGTCTCCTCAACCGGGTGCTCACCGTCCGTCCCGGCGCGCCGGCATCTCACCGGGGACGAGGCTGGGAAGAGGTGACTCAGTGCGCGATCGACGCGCTTGTCTCTCGCCGCTCCCGCGAGGGTCGCCCCGTACCGCTCGTCGCGATCCTGTGGGGCAAAGATGCGCAATCCCTGGCACCTCGCCTCGGGAACACGCCGATCATCGCGTCGGCTCACCCCTCTCCCCTGTCCGCCTATCGAGGTTTCTTTGGTTCGCGTCCCTTCTCGCGGGCGAACGAGCTCCTGCGCTCGCAGGGGGATCCGGGGGTTGATTGGACGCTGGGCTCATGAGGAGCCGGGACGGACGAAGCGTCGCCGCCCTGGCGCTTCGGCGCGCCATCGGGAATGCGTGGAGCCGGCTATCGGACTCGAACCGATGACCTGCTGTTTACAAGACAGCTGCTCTACCAACTGAGCTAAGCCGGCGCGACAACTAGTGTGCCATAGGTGGGGTGGACGGCGCGCGGGCGACGCCTCCCACCGCAGGCCGATCAGTGTCCAAGGCGCGGGGTGGGGTGGTTCCACCCCGCGCCCGCCGACTCACTCCGAGCTGGAGGTCGTCCCCGAGCTCTGCGACTTCGCGTCGCCGCTCTGGGAGGGCTCGGCCGCATCGCTTGCCCCGTCCTGGCCGCTGCTCTGCGAGGTGGAGTCGGTGATCCCGTACTCCTGCGTGATGCTCTGGCGCAGGGCACCGAGCTGGCCACCCAGCGGGATGACGGTGGAACGGTTCTTGACGAGCTCGGGCGTCCCCAGGCCGGATTCGCGCCCACTGTACCCGGCATCGCGCCACGCGTTGGTCGACGTCTCCAGGTAGGATTCGACCGCGTTCACGGGGAAGGTGTTGATGACGGAGGCGGGAACTCCAACCTCGGCAGCGATCTCCTTCACCTGCTTCCAGGACGCGTCCAGGTTCTGGACAACCTTTCCGTTCGAGGCCTGGAACTGGGTGCGGAAGTATGCGAGCAACGCGTGGTGGAACTCGACCCACTTGTCCGGAGCCTTCTGAGCGACCACCAGGGAGGCGCCGGCCGCGGGCTTGAGATAGTCCATGTTGACGGTGATAACCGGCTGAATCTCGAGGTTGAAGTGCCCCTGCGACGCCCAGGTGGTCAGGTCCTGGCCCATCGCGACGTCCAGGTCCGCGCAGGCGTGGCACGAGTAGTCGAAGTATTCGGTCAGGGTGGGCAGGTTCGGGTCGGCCTCGGCAACGATCCCGTTGCCGTTGAGGATGATGGGTCGCCCATCGGCGTAGGAACCCAGGACCTCGGAGGCATCGACGTTGCGCGCGGCGTTGATCTGGGCCTGCTGGTTCCAAATGACCGCGCCGACGGCGCCGACGACCGCCAGGACGATGGCGGCGACGCAGGCGATCACAATGATTCGAACGCGACGATCGGCGCGCTCCTGCGCCTGACGCATCTGTGCGGCCTTGGCCCGCACCGGATCGAGGGTCGACTTCGGATTCTTAGCCATGAACTCACCTTCCGAGACTGGTTGAATGTTGTCAGACTACCGATCCGAGCCGAGTCTCGCCTAGTGCAACAGGCCACCGGTGAGGACGATCCACGCACCCGCAAGGAATCCGGCGCATCCGAGTGTGAGCAGGGCGCGTCCCCACAGCGGGGGGACGAGCGCGCGCAGCGACGTGGCGAGGCCGACGCGCAGGTCTGCCGCGAAGGGCATCAGCCAGGCGATAAGCAGGGAGGCCGCCGCGAGCCCCCAGACGACGATCGCCGCGCTCGAGTCGCTCAGCCAATAGTCCTCGCGTGGAACGCTGGCAGCGGTGGCGACGTCGAGCGGCCACGACCACGCGGCCTCGCCGTCGCGTTGGTAGGACAGGAAACCCCACAGGGTGTAGGGAACGAGGCCCCCGACGAGGATGGCGAGGGCGGTCGTGAGCAGGGAGCGCAGGAGCAGGAGCGGCGACATCGCGATGACTGCGGCGCCGTCGCTGGGGCGGGGGCCGCGCAGGAAGCGGCGCCGCTCGAGCCACCGCGTCATTGCGCCGACCAAGCCGAAGGCGGTCAGCGCGATGCCCAGGAGAGTTGTGCCCGTGGCTCCCAGGAGGAAAGGCAGGGAGGCCAGGGTGGCCAGCACCGCGGCGGCGCAGATCCACGCCCCTTTGCCCCACGATGAGGCAGCCGCCTTGCCCGGTTGCCCACTTCCCTGCGGGAAGGAGGCGGGCGGAGCCCACGGCCCCGGTCCGGCGCCTCCGGGTGCCTGCGGGTAGGGGAGCCGCCCGTAGCCGCCGGGAGGACCTCCGGGCACTGCGGGTTGGTGAGCGGGCAACGGCACCCGGTGGGACGCGTCGGGCACCTGTTCGGCCACGCTGGGGTTGCACTCGAGGGGGGCCATGACCTGGGTGGGATCCGTATCATCGACGACCTGCCACCGGCTGGTCGCGTCGTCGCGCCATGCGACCTCCTCCGTGTCCTCCTCGCCCCATCCGGCCTCGCTGCCTTCCTCGTCCCACTTCTCGTCGCTCTCGGCAATGGAGGCGGTGTCGACCACCTCGGTGTGATCGTTGACGGCGGCAAACTCGGAGGGGTCGCGCCCGGGGCGATCGGGGTAGGACACCTCGCGCGCTCCGTCGGCCACGGGGCGCCGACCCGCGTCCTCCCAAGCGGGTGGCGCGGCGATCTCCTGTGGATCCGAGCTGATGGATTGCGTGCGCGCGCCCGTGTCAAGGAGTTGCGCCCAGTTCACGGTGACGTAGTCGAGCTCGCCGGGGGCCCAGCCGACGGCACTCATCAGATCCGCGACGATCAGCGCAGGTGAGGGACGCTCGTCGGGATCGGGCGCAAGCCCGCCGCCGAGCACGTCCGCGACCGCCGGGTGCAGCCCGGCCAGGTCGGGCCTGCCCTCAACGACGCGCAGCATTGTTGCCGCGACGTCGCCTGTGCCGAAGGGGGGTCGTCCGGTCGCGCACGACAGGAGGGTGGCGCACCACGCCCACCAGTCGGATTCCTTCGTTGCTCCCCCTCCCCGGAGGAGTTCGGGCGCGGTGTATCCGGCCGTCCCGGAGACGAGGCCGGTGCGTGTCAGGTGCTGGTCGGAGGTCGCCATGGCGATACCGAAGTCGATGAGGACGGGTCCGCGCGGGGAACAGATGATGTTGGAGGGCTTGATGTCGCGATGGATGATGTCCGCGTGGTGGACCGCGGCGATCGTGGACGCCACGTGGTAGGACATGGCGGCGACCCCACGCAGTGGGATCGGGCCGGAGAGGAGAATCTCCGCGAGCGTGGGCCCCTCGATGTACTCGGAGACGACGAAGGGCTGAGACGCCTCCGTTTCGGCGTCAAGGATGTGGGCAACGAAGGGCGAGCGCACGGAGTTCACGGTACGCGTCTCGCGCGCGAGCCGAACGCGCGAGGCCTCCGACGCGGCCAGCGCCGGGTGCATCGCTTTGAGGGCGACGCGCATTCCGCCGCCGTCCTCAGCCAGCCACACGGTGCCCGCGCCGCCCGTCCCGAGCCGACGAAGCAGCCGGTAGCCGCCCAGTTCCTCGCCTTCTTCCACCCCCTCAGCCTACCTGGCCCCCGGGCTGAGCGCGTCCACCCACAATCGTCTGCCGCCTCGCCGGGGCGATCCCGGGCGCGAAAGCACGACGGAGATTCCGCCTCGATCCATCATCCGATCCGGGCTGTACAGGGCCGTGCGCGCGTGGTAACTTCAGCGTAGTTGCACGCTCGGAATGATCCGGGCGTCGGCTCCGTGGGCGAAGACGCTCCACGGTCACCCACAATGGATCGTCCGGCACGTACCTGCCGGTGGGAAGGAATTGCATATGGCAACCGTCACCTTTGACAAGGCTACCCGCGTTTACCCGGGCTCCGACAAGCCCGCCGTCGACCAGCTCGACCTCGAAATCAAGGACGGCGAATTCCTCGTCCTCGTCGGCCCGTCCGGCTGCGGAAAGTCCACCTCGTTGCGCATGCTCGCCGGCCTGGAGGACGTGAACTCCGGCCGCATCCTCATTGGCGACAAGGACGTCACGGACGTTCCCCCGAAGAACCGCGACATTGCGATGGTCTTCCAGAACTACGCGCTGTACCCGCACATGTCGGTGCGCGAGAACATGGGCTTCGCCCTGAAGATCGCGGGCACCCCCAAGGACGAGATCAACAAGCGCGTCGAAGAGGCCGCAAAGATCCTCGACCTGGAGCCCTACCTGGACCGCAAGCCCAAGGCTCTGTCGGGTGGCCAGCGTCAGCGCGTCGCGATGGGCCGCGCCATCGTGCGCAAGCCCCATGTCTTCCTCATGGACGAGCCCCTGTCGAACCTGGATGCGAAGCTGCGCGTCCAGACCCGCACGCAGATCGCCTCGCTGCAGCGCGAGCTGGGCGTGACCACCGTCTACGTGACCCACGACCAGACCGAGGCGCTGACGATGGGCGACCGCATCGCCGTCCTCGCCGGCGGTCTCCTCCAGCAGGTGGGCACGCCACAGGAGATGTACGAGCGCCCCGCCAACGAGTTCGTCGCAGGCTTCATCGGATCCCCCGCCATGAACCTGGGAACGTTCACGGTTGACGGCGAGTGGGCCAAGCTCGGCCCCGCCCGCGTGCCGGTGTCCGAGGCTGCCCGCGCCGCGATGACGGCCGAGGACGGCGGGAAGATCAAGATCGGTTTCCGCCCCGAGGGCCTGGACGTCGTCGACGCCGACGCGGAGGGGACGATCCCGGTGGAGGTTGACTTCGTCGAAGAACTCGGCTCCGACGCCTACGTCTACGGCCACCTGGCCGGGGCGGCCGAGGGAGAAGCTCTGGGTTCGGGCGCGGAGGGCACGGGCAAGCAGCTGATCGTGCGCGTTCCCCCGCGCACCGCCCCCGGCCGCGGCGGCGTCCTGCACGTGCGCATCCGCGAGGGCCAGCAGCACAACTTCTCCGCCGCCACGGGCGTGCGCCTGCCCGAGTAAGGCACGGCGCCCGCGCGCGACGCATCCCGGCCCCGGCCTCGTCCCTCACGGATGAGGCCGGGGCCGCCTCGTCTCGCGTGTGTTCTACGCCGCGACTGGGCGCGCCGTGGACGCTCGCCGTGGCAGGCCGGGCTAGTGGTGCCACAATGGGGGCATGGCTTTGGACATTACGGCGGCTGCGGTCGACTCCGCCCTCCTGGACCTCCCGTGGGACGTTCCCCTGGAGCAGTGGCCGTCGTCCCTGCTCGCCGCCCTTCCGCGCGGCATTTCTCGGCACGTCGTGCGCTTCGTGAATCTGTCCGGCCGCGTGCTGGCGGTCAAGGAGATCGGCGAAACGGTCGCCCATCACGAGTACGACATGCTGCGCGACCTGACGCGCCTGGACGCCCCCTCCGTGCTGCCTGTCGCCGTCATCACGGGGCGCAAGGACCCCGAAGGCGAGGAACTCAACGCGGTGCTCGTCACCGAGCATCTGAAGTTCTCACTGCCCTACCGTGCGCTTTTCTCACTGTCGATGCGCGCCGACACTGCGACGCGACTCATTGACGCGCTGGCGCTTCTTCTCGTGCGCCTTCATCTCCTGGGCTTCTACTGGGGCGACGTTTCCCTGTCGAACACGCTGTTCCGCCGCGATGCCGGGGCGTTCTCCGCCTACCTGGTCGACGCTGAGACCGGTGAGTTACACGGAACCTTGACGCCCGGCCAGCGCGAGTACGACGTCGATCTGGCGCGCACAAACATCATCGGCGAGCTGATGGACCTCCAGGCCGGAGGATATTTCCCCATGGACGTCGACCCCATCGACGTGGGCGACCGCATCCGAACCCAGTACGACCTGCTCTGGCGCGAGGTCACCGCCGAGGAGTCCATCCCCAATGAGCAACGCCGATACCTCGTGAACGAACGTATCCGCAGGCTCAACGACCTTGGCTTCGACGTGGCCGAGCTGCGCATGGCCACCGACAACGGCGGCGATCACCTACTGATTCAACCGAAGGTGGTTGATGCCGGCCACCACAACCGCAAGCTCATGCGCCTGACCGGCATGGACGTGGGCGAGCATCAGGCGCGGCGGCTCCTCGCGGACATTGACGCGTGGCGCGCCACGTCCGGCCTGGAGGACATCCCCCTCGAGCAGGCCGCCCACAAGTGGCTGACGGACGAGTTCACTCCCGTTGTCCGGGCAATCCCCCGCGAGCTCGCGGGCAAGCTAGAACCCGCTCAGCTCTATCACGAGTTCCTGGAACACCGCTGGTACATGGCGCAGCAGGCCGGGCATGATGTCCCCCGCGATGAGGTGGTCGCCTCCTACATCAACACGGTCCTCGCCTCCAAGCGCGACGAGGCCGTCCTCCTCGAACCGGGGCCCGGGAGGTCCTCCATGTTGAGCGCCGAGGCCCACCCCGACCTATGGTGAGTGGGTACACGCAGGCGTCCACGCTAGGAGAATCCATGTCCGACTTCCCACGCATCATCGCTCACCGGGGAGCTTCCTCCCTCGCTCCCGAGAACACGATCGCCGCGTTCTCGAAGGCCATGGAGGTCGGCGCTCGCTGGTTCGAGTTTGACGTGGACATCGTCGGAGACGGCTCCCTCATCGTCATCCACGACGACACGCTCGACCGGACGACGACGGGGACGGGCTCCTACTATCGCCTGGGTTTTTCGGACATTCGCCGCCTGGACGCCGGGCGTTGGTTCTCCGACACGTATCGTTTCGAACGCATTCCCGAGGCCGCTGACGCCCTCGAGTTCGCCCACGCCCAGCAGATGGGCGCCAACCTGGAGATCAAGCCCTGCGCGGGCGGAGAGAGGCTGCGCGAACGGCTGGTCGAGTCGTTGGCCGTCGCGGTGGCGGGGAGCAAGGTCCCCTCCCGCCTCATCGTCTCCTCCTTCGACCATGAGCTCCTGGCGGCCTTCCACGCCGCGAGCCCGAACGTGGCGCTCGGCTGGCTCATTGAACGAGCCTCCGAGGAATGGCGTGAGGGCGCGACCGCCCTGGGAGCCCGGGCGATTCACCCCGGAGTCGAGGGGCTGTCGCGCAGGGACGTGCAGGCCATGCGCGATGCGGGCTTCGAGGTGAATGTCTGGACCGTCAACGACGTGGAACAGGCGCGCGAGCTGGCATCGTGGGGGGTGACGGGTATCTTCACCGATCGTCCCCAGGACTTCCCCGCCGACGCACTGGCGCTGTGAGACACGTCAGAGCCGGGGCGCATCCGCCCCGGCTCTGACGTCCCTGCTACTCGGCGGCCGCTGCGGCCCGGCGCGCGAATCGCTTGGAGACGTGCTTGGCGAGCGACAGCTCGGCGATGGAATCAACCATCATGAGGCCTCCGACGATGCCCGCGAAACGCATCCACCCGGAGCGCGGCGAGGAGGAGCGGACGGCCGCAACGAGCAGGCCCGCGCCGACGATGGCCTCCGCTGCCACGGCGGCGTGAATGATCCAGGGGCGCTCAACGGCCACCGACTCGTAGGAGTTCCACAGGGGCTTGACGACGGACTGCGGCTGCCCCATCATGATGTCCACGCTTCGGCCGATGGCGTTGGATATGCCTCGCGCCAGGTGGACGCTCACTCCTTCGACGTCCTCGGCGTCCGTGGTTCCCAAGAGGAATCCGGCGACGGATCCGGGAAGGCCGAGGGCACGAACAACCTTCCACACGGATTCCTCGCCCGTCGTGGCCACCGACGCCCACAGGGCGTCGGCGTCGGAACCGGGAACGGCATGGGCGATTTCCATGAGGTCGAGGCGATCGCCGACCAGGTCGGTGACGTCGGTGGGAAGCTCGGACGCCTTGTCGTGGCCGCCCGGCACGATCGCCGCGTCCATACCCCAGTTGTGGGAGACGATGTTCTCGAGGTGGTCGTCGGTCACGAGGAAAACCTGGAACTCACCGTCGGACATGGACAGCGTCACGAGCGGCAGGTCGCCGAAGTTCCATCCTTCCTTCTCGGGGGGAAGCTCGGCGAGGAGCGCACGGTGGCCGTCGGCCAGCTCCAGGTCGCCCAGGTCCACGCCCTCCAGGGCCGCCAGGAGCGGGACCGAGGAGGCCGGCGTGCGCCCGATCTCGACGATGCGGGTGGGCGCAGTTTCCACGGTCTCGGGCGCGTCCTCGTCAGAGGGCCAGACCCGCCCGAGGGGTGATTCCCCGTCGGGGAGCTGGTCGGAGGTCGCATTGCCGATGCGAACCTCTGCGTCGAAGAGGATGGCCAGTTCCTCGGCCAGTTGGCTGGGGGTGGGGCCGGGCGTCACCTCGGTCGAGTCGGCGGGGACGGTGGCGACACGGTCGTCGCAGACCGCGACGTTGAGGCCGAGCAGCTGGGGGGAGGAGGGGAACCACTCGAGCTGCGCGAGGATCGCACGTTCCTTGAGCTCAGCGGCGACGGTGCTGGGATCTAGCTCGTGGCCGATGATCATGCCTTCGATGCGCGTCCATTCCTGGGCCATGTCACTACCTTCCTGTTCGTGGTGCCTTCATCTCACCACACTTAGTTCCATTGTGTCGCGAGTGTCGCATTTTCGCTCGCTCGCGCCGCCCGCCTCTATCGCTCGGTTCCGCCCCATTCGACCGCGGTAAAACCCGAGCGCGGGGGTGGCGGCGTCAGGATCTGCGGCTCGGCGACGGTGGAGGCGTCGGCCTCGCGGATCGACATGAACACCCGGATGAATGTGTCGGGGGTGACCGCCTCTCCGTCCGTGTCGGTGAAGCTGTAGGCGGCGCGGCGCGTGTAGGCGCTCGCGTCAAAAGACACGAAGGTGTAGTCGTGAGCGCGCATGCGGGGCGCCCAGTAGGTGATGAAGTCGGCGGCCTCCCGCTCGTTGAGCCCGAGCTGGGCGAGCTTGTCTTCGAGGAAGGCGACGGCATCGTCGCGGGAGACGACGAATCCGGCGTCGGGTTCCGGCAGCGCCATCGTCGCATCCCAGAAGATGGAGGGATACGTGCGCCCGGAGGTATCCGTGAGTGTTCCATCCCTCGCCGCGCCCACCGTCCACGAGGCGCGGGTGCGTCCGTCGACAGAGGTGACGCGCTCGGGTGCCGGGTAGACGGTGTCGAGGGTTCCCGTCAGGTCCAGCGTCACCGTCATCGTCCGTTCCTGCTCCGGGTACAGGTAGAGCACCGGCTTGTATGCCTTCTGCGTGCGCTGTTCCACCACGTGGACGACAACGAGGACCACCGCGACCGCAACACACAGGGTCACAATGGCGGCCAGTATCTGCAGCACTCTCTTCACGGCATCTCCCTACTCTCGATGCACCCGTCGTTGGGCCGTCGCTTGCCGCCTCCCGTAGTTCTCACATCATAAGGTCCGCCGTCGCCGCGTTTCAAGCCCCTTTGTCGAGGCGCCGCACCGGTCGCCCGGCCCGCGCGAGGGCGAACGCCGAGACAGTGTTGAGTGACGGAGCGCACGCTGCTATCCTGACCTGTTGCGCGGTGCCATCATCGAGTGCGCCGCATCGTCGAGCGAAAGCACGAATCATGTCTCTTATCCCCATCATCGCGGGCATCTTTGCCGCGCTCATCCTCATTATTCTCTTCCT
This sequence comes from Schaalia odontolytica, assembly GCF_024584435.1. Classification (GTDB taxonomy): domain Bacteria; phylum Actinomycetota; class Actinomycetes; order Actinomycetales; family Actinomycetaceae; genus Pauljensenia. The sequence goes on from NZ_CP102197.1 coordinate 1,543,563, forward strand.
GTGGGCGAGCTTCGTGTCGGCTTCTCCGGGCGAGATCAAGGTCATCTCGGGGCCCCGCGGCCAGCGGGTCCTGCACGGCAAGACCGGTTGGAAGGTCCCGCTCCTGGAGCGCGTGGATTCCATGACGGCTTCGATGATCTCCGTTGACGCACAGACCACCGACTTTGTTCCCACAAACGACTACATCAACGTGCGCGTGGATGCCGCCGTGAAGGTGCGTATCGCAACCGACGATCCGACCCTGTTTCGCGCCGCGACCCGCAACTTCCTCTACAAGACGACGGCAGAGATCTCCGAGGAGGTGCGCGATACCCTCGAGGGGCACCTGCGCGCGATCATCGGTCAGATGAAGCTGACGGACATCATCACCGACCGCGCCGCATTCTCCGAGCGCGTCCAAGAGAATGCGAAGCAGGACCTGGAGGAGATGGGCCTGGAGATCGTCGCATTCAACATCCAGAACGTCACTGACCAAAATGGCGTCATCGACAACCTGGGTATCGACAACACGGAGCAGATCCGTAAGACGGCCGCGATTGCCAAGGCGAACGCGCAGAAGGAGGTCGCCCAGGCGACCGCAGTCGCGCAGAAGGAAGCAAACGACGCCCAGGTCGCGTCCCAGCTCGAAATCGCTCAGAAGCAAACGGACCTTGCGAAGCGTCAGGCCGCCCTGAAGGTCGAGGCCGACACCGAGAAGGCAAAGGCGGATGCCGCCTACGAGATTCAGTCCCAGATCCAGCGCCGCGACATCGAGCGCGAGACGGCCCAGGCCGACATCGTCAAGCAGGAGCAGCAGGCGGTCATCAAGGAGAAGGAGGTCGTCGTCACCAAGCAGGCGCTGCAGGCTGAGGTGAACGCGAAGGCCGACGCCGACCGCTACGCTGCCGAGAAGAAGGCCGACGCCGCCCTGTACGCCCGCCAGCGTCAGGCCGAGGCGGAGGCCTTCGAGCGCACAAAGAAGGCGGACGCCGACAAGCAGGCGATGCTCGCCGAAGCTCAGGGCATTGAGGCACGCGGCCGCGCGGAGGCAAGCGCCATCGGCGCGAAGCTGACGGCCGAGGCCGAGGGCCTGGAGAAGAAGGCCGAGGCTATGACGAAGATGAACCAGGCGGCCGTGCTGGAGATGTACTTCCGCGCGCTGCCCGAGGTTGCCCGTGCGGTCGCCGAGCCGCTCTCGAAGGTTGATTCCATCACGATGTACGGGGAGGGCAACAACGCCCAGATGGTCGGCGACATCACGAAGTCGATCAGCCAGATCAACGCGGGATTGGGTGACTCCCTGGGTCTGAACCTGCAGCAGCTCTTCTCGGCGCTCGTGGGCGCGAAGCTGGTGTCCCCCACGATCGCCGACGCCGTGGAGGAGGGGGTTCGCGACGCCGCGGTGCCCACACCACCGCAGAAGTAGGACGGCACGAATATCCTGTTGCTGGCTTGGGGCGGGGTCCTTCGGGATCCCGCCCCAGTGCGTTGACGGGACGAGGCCGGGGATGCATCGGCGCGAAGGACTAGCGTCGTGCGGCAGGGCGCAAATGCCGGGCCTCGGGAGGCGAAGCGGTGCTGGACGAGTCGCGTCTTGTGCTGTGCGTGAGCACACAGTAAGGCCGCCCGACCCCGGCGGGGGGTCGGGCGGCCAGGCGCCTGAGGCCGCGAGGCGGCTATCGGCGACGTGTTCAGCGCATCTGGGTGCCGGTGGCGCCCAGGCGCTCGCAGGCCTCGACGACGCGGGCGGCCATGCCGGCCTCGGCCGACTTGCCCCACGTGCGCGGGTCGTACTGCTTCTTCACGCCGACCTCGCCGTCGATCTTGAGGACGCCGTCGTAGTTGCGCATCATGTGGTCGACGACCGGGCGGGTGAACGCGTACTGCGTGTCGGTGTCGACGTTCATCTTGATGACGCCGTTGGCGACAGCGGTGGCGATTTCATCGGCGGTGGAACCGGAGCCGCCGTGCATGACCAGGTCGAAGGGACGGTGGTCGAGGCCGAAGTGCTCAGCGACCTCCTTCTGGATGGTGCCGAGCAGCTCGGGACGCAGCTTCACGTGGCCGGGCTTGTAGGCGCCGTGCACGTTGCCGAAGGTCAGGGCCGTGATGTAGCGGCCCTTCTCGCCCAGGCCCAGGGCCTCGACCGTCTTGATGCCGTCCGCGGTGGAGGTGTAGAGCTTCTCGTTGATCTCGCCAACGACGCCGTCTTCCTCGCCGCCGACCGCGCCGACCTCAATCTCGAGGATGGTGTTGGCCTTGACGGACATGGCGAGCAGTTCCTTCGCGATCTCGAGGTTTTCGTCGAGCGGAATCGCGGAACCATCCCACATGTGGGACTGGAAGGTGGGCAGCTTGCCTTCGGCGACCTGACCGGCCTCGATCTCGAGGAGGGGGCGGACCCAGGAGTCGATGTTCTGCTTGGCGCAGTGGTCGGTGTGCAGAGCCACGGTGATGCCGTAGTTCTTGGCAACCTCGTAGGCGTAGGCGGCGAGGGCCAGCGAGCCCGTGACGCGGTTCTTGATGGTGGAGCCGGAGCCGTACTCGGAGCCGCCCACGGAGATCTGGATGATGCCGTCGGACTCGGCCTCGGCGAAGCCCTGGAGGGCGGCGGTGATGGTCTGGGAAGAGGTCACGTTGATCGCGGGGTAGGCGAACTTGCCGTCCCTGGCGCGATTGAGCATCTCTGCATAGACCTCGGGAGTTGCGATAGGCACTTGGAGCCTCCTAATCGAGTGACAGTTGTGTCGTGTCGTATTGTCTCACAATTTGCAGGAGGCGGAAGGGGATGGAAGTCCCGTGCTCGCACCTCATCGCCGCTTCGCGCGACGAGGGAGCGGCTCACGTATCTGGCGCCGATTACTCGCCTGCGGCGGTGAGGCGCGTGGCGTGGGCCCACATGACGATTGCTGCGGCGTGCCCGACGTTCATCGAACGCGTCGATCCGCGCTGCGTGACGGCAACGACGACGTCGCAGGCTGCCAGCATCTCCTCGCTCAGCCCGAGTGCCTCGGAGCCGAACACGAGGCATGCCTTGGCGGGCAGGATCGTCTCCTCCAGCGCGATCGAGTCCCGGACGTTATCCACGCCCACGATGGCCAGCCCGTGCCGCGCGCAGTGGAGGGCGAGTTCGGCTGCGTCGCGGGGGTGATCGACCGGAAGGTAGCGGTCGGTCACCATGGCGCCGCGGCGGTTCCACCGCCTGCGTCCGACAACGTGCACGCGGCGCGCGCCAAGCGCGTTCGCCGTGCGCACGATCGACCCGATGTTGAAGTCGTGGTCGAGGTTCTCGACGGCGACCTCGAAGGGGAGGCAGCGGGCGGCGACGTCCGCGCGGATCGCCTCCATCGTCCAGTACCTGTACCTATCCTCGACGTTGCGTCGGTCCCCGTGTTCCAGCAGCTCCGGGTCGTAGCGGTGGTCGACTGGCCAGGCGTGAGGGCCTCCGGGCCAGGGGCCGACCCCGACCGCGGCGCGTCCCTGGGCCTCGGGCGCCCGCCGGGCTTGGGCGCCATCCGGCGCGATGTCACACGCGTTTTCGAACTCGTTCACGGATCCCACCCTAGCGGGACCGTAGAATGGGGGCATGAGCGCACTGACAACTGCCCCGAAAGCGTTGATCGATCTCCCTCCCGTGACCGCCTGGCTCTCCGATATGGACGGCGTGTTGGTCAAGGAGAATCGCGCGCTGCCCGGCGCGAATGAGTTCCTGGCGGCGCTGCGCGACAACGGCATGCCCTTTCTGGTTCTCACCAACAACTCCGTTTTTACCAACCGCGACCTTTCGGCGCGCCTGGCCAACTCCGGCTTGGAGATTCCCGAGGAGAACATCTGGACGTCGGCCAACGCCACGGCAGCTTTCCTGCAGCAGCAGTCTCCCGGTTCCACCGCCTACGTGATTGGCGAGGCCGGCCTGACCACGGCAATTCACACGGCCGGATACGTGATGACCGAGACCGATCCGGAGTACGTGGTGCTCGGCGAGGTCCGTTCCTACGACTTCCGTGCCCTGACGCAGGCAATCCGCTTCATCGAGGGCGGGGCGAAGTTCATCGCAACGAATCCGGACGTGTCTGGCCCCTCCGACGAGGGAACCCTGCCGGCCTGCGGCGCCATCGCGGCGATGATTACGGCCGCGACCGGCCAGAAACCCTACTTTGTCGGCAAGCCGAACCCCGTCATGATCCGCGCGGGCCTGAACAAGATCGGCGCCCACTCTGAGAGCGCCGCCATGGTCGGCGACCGCATGGACACGGACGTGCGCGCCGGCGTGGAGGCGGGACTGCGCACCCACCTGGTCCTGTCGGGCTCGACGACGCGCGAGGACGTTCGCAACTATCCGTTCCGTCCCTTCGGTATCCACGAGGGCATCGGCCAGCTCATTGAGCTGGTTGAGGCGACCCACTGACACGCAACGACACGAGAAAGAACACCCATGACCAACGATTCTCAGAAGGCTCGTCTGGCGGCCCTGGTCCAGGAGCTGTCCGTCATTCACGAGAAGGTGACCCTTGCCTCGGGCCGGGAGTCCGACTTCTACGTGGATATGCGTCGTTCGACGCTGCACCACGAGGCGGCTCCCCTCATCGGCCACGTCATGCTGGACCTCCTGGAGGAGTCCGGCTTCGCGGTTGGCGAGGAGTACGTGGGAGTCGGCGGCCTGACGATGGGCGCGGATCCGGTCGCCACCGCGATGTTGCACGCCGCCGCCTCGCGCGGCCTGGACCTGGATGCCTTCGTCGTGCGCAAGGCAGCGAAGGATCACGGGATGAAGCGCCGCATCGAGGGGCCGGACGTGGAGGGCAAGAACGTCGTCGTCCTTGAGGACACCTCAACGACGGGCGGCTCCCCGCTTGAGGCGGCTTTCGCGCTACGTGAGGCGGGTGCCAACGTCGTCGCGGTGGCCGTCATCGTCGACCGCGCAACCGGGGCGAAGGAGCGGATCGAGGCCGAGGGCTTGCCGTACCTGTCCGCTCTGGGGCTGAGCGACATCGGCCTGGCCTAGACGATGGCCTCGGGGGTGGGGTCGGGCTCGTGCGCGAACCCGACCCCACCCCGTCTCGCTCAGAGGCGTCACATGTGCGGGATGGCTCTCATGGCGCGCGCGGTCACCCATCGGGGAGCAATCTTCATGGCCCCCATCGCGGCCTTGTAGGCGAGCGTGGGGGTCACCTGGATACGTCCCGCGCGCACGGCGTTGAGCGCACAGGTGACGACCTCCTCGGGAGAGGCCATGAGCCACGCCGGAGTTGCCTCCATGTCGACGCCTGCCCGCTCGAAGAAGGGGGTGTTGACGGGGCCGGGGCACACGACGGTCGCGGTGATGCCGGACCCCCGCAGCTCAGCGGCCAGGCCTTCCGTGAAGGCCACCACCCACGCCTTGTGAGCGGAGTAGGTTCCGGCTCCCGTGCGCGAGGCGACGGAGCCGACGTTCAGGATCGCGCCTCGCCCGCGCGAGCGCATCGAGATGCCTGCGTGGTGAGCGAGGATCATGACGGCACGAACCATCACGTCCACGCCCGCGAGTTCGGCCTCCAGGGTGTTGTCCAGGAAGTCTGTCCCCAATCCGAACCCGGCGTTGTTGACGAGAAGGTCAACGGGCGCAAGATCCGCCTTCTCGACGTCGGCGGGGCCTCCCACGTCAAGGCGTGAGGCAACCCTCCGGCACCCCTCGGCGGTGGACAGGTCGGCGGCGATGGTCTCCGCTCGCACCCCGGCGACGTTCGCGAGCGCTGACGCGAGCGCGCTCAACGCTTCTTCGTGGCGCGCGACGAGGACGAGATCGTGTCCGGCGGCTGCGAGCTGCCAGCAGAATTCTTCACCTATTCCGGACGTGGCTCCGGTGACGAGTGCTGTTCCCATGGGGGCAGTGTAGCTCGCAGCGTCGGGGTATCACGAGGCCGGGGCGGGGATCTTCTCTCGCATCCGCGCCCCGGCCTCGTCGTCAACGGGTGCGGATGAGGTATCCAGCACCGCCACCCGCGAGCGCGGCCGGGACGACGAGGAGGACGAGCCAGTAGGGGCTCCAGCCCCGCGAGCGGCCCGCCTCGTTTCCCGCAGCGATGGGGACGGCGTTGGCCGCGTCCTGAGTGCCATCGACGGGTGCCTGTGCCGCGCCGCTCTGGGCGCCGTCTGTGCTCAACGCGCCGCTCTGGGCGCCGGATGTGGAGCCGTTGGCCCGGGGCGTTGCGGAAGGAGCCGCCTTGGGGGCGGTGACCGGGCTGGAGCTAGAGGACCCCGTTGAGGTCGGCGCGCCCGAGCCAACGCCGGTACGCGCGGGACTCACTCCCGCACCGGTCGTGCTCGACGTGGGGTTCGCGCCACCCGTCGCCTGTGTTCCTCCCGCACTTGCGTTGCCTCCGTTGCCTCCGTTGCTCCGAGGCGCGAGGGGGCCGCCATTGGGGGCGGGGGCCGGGAAAGGCCTCGGCGCGGGCGCGGGGTCCGGACTCGGCGTGGGGCCAGGGTCCGGGGTCGGAGCGGGGTCCGGGGTCGGTGCGGGAGTGGGCGTGGGGTCCGGGCTCGGCGTGGGGTCCGGGCTCGGCGTGGGGTCCGGAGAGGGGGCCGGGCTCGGCGTGGGGCCAGGGTCCGGGGTCGGAGCGGGGCCGGGAGAGGGCGTCGGCACGGGTTGGTCATTCCCGCCGGGCGCCGGGCGGTCTGCGTGGTGACCGGCACGCACGACAACCGTGAACGACTGGGGGGCGACGAGCGTACGCTCCCCGCTGCGTGCCCCGACCTCGATGCGGTAGGTCCCCGGCGCGCTGAACACCCAGTTGCCGTGCATGTGGGTGGCCTCGGTCGTGTGAACGACGCCGTCTGCCTTGGTCGAGTCAAAGTGCACCTTGGCCGCGCTCCCGAAGGCCCCTCCCTGGAAGAAAGCGGCACGCGCCCCCTCGGGGGCCTCGGCCAGATGCAGGGTGAGGTCAGCGCCGTCGGGGAGGGCCGCGTAGTCGATCCCCTCCGTGGACAGGCCCGGCCAGACGATGTCGCTGTTCTGGGTTTCGGGGAGCACGTAGGTCGCGCTACCAACCGGACCGAGAACGTCGTAACTGGGATCCGACAGTGACGAGGGCCGCACGAAGCGCGCGTTGGGTGCCACGGCCAGGGTCGTCGAAGACAGGGTGCGCAGCACCGAGGTGCGTGCGGCGGTCAGCGAGTCGTCCTTGACCGCCAGCCCGTAGGTAATGCCGGCGGCGGCGTTCTGCTGGGTCAGGCGCACATCCAGGTGGCCTCGCGCGATCTCGACCGGATCATTGAGGAGGGGCGAGGCAGGCGCCGGGCTGGTTCCTCCACCATTATCGGGACTGGGCGCCGGGTCGGGTGTGGGCGCCGGGTCGGGTGTGGGCGCCGGGTCTGGGGCTGGTTCCTCCGGGACAGAAGCGCCGGCACGCACGTGAAGCGTGGCGGTCAGACCCACGTGCTCGCCGACCGTGACGTCGCTGGCCTCGGCAACTGTCATGACGGCGTCTGACAGCGGGTGGGGACGGATCGTGACGCGCATGTGCATGGGCTCGCCCTGGCACACCCCCAGGTCCTGAGCCTTCGTGTCCATGCCTCCCGCACCCAGCGTCCCCTCCATGGAGCACCAGGGGCTGAAGTCATACTTGGACTCGAGGAACTCGATCTTATAGGTCGCGCGCAGGCTCGGGTCGGCAGCTCGCACGGTCGCGGTGTATTGGTCGGTCGTGCCCGGTTTGAGATCGTAGGAGACATCAACGCGGCGCGACGACAGCGGCAGGCTGTCGGGATTCCACACGGGAGCGGGATCGGGGTTGGAGGGGCCGAGGAGTTGCTCGCCCGTTCCCACCGAGACCGGTTCCTTATCCCTTTGAGAGTACTGGGCGGCCTGGGAGATCCATCGGGCCGAGGAGGAATCCTGGGGAATGTAGATCGCCTGGACCGAGGCGGCATCGGCCCCGAGCAGTTCGGAGACAGTGGCACGGCCCGCCTCGACCGGCACCTCTGTGAGGAAGTAGCCGTTGACGGTGATCCACGCGCGACCGGCGTCGGTGGCCACGCCCGTGTCGATGGTGATGTCGGTGAGATGGTTGTCGCCCGGATGCTCTCGCTGCGCGTGAGGGGCGAGCGTCAGCGTGGGAACGGCTCCCTGGCCGTCCCCACGCTCGGGGCGTGCGGCGTTGTATGCGCTCGTGATGTCCTTGATGGTGCCCTCGGAGGGGTTGGCGCCTCCAACCTGCCAGACGAGCGGGGTGAGGGGCGAGGAGTAGATCGCCTTGCCGTCGGCGCTGCGCGCCGTCATCTTGTAGGTCGCAACGTAGCGGCCCGGCTGCGTAAACGTGGTGTAGAGATGCGTATGGCGCGGGTTGTACACGCTGCGATAGGCGGTATCGTGGCTCGAGAGGAAACGATTGACGCTGTCGCCGTTGTCGATGAACATCTCCATGCGTCCCGGGCCATCAACACTCACGAGGTCAAGGGTGTAGGTGTCGCCTTCAAACTTGTCGGTGTCGCCGATCTCACCAGCTCCCAGACCCGCCCAGATGGGCGTGTTTCCAGGTCCGGGATTCTGCGGCGCGGCGTTGAGGACGCTTCCCTCCGCTCCGAGGAAGGACAGGTCCGGGCGACCGGCGGGGACGACGAGCTGCGACTTCGCCTCGTCCTTCTCCCCCGTTCCGGTCCATGCCTTGGGTAGCCACAGGACTGTCTTCTCCATCGGGAGGTTGATGGTGTTGAGCGAGAAGCTCGAGGTGTCGTCGTGCCAGATGGGGATGGGCGCGTCGACGTGCTGTCCGGTGACGATCCAGTCCTTGTCCTGGTCGGGTCCGGCCCACGCCGCACTGGGAGCCAGTGCCAGGAACAGGGCGAGCGCTGCGGTGCTCACGCGTCGCAGGTATGACATTCGGGTGCCTCTTCTAGCTATATTGTTGGTGAGAATCATTATCACTCTGAATAAGCGCTTGCACAACTCACGCACCTCGCGCGTTTCGCCCGGACTCCCCCGTCGAGCGCCGATAGGCTCGCCTCATGAGATTCGCGACCTGGAACGTCAACTCCATCCGCACACGCATCGATCGCGTCATCGCCTTCCTCGAGCGCTCAGACACGGACGTCCTCGCCATGCAGGAGATCAAATGCAGGCCCGACCAGTTCCCCACCGCCCCCTTTGAGGAGGCCGGCTACCAGGTGGCCGTCCACGGCCTCAACCAGTGGAACGGGGTCGCCGTCGCCTCCCGCCTCGCCATCACGGACGTCCGCGATCACTTTCCTCACCAGCCCAGCTTCGGAGAGCCCGCCACGGTAGAGGCGCGCGCGCTGGGCGTCACCGTCGACGTGACCGGGGTGCTTGAGGCCCGCGAGGGCTCGCCTTCCTCGCTCACGATCTGGAGCCTCTACGTACCCAACGGCCGTGAGCTTGACAACCCTCACTACGCGTATAAGCTCGACTGGCTCGCGACGCTCGCCGAGCAGGGGCGCACGTGGCTCAGCGACTCGCAGGCCCTGATCGCACTCGTCGGAGACTGGAACGTGGCTCCCCACGACGAGGATGTGTGGGACATGTCGGTCTTCGAGGGATCCACACACGTCTCACCCGCCGAGCGCGACGCCTTCGCGGCCTTTGAACGCGACGGTTGGGTCGAGGTCACCCGAGACCGCGTCACCAACTACACCTACTGGGACTATCAGAAGTTGCGCTTCCCGAAGAATCAGGGAATGCGCATCGACTTCGCCTACTGCTCGGCGCCGCTGGCGGCGCGCGTGACAGGCGCTCACATTGACCGCGACGAGCGCAAAGGAAAGGGGGCCTCGGACCACGTGCCGGTCATCGTCGACGTCGCCTAGGCCGACCCGTCACCCTTCTCCCCCGGCAACGCCCACCGAGGAGCAGCTTCGAACCGTCTCGAGGAGCGAGGCGTTGAGAGATGACCAGTTCTCGCGATGCCACTGGCCGAAAGGCTCCTCGCCGACGAAGCAGGCGCTCGCGGTCAGGTCGCGGTCGGCCCAGACGAAGGACCCTGCCTGTCCGAAGTGTCCGATAGTGCGAGCGCTGGCATCCGGCGCGCTCCAGTGCGGAGCCTTCTCGCCCCGAATCTCCACTCCGAGCCCCCACGGGCACGGAGTGAACCTTCCATACCCCGGCACGACTCCCGCAAGAGCCGGGAACTGAGACATGGCAGCGAGCGCTGCGAGGGGCTCGCTCACGAGGGTTGGTCGTGCCAGCTCGGCACCAAAGAGGCTCAGGTCGGCGGCGCTGGCGACGCCTGCGTGCGCCGGGCTGCCCGGAATCTGCGCCGATGCCATGCCCAGGGGATCGAAGATGACCTGCTTCACCCAGCGGTCGATCTCCATTCCGGTCACGTCCTCCAGGAGTTTTCCGAGCACGTCGAAACCCTCGTTGGAGTAGATCCGCCGCTTACCCGGGGCGGCCGCGGGCCGGCGCCCTTCGAAGGGCAGGCCCGAGGCGTGTGAGAGCAGGTGGCGCACCGTCGATCCGGGCGGGCCGGCGGGAGCATCCAAGGTGGTCAGCCCCCGGTCAACGGCTACGAGCACCGACCACGCGACGATGGGCTTGGTCACGGACGCCAGCGGGAAGACCCGATCGAGGTCGCCGTGCGAATAGAGGACGTCGCCCCCGACACGCAGGACGAGGGCGACGTCAAATGACGGGAGAGGACCGATCACGCGGTGGCCTCCGGGGCCGCTGCTTCGGCGGCGGCGGTGGTCTTCTCGCTGATCTTGCGCAGCGTGCGCGCGTACACCTCTGCAACCTCCTCGGGAACCGAGGCCCCCAGCTGCAGCACGTAGTGCGCGGGCAGGTGCAGGAGCTGGACGCACACGGCCAGGAAGTCGGCGACGAACTCCCGCGCGTCGATCGGCTCGTCGTTGTAGCGCGCGGAGACGACGGAGCCGTACCAGTAGCGGATCAGAATCTTCGCGAGGGTGCGAGGGGTGGTGCCGATGTCGGCCCCCTCCTCCTCCACGAAGTTGTGGATCATGACCGCGAGGGCTTCCTCCATCTGCTGCGTCCGGTACTTGTAGTGGGCGTGCGCGGGGTGCGCCTCCGAGGACGCCTCCGCCCACAGGACACAGTCCAACGCGATGGCAGCGTCGGCACCGGGCTTCATGGCGAAGCGCATTTCGCCGACCGCCCAGTCGACAAACGAGCCAGCGGTGATGCCACCCTCGTCGAAGCCGCCTTCCACCTCGTCGTTAATCGTCACGTCGAAGAGGGCGTTCATGTCCTCGTGACGCTGGATCGCGCTGCGCAGGATCGCTTCCTTGGAAGGAAAGTGATAGACGACAGCGGGGTGTGAAATACCGACTCGACGACCGAGGTCGCGCAGAGAAAAGCCGTTGTAGCCTCGCTCTGCGATGAGGACCATCGCTGCCGAGAGGATGGATTCGCGCGTCGCCTGTCCGACGGAGTAGGCGCCACGGGCCTTCCTCTGGGTTGTCATATCATCTCCTGCTGTTGCGAACGCCAAATACCAAGCGTCCGAAATACAAACTGGTTGTCAGTGTAGCGCGCTATCTCAGGGTTTATCAACATTCATAACAAGCCCGTCGAAGGATTCGTTGATGTCAACAGTCACATTCTGACCATCATTGACGTCTCCCGCCAGCACAAACACTGCCAATCGATCGCCAATCTCACGCTGAATTAGGCGGCGCAGCGGGCGTGCCCCGAACGCCGGATCGTAGCCTGTGCGAGCCAGCCAGCCGCGCGCAGGCTCGGTCACTGTCAAGCCAATACGGCGGTCCACCAGGCGGCGCTGCAGCGACTCAACCAGCAAATCGACGATCTCGCCCAGATTTTCGCGGGTGAGCGGATCGAAGACGACAGTCTCATCCAACCGGTTAAGAAACTCCGGTCGGAAGCTCGCGTGCACGACGGACATGACGGCGTCTCGCTTCCCTTCCGGCGTCAGGTCGGGATCGGCCAGGAACTGCGACCCGAGGTTTGACGTGAGGATCAAGATGGTGTGACGGAAGTCCACCGTCCGGCCCTGACCGTCGGTGAGGCGGCCGTCGTCAAGAACCTGCAGGAGAACGTCGAAGATCTCGGGATCCGCCTTCTCAACCTCGTCCAGGAGAACGACCGAATACGGGCGCCGCCGCACGGCCTCGGTCAGCTGACCCCCCTGCTCGTATCCGACGTACCCCGGAGGGGCGCCAACGAGGCGCGCAACCGAATGCTTCTCCGAGTACTCGGACATGTCAATGCGGACAATGGCACGCTCGTCATCAAAGAGGAACTCGGCCAGCGACTTGGCAAGCTCGGTCTTTCCCACGCCCGTCGGCCCTAGGAAGAGGAAGGAACCCGTCGGTCGATTCGGGTCGGCGAGGCCCGCGCGCGAGCGGCGAACCGCGTCCGAGACGGCCCGCACGGCCTCCTTCTGTCCGATGAGGCGTTTGGCGAGTTCATCCTCCATGTGCAGGAGCTTCTCCGTTTCGGTCTGCAGGAGCTTGCCCGTCGGAATGCCGGTCCACGCTTCGATGACCTCGGCGATCTCCGCGGGGCCAACCTTCTCCGCGATCATCGGCTCGGCTTCGCCGACACTGTCCTGCGCGTCGGCTCGTGCTTCCTCCTGCGCGATCTGACGTTCGACGTCTGGGATCTCGCCGTTCTGGAGACGACCGGCTTCCTCCCAGCGCCCCTCGCGCACCGCCAGCTCCAGCTGCGTGCGCAGCGAGTCGAGCTGGACGCGCAGGTCGCCGACGCGGTTGTGCCCGGCCTTCTCGGCTTCCCAGCGGGCGGTGAGCGCACGCAGGTTCTCCTCGCGGTCGGCCAGGTCCGCGCGCAGCTTCGTCAGCCGTTCCGCCGTGGCCTCGTCGCGCCCGTCGGGATCGGACTCGGCAAGGTAGGACTCTTCCATCCGCAGGCGATCCACGCTGCGGCGCAGCTCGTCGATCTCGACCGGGGAGGAGTCCAGCTCCATCCGCAGACGGGAGGCGGCCTCGTCGATCAAGTCGATCGCCTTGTCGGGAAGCTGACGACCCGAGATGTAGCGATCCGACAGGGTGGCCGCGGCCACCAGGGCACCATCCGAGATGGTCACCTTGTGGTGAGCCTCGTACTTTGGCGCGATTCCACGCAGGATCGCGACGGTGTCCTCTACCGAGGGTTCGCCGACGAAGACCTGCTGGAAGCGTCGTTCGAGGGCGGGATCCTTCTCGATGTTCTCCCGGTACTCGTCGAGAGTCGTCGCACCGACCATGCGCAGTTCCCCGCGCGCCAGCATCGGCTTGAGCATGTTGCCCGCATCCATCGCGCCTTCGGATCCGCCACCGGCTCCGACGACGGTGTGAAGCTCGTCGATGAAGGTGATGATCTGTCCGTCGGAGCGAGTGATCTCAGCGAGGACGGCCTTGAGGCGTTCCTCGAACTCTCCGCGATACTTGGCGCCTGCGACCATCGAGGACACGTCAAGGGAGACGAGGCGCTTGTCCCGCAGGGACTCGGGGACGTCACCGGCGACGATGCGCTGGGCGAGCCCTTCAACGACGGCGGTCTTACCAACGCCCGGTTCACCGATGAGAACCGGGTTATTCTTCGTGCGTCTCGACAGGACCTGAATGACGCGCCGGATCTCGTTGTCGCGCCCGATGACGGGATCGAGCTTGCCTTCGCGCGCAACCTCGGTGAGATCGCGACCGTACTTCGACAGGGCCTCGAAGGATCCCTCGGGGTCGGGCGAGGTGATCGGGTCGGGGCGTAGCTGCGCGAGGGCCTGCGCCAGGGCCTCATCGGTCGCACCCCCCTGGGTGAGGATGCGCCCCGCCTCGGTGTCGGAGGCAGCCAGCGCGATGAGCAAGTGCTCTGTCGACACATACTGGTCCGCACCCTTGTCTGCGCGCTCGCCCGCGTCCTGAACGACTGCGAGCAGGGAACGCGAGGGCTGGGCGCTCCCCGCGGACGCACCCTGGGTTGAGGGGAGTGCGACGAGCGCGCGTCTGGTCTGCGCACCGATCGCGCGAGAATCGGCTCCCACCGCCTTCAGCAGGGCAAGCGCTATGCCTCCCTGCTGTTCGATCAGGGCTTCCAGCAGGTGGACGGGCTCGACCTGCGGGTTCCCGGCCGCGGAAGCGGCCTGCAGCGCAGAGGCAATGGCCTCCTGCGCCTTCGATGTCATCTCACGTGCCATGAGATCAATCCTCCAATGTGTTGCCGTGTTGCGTCGATGGCCCTCGACGCCTTCTGGTACACAGAACGACAGCAAAGTTGAGTCTATTCCACTCAACGTCACCTTGGGGGATAGATCCGGCTCTCAGTTTCCAGGAAGCCAGGTGGGTCCGCCGAAGCCGCGCTGATGACCACCCGACGGCCCGGCCCCCTCGTCGTCGAGGCCGTAGCGCTCAGCGAGCGCCCGAAAGAGCTGCAGGGTGGTGGCAAGGGCGCACATCACCTGCTGGACGAGCTGGGCATCCGTCGCCCCATACTCGTAATCACCATTGACCTCGGCGACGACGCGACCCCCCTCGACCTGGTCCGCGACGTAGGACTTCGGCCAGAGAAACTCCCCATGCCAGGCCTGCAGGAAGTCACGCAGGTCCTCGCCGTACTCTGCGGGCACCAGCTGCTTCATAAAGGCGACAATCGACAGGACCTCGCTCGAGTTGCCGAGGAAGCGGAAGCAAAACAGGTGTCCCTCCCACAAGCCGCACAGGTCACCATCGCCATCGATGCGCCACGCCCAGCCCTCGGTATCGAAAAGGAGGCCCAGCCGCTCCTGCGTGATGGGACGAACCATGTCAAAGCGGTTCACTTCGAACTCTGCGCTACCCGTGGCGATTCCTTCCACCGTTTCTGCGTTGCCACTGCCCCATTGTTCCACATTGGCGGCGGCGTCGTCCGGCGGGATCGGGCGGCGAGGCGTCTCCTCGCCGTCGGCTCCACCGTCAGCATCCGCCCGCCATAGCCAGCCCATGATCATTCCCCTACTCGCGCTGATCGTCCCCGGCGCACATCGGCACCCTTATCATCGAGGCACACCCGCGTAGGCAGCCCCCACTGTTCAGCTGCATGCACACGCCCATCGGCCACCTCCAGCGCTCGCCACGATCACCATCAACACGATTGTTAACACCTTCACAGTAGCGCAGAATCGGCGAAAAACCAACGTTCTCAACGAGTCGCATTCCGAGTTGCCACCTCCGCAGCGCAACCACGGAAGCCATCGTCCCAGCTCATCCGGGTAGCCCCAGCAACAGAAACAGGTATTGTCTAATGGGTCACATTTTATCCCATCTGTTGCGCAGGCCTACCTCTTCCGCTATTAGGTCGGATCCGTGCCGTCGACGCCTCCCCACGACGCGCCGGATGCGCTTGCACTCGCCTCATCCTGCGCGGCTGCGACGGGAAGCGCCGGCATCGGCAGCGGCCGCGCGCTGCGAGCAACGAGTGAGCGCAGCGCACGCTCCGCTGGCCCACGCGAGGACCCCCTGACCTCGGCGAGGATGCACCCGATACCGATCAGGACCCACACGCCGAGCGCAATCAACGCGCCCACGGCGCTGCCGACGAAACGGACGCCGAGCACACCGAGCCCACCGAACGCGAGGATGAAGACCAGCGTCTGCGAGAGGTAGGCGGTCATCGAACGCCGCCCGATCGCGCTCAGGAAGGTACACACGGTGCCAAGGCTTTCACGCGGGCCGCCACCGATGAGAGCGAGAAGAGCAAGCCACCCGCACGCGCCCACGAGACCCGAGAGGTGATAGAGGGGGTTCGCCCACGTCAAGGAGTCTGCGAAGGCCCACCCCAGCTGCCCCAAGGCGAAGGGAATGCCTCCGGCGGCTCCGACCGTCAGGCCGCCGGCAGCGATCGCCCCGAGGATTGCGCGATGCCCCGGAGGGTCCTGCAAAAGCCCAAGGCGCGCGACGCCGACGCCGATCATGACCGACGGGACCACGAGGGACATCAGGAGCGTCATGGGGGTGACGATGATCCACTCACCCAGGGATATCAGCGGAAAGAGGGGGTGTAGAGCTCCCCGCGGGTGAGAACCGAGCGTCATCGAGCCACTACCCGCTGCAATCGCTATTCCCCACATCGACAACACGAATACCGCCGTGAACAACGCGCCGATCAGGCTCAGCAGCCATGCGCGTCCGGAGACCACAACCTCGGCGAAAATGACCGCGACCAGACCGTAGGCGCCGATGATGTCACCCGCAAAGACCATTCCGTGCAGGGCACCGAAAGCCAGCATCCACCAGCCACGGCGGCGGATGAGACGAGAGGCGGCGCGGCGCGCCCGCCGCTCCACCTCCTCATCGAAAATCTGGTGCTGAACGGGCGCCCAACCGGCGCTGACCTCGCTCGACACGGCCTCGCGAGCGGCGCGCCGCTCGCGCTCCATGGTGCGCATCGCCATGATCGCCATGCCGAAGCCGAAGAGGATCGAGAAGAGGGGATAGGCTCGGCGGTCGACGAAAAGGGAACGCACGATGAACCACCACTGGTCGGCCGCGTTCATGACCTGAAGCAGCTCCGAACGATTCGCCGGGTAGTCCGGGAAGTACTTCAGCCACCACGGCACATTCGCCAGGGCGATGAGAGCCAGCATGAAGCCGCGCGCGACATCGGGGGCAGGAAAACGCAGCTGGCGATCTCCCGTGAAGGAAAGGGCGGGCATGAGTATCCTCTTTCGACGCTTCTCGCTACCTATGAGAAGGGGCGAGGCCGGAGAATCTCCCGAGCCTCGCCCCGTGACCACCGGCTCAACCGATGGCGGACATCATGGCTTGCTGTTGGATCGCTCGACGCTTACCATTCGCTCTGACAACGAGGACGATCCCGACGATCAACACGACGATTCCCGAAACGCCGATGACAGTCGACCAGATCATCGCGGAACCCGTTGACGCCATCACGTCGGCGCCGCTCATGTTGAGGCCCATCAGTTTTGCACCCGAGTCAAGCCCGTCGCAACGCACGACGTAGTCACCGGCAGCGAGCCCGTCAATGGAATAGACGTTCTTCTCGTTATCGAAGGGACTCATCTGGTGACTCTGCTGACCCGAGTCGATCAGGGCACACGAATCAGCGGTCCCGGGACTGACCATCACCGTGTAGCTGCCACTGCTCGAGACCGTGACGCTATCGCCGTTGTCGATGGTTGCGGCTTGTGCGGCGGCCTCGCCGAGCGTACGAAAGCCCGTGGATAGGAGGACGACGAAGACGATGGGGGCCACGACGACCATCATGAGGACACCGAGACCGATCAAGATGCCTCCGGGCGCCCGACTCGGGAGCTTCCCCGTCGGCATGACGGCAGGACCGGGGTAGCCGGGTCCAGGAACGCCACCGGGGTATCCCTGGGGAGCACCGGGCCCATTTTGCCCGTATTGCGGCCAGGGGGTTCCCTGCTCGCCGGGGACACCGTAGGAGGGATTCGACATGTTTGTGCCTTCCTGAAGGGGATGATGCTTAAGCATAACAACGGGGCAGCCGCAGCGAACAGTACGTCGCGACAATCGGATCAGATCTCTCTTGATCGTACGCCGTTTCCTCTCCGAGGGAGGGGAAACGGCGGGGCAGAAAAGGGCACGACCCCACAATCCTGGGGGTCGCGCCCTCACGGGTTCGTCAGCGCACGGCGCCCGTCATCGCTGCGCCCATGATGCGGCGGCGCTTGCCGTTTACCCTGACCAGAAGCACGATGCCGACGATCACGGCGATCACGCCTGCGACCCCCACGATGGTGCCCCACAGAAATGGCATGACGAAAATCTGCGTGACGGCTTCCGGTGCCGTGTTGTACGCGATGACCTTTGTGCCGACGGTGGCAGCAACGCATTGAAGCTTGTACTGACCTGCCGGGACGCCCGACGCAACGTACGACTTGCCGTTATCCCCATACGGGTCCAACCGGTACCTCGTGCCGCTCGAATCGATGAGCGAACACTCGGGGTCCTTACCGGCGACAGCCTTCACCGTGAAGTGTCCGTCCGCGGTCACCGTGACGACGCTGCCGTTGTCGGTGGTACCGCCCTGGACCGATCTTCCGGGGGTGCTGGCAATCCCATAGAGCATCGCGGCGAAGAAAGTGATCGGCGCGATGACGATCATCAGAACCGCACCGAGGATGAGCGTGGCGACGGCGGGGCCGCGGCCGGGCATCGACGGCACGCTCACCGGCGAAGGAGCACCGTAGCCCCGGGGGTCGCTGCGCGCAGCCTGACCATTGAGCGGGAACGCCGCGTGCTGATCGCCCGAGGGGCCGTAGGAGGGGTTGGACATGTGGGTGTCTTTCTGACTGATGGACGTGACGCGTTAGGGCATCCTCACGCCCGCCAGGCGCTGCGCACGCAGCTCAGCGACCCCCGGCACCTCGAGCGGAGCCAGCGTCGTGCCGGTTGCGCGCTGCAGCAGCAGGTCCGCGAGCTCGGGGTTGCGGGCGAGGACAGGGCCATGCATGTAGGTCGCTATGACGGATCCTTGAACGGCGCCGTCGTAGCACACCTCCGGTGCTTCTTCTCCCCGGGGTACGCCGTTGCCCACGCCCGAGATAACTCGGCCGAGCGGAGCCGCGTCGGGGCCAAGGACGGTGCCGCCTCCGTGGTTTTCGAAGCCGGTGAGGGTTTGCGTGAGGCATTCAAGGATAGGCGCGCAGACCAGTTCACCAATCGCGCGATGTCCCTGGGGGCGCGTGGTGATGTCGAGGACTCCCATGCCTGCGACGCGTGTGCCCCTCGCGTCCTCGTACCAGTGGCCGAGAACCTGCAGGGAGGCGCAGATGGCGAGCAGCGGACGACCCGCGTCAAGAGCGCGGGCAAGCCCCGAGGTGCCGCGGAACTTGTCTGCGCGAGCGCCTGAGCGGTGTCCTCGCCGCCGCCGAGCGTGTAGATATCGAGGCTGTCTGGAATCTCCTCATTCAGTCCAACGTGGACGATCTCAGCGTCAATGCCGCGCCTGCGGGCTCGCTCCGCCAGGATCAGCGCGTTGCCGCTGTCCCCGTAGGTGCCCAGGACCTCGGGCATCAAAACGCCGATGCGCAGCGTGGAGGCGCTCATCGCGTGCCCTCCTTTCGATCGAGCAGGACCTTGAAGTCGCGCATGGCCGTGTAGTTGAGGAGCATCTCGACGCGACCGGGATCGCACGCTGCCAGGGCGTCCATGGGCAGGGGCACGAGGTCGCAGTGAACGCCCGCGTATTCGAGGCGCACGGCGAGGTCTGCGCCCCGTTCGCCGCAGGCGAGGACGCGGCGGCCGACCTGCTTGACACCGGAGAAGTCAACGTCCCAGAGCCAGGAGAGATCCTGCCCGTCGGGGACCTGTCCGTTGACGCCGATGACGACCTGGTCGACACGCGGATCGATCATCGTCATGGCTTCCTGCCATCCGGCGGGGTTCTTGGCCAGCATGAGACGGGCGTTGCGTCCGTTGATGTCGTGGACGGAGTAGCGTCCGGCAACCTCCGTGACACCGTTGATGGCCTCGGCGGCGGTCGCAGGGTCAATGCCCATGGCGACGGCGGCGGCGACGGCCTGCGCGGCGTTACCGAGGTTCGCGCGTCCGGGGAGCTTCAGGGCGAGGGGGACGCTCGCGCCGCGAGGTCCGCGCAGCGTCGCGCGCGGGCCCTCGGGGGCGAGCTCGACATCCTCGAGCCACCACTGGGGCTGGGGACGGCGCTTCAGGTCGGGCAGTTCCTCCCCCTCGAAGGCCGGGATCAGGTGCCACCCGTCCTCGCTGCGCGCGACGCGCCCCCCTCGGGGATACGCCGCACTGTCGCCTCCCCACCCGGCGCCGGCGGCGACCCACACGACGTTCGGATTGTCCGCGGCCGCAGACACGATCAGGGGGTCGTCGCAGTTGGCAACGACCGTGGCACTGGGGTGGGCGGATGCCCCTTCGCGCAAGCGGCGTTCGACCGTGCCGATCTCACCGACTCGGTCGAGCTGGTCACGCGAGAGGTTGAGGTAGACGAAAACGTCGGGATGCACGTCCGCCGCAACGGCCGGAACGTGCATCTCATCGACCTCAAGGGCGGCACGCGTTGCCCCTTCGCCTCTCATGAGCGCGGTGATGACGCCCGACGTCATGTTGTCACCGTTGGTATTGGAGGCAACCGGCCCGCCTCTTTCCAGGGCGGCTCGCACCATCCGTGTTGTCGTCGACTTTCCATTGGTTCCCGTCACGACGACGCAGGAGTACGGGGCGGCGAGTTCCGCGAGGAATCTCGGGGAGATACGCAGGGCAACCTCGCCCCCGATCATTCCGCCGGAGCCTCGCCCAAGCGCTCGGGACGCACATCGTGCGGCTGTTCCGGCCGCCCGGGCTAGCCGCGAGCGCACCGACAGGTGATGCGATGATTTCGTCATGCACCCACGTTAACTCATGCGCCACCGACGCCGCGTCGCCAGGCTCAGGGCGCCCGCTCTCACCCCTCGCCAGGCCGGGGCGGGAAGGCCGGTGCCTCCCGCACCGCGACACGCCGCATGCTCGCTGACCTGCGAATATAGTTACGCACCCCATATCGGAGTTACCCACGCCATGCCACTGTGATCGTCTCGACATATCCCTTTGGTCGATCCTTCGCCATCGCCCGCATGCACGCCGCTCACTCGCGGGTCACAATCGGCAAGATTTCAACGAAACTCGCCGATTCTTCGACGCGCCCGCAGCCGCGAGATCACCCGAGGAGAGAGCCGACCCTTGACGCACGCTTCCCCCAACTCGATTGCACATATGTGCGAACCGTCTCCCGGGTCGACAATCGACTATCAAAACCGGCTGTGACCTGGTAAAACTATCATCAGCAGGCGAAAGCCTGTCGCCTGTTCCAGGCTTCGATCGTGGGTCCTGTGTGCCCCCGGATCCTCGATCGAATTACGCTGCGGGACCCATCCGTTGGATGGGTCCCGCAGTTCTATTGCGTCACCAATCGCTAGCGGCCAGGGACGATCGTCCCCTCGATGACCGCTCGCACGCCGCCACGCCTCCGCTGCCTGCCGACGACGGAGGACGCCTGCCCGTCGACAGATGTGAGCGCGGTGAGCGCGCGCATCGGGTTCCACACCGTGAGAGATCCGCCCGAGGCGACGGAGGACTCCCGCCCCTCCCAGGCTCGCTGGCCTCTCCTCATCGGCATGACCTGACCGTCGGGGGAGGCGGCGAAGACACGGTTACGGCGAGCCTCGGAGGCGGCGACCGTGGCACGCAGGCCGTCGCACTCCGCCTCGAGCTCCTCGACGCGGCGCTCGAGGTCGAGGATGCGCCGGATTCCCGCCAGGTTGATCCCCTCTTCCTGACTCATGCGTTGCACATCGCGCAGCCTCTGCACGTCTCGCTTCGTGTAGCGCCGCCCCTTCCCCTTCGTGCGCGCCGGAATCACCAGGCCGAGACGGTCGTACTGCCGCAAGGTCTGAGGGTGCATACCGGACAGCTCCGCCGCAACGGAGATGGCGAAGGTGATCGCCTCGCCTCGCCCCTTCACTGCCATGGCTTACTCCTGCGCCGTCTTCGCCAGGGACGCACGCACGTCGAGGTCTCCCTCGGCCTGCGCCATCTCCTTCGCAAGTCTCTTCAGCTCACGGTTCGGTTTCTCGGGGACCTGGATGGCCACGCGAGCGACCAGGTCACCGCTCACCTTGGAGGTTGAGACCCCCTTGCCACGCACCCGAATCTCGGTGCCCGACGAAGAACCCTCGGGCACCTTTACCGCGGCCGTGCCGCCGTCAATCATGGGCACGTCGATGACGGTGCCGAGGATCGCCTCGGACACGGTGACAGGCAGCGTCACCACGAGGTCATTGCCCTCGCGCGAGTACACGGGGTGCGGCTTCACCGTCACGGTAACCTCAAGGTCGCCGGTGGGGCCGCCGTGCAGGCCGGGCTTCCCGTGACCCTTGACGCGAACCTTCTGGCCATCCTTGATGCCGGCAGGGATGCGGACCTTGATCGGAGAGCCTCCAACCTTGATGGTCAGGGTCGCCCCATTCAGAGCCTGGCGCAAGGAGATGGACAGCTTGGCGCGCACCGTCCCGCCCTTTTCGGGCGTAGGTGCGCCGTGCGAGGCCCGGGCGCTGAAGGGAGACCCGTAGGACTCACCCCCGAATCGGGAGCTGCCACCCGCCGCGCCTCCAAAGAGACCGGAGAGGATATCCTCGAAGCCGGCCCCGCCGCCGGGCATGCCGGAGGCCTGGAAGCGCACGTTGTGGCCACCGCCGCCGAAACTGCCTCCGGCGCCGCTAAAGCCCCCGAAGAGGTCTTCGAAGCCGCCCGCTCCACCGGATCCTGCGGAGAAGCGCGCACCTCCGCCTGCCATGGCGCGAATCGCGTCGTAGCGCTTGCGTTCCTCGTCGTTGGACAGGACCGCGTATGCCTCGCCAATCTCCTTGAACCTGGTTTCGGCCGCCGTATCGCCCGGGTTCTGATCCGGGTGCCACTGCCGCGCCAGCTTACGGTAGGCCTTCGTGATGGCCTTCTTGTCCGCCTTCTTGTCGACTCCCAGGACCTTGTAGAAGTCCTTCGAGAACCACTCTTGTTCGCTCACGCGCGTTTCACCTCTCTTTCAGTCACGAGCATGTCGAAAGTCATTCAGGGTTGTTCACCAGCACCTTTGCGGCTCGCACGACGCGCTCATCGCGGCGGTAGCCACCGGTCAGGACCTGCCCGATCACGGGATGGTCCACATCGGGGCTCGTGGTGGCCATCAGGGCATCGTGCAGGGCAGGATCGAAATCGTCACCCTCGGCTCCGTAGCGCTCCAGCCCGAAGCGCGTCTTGAGCGTGTCCTCGAGCTTCGCAGCGATCGACGCGAAGGGACCGTCCTCCAGGTCTCCGTGCGCGCGGGCCGCGGCGATGTCGTCGAGAACGCTGATGAGCGACTCAATGACCTCGTCCTGCCCGGCGGTCTTGTGACCCGGGATAGCTTCCTTGGAGCGACGCACGTAGTTCGCGTACTCCTGGCCCTGGTTGTAGAGCTCCGCGTTGGCGCGGGCCAGCTGGTCTTCGATGGTTGCGATGCGTTCGAGAGCCTTGGCAAGGTCAGAGTCCTCGACCTGGTCCTCGAAAGCACTCATATCATCAGCCGGATTCTCGGGCGAGGACGACTCTGCCGCCTGGCCGACCGGGGCCGACTCGAGGGAGTCGGCCCCGGGGGCGTTCGCGTCCTCGTTGGGCGCCGAGAAACCGTTGGTTTCCTCGGTGCTCACTTGTTGTTGTCCTCATCCACGATTTCGGCGTCCACGACATCGTCCTGGGCGGGGGCCGCCTTCTGGGCGTCCTCGGCCTGCTGCTTGGCGTAGATCTCCTGGCCGATCTTCATGCCCGACTCAGACAGGGTCGTCATCGCGGCCTTCACAGCCTCAATGTCATCTCCCTTGAGGGCTTCCTTCACGGCGTCGACATCCTTCTGGACGGCCGCACGGGTCTCCTCGGAGATCTTGTCGGCCTCGTCCTTGAGCAGCTTCTCCGTCGAGTAGACGGCCTGCTCAGCCTGGTTACGGGTGTCGGCTTCCTCACGGCGCTTCTTGTCCTCGGCAGCGTGCTCCTCGGCCTCGCGCACCATGCGGTCGATGTCCTCCTTGGGCAGGGACGATCCACCGGTGATGGTGACCGACTGCTCCTTACCCGTGCCGCGATCCTTCGCGGAGACGTGAACGATACCGTTGGCGTCGATGTCGAAGGTCACTTCGATCTGAGGAACGCCGCGCGGAGCGGGAGCAATGCCGGAGAGCTCGAAGGTACCCAGCAGCTTGTTGTCGCGGGCAAACTCACGCTCGCCCTGGTAGACCTGAATGAGCACGGAGGGCTGGCCATCCTCGGCGGTGGAGAAGATCTCCGAGGCCTTGGTCGGGATCGCCGTGTTACGGTCGATGAGCTTGGTCATAACGCCACCCTTGGTCTCGATGCCGAGCGACAGGGGGGTCACGTCAATAAGCAGGACATCCTTGCGGTCACCCTGGATGACGCCGGCCTGCAGGGCAGCGCCCACGGCGACGACCTCATCGGGGTTGACACCCTTGTTGGGCTCACGGCCGCCGGTCAGCTCCTTGACAACCTCGGTGACGGCGGGCATGCGGGTGGAGCCGCCGACGAGCACGACGTGGTCGATCTCGGAGACGGTCACGTCAGCCTCGGCCATGACGTCGCGGAAGGGCTTCTTGGTGCGCTCGAGCAGGTCCGCGGTCAGTTCCTCGAACTTGGCGCGCGTCAGGGTCTCATCCAGGTGGATGGGGCCATCGGCGGTCATGGACAGGTACTGCAGCGAGATGTTCGTGGAGGTCGCGGAGGACAGCTCCTTCTTGGCCTGCTCAGCGGCTTCCTTGAGACGCTGGAGCGCAACGGGGTCCTTCGACAGGTCCGCGCCGGTCTTCGCCTTGACCTGGCTGATCAGCCAGTCGACGATGCGCTGATCCCAGTCGTCGCCGCCCAGGTGGTTGTCGCCGGAGGTGGCACGCACCTGGATGGTGGAGAAGCCGTCATCATCCTTACCCACCTCAAGGAGGGACACGTCGAACGTGCCGCCACCGAGGTCGAAGACCAGGATGAGCTCGTCTTCCTTGCCCTTTTCGAGACCGTAGGCCAGGGCCGCGGCGGTGGGTTCGTTGACGATGCGTTCGACCTTGAGGCCGGCGATCTGACCGGCGTCCTTGGTCGCCTGACGCTGCGCGTCATTGAAGTAGGCGGGAACCGTGATGACGGCCTCGGTGACGGGCTCACCCAGGTAGGCTTCGGCGTCCCTCTTCAGCTTCTGGAGGATGCGCGCGGAGATTTCCTGCGCCGTGTACTTCTTGCCGTCGATCTCCGTCGTCCAGTCGGTGCCCATGTGGCGCTTGACCGAGGAGATGGTGCGATCAACGTTCGTGACCGCCTGACGCTTGGCGATCTCACCGACGAGAACCTCGCCGGTCTTGGAGAAGGCGACGACCGAAGGAGTCGTGCGAGCGCCTTCAGCGTTCGGAATGATGGTGGGCTCGCCGCCTTCGAGGACGGCGATAGCGGAGTTGGTGGTGCCGAGGTCGATGCCGACTGCACGTGCCATAGTGTGTGTTCCTTTCATCGGCGAGGCCGACTCCGTCTCACCGGAGCGGCTCGCATTGCTGTCTCGTGCCGGGATGATCCCGACAGACCCTTGAGTCTGATGTACTCAACTTTAGGACCGGGCGTTTTATTCCGCAAGCCGAACACCCGAAACTTGAGTCACGCACGCTCATGCTTGATGGAGGGTGTGCACTCGCCTCGGACCGGAGGCTTCCCCACGCAAGACAGCGGACCCCGGGCCCGTGGGGCCCGGGGTCCAAAGCTCAGCGCTCGCTCAGCCGTTGATCACGTCAGCGACGCGCGCGGCGCAGGGCGAGGAGTCCTCCACCCATTCCCAGCAGGGTCAAGGTCGCCAGGGAGCCACCGAGCACATCGGCGCCGGTCCTGGCCAGGTTGGGACGGTCCCCACCATCGTGACCACCGGGGGTCTCGCTCGGCGTCGGAGTCTCGCTCGGCGTCGGGGTTGCCGACGGCGTCGGGTCCGGAACCGGGGTGTAGGTGTTGGTCACCTCGAGGGTGGCAACCTCGCCCGCCTTGATCACCACGGGATCAATCGTGGAGGTCTGGAGAGTGAAACCATCAACCGAGGCATCCTTCTCCGTCACCGTGCAGGTCGCACCGGCGGGGATGTCACGGGAGACCTTGGTGTCACCGGCGGCGACGTCCGTGATCGAACCGGAGGTCTTGGCCGCGTCATCACACACGTAGTCGAAGGAGAACGTCTTGTCGGCAGGAATGTCACCAACAACCTTCTTGGTCACGGCAATGTTGCCCGGAGCCGGGGTGTAGGTGTTGGTCATGAGAAGCGCAGTAACCTCGCCATCCTTGACGGTAACGGGATCCGCCACAGCACTGTCGAGGATGAAGCCATCAACCGCAGCCTCGGCCTCACGTTCGGTCACCAGACACTCGGCACCGGCCGGAATGTCACCGGATTCCTTGGTCTCGCCGGCGGCGACGTCCGTAATCGAACCGGAGGTCTTGGCCGGATCATCACACACGTAGTCGAAGGAGAACGTCTTACCCGCAGGAATGTCACCAACAACTTCCTTCGTCACCGAGATTTTGCCGACCTTCGGCGTGTACGTGTTGGTGACCTCGAGGGTGGCGACCTCGCCCGCCTTGACCATCACGGGATCAATCGTGGAGGTCTGGAGAGTGAAACCATCAACCGAGGCATCCTTCTCCGTCACCGTGCAGGTCGCACCAGCCGGAATATCGCGGGAGACCTTGGTGTCACCGGCGGCGACGTCCGTGATCGAACCGGAGGTCTTAGCCGGATCATCACACACGTAGTCGAAGGAGAACGTCTTACCCGCAGGAATGTCACCAACAACCTTCTTGGTCACGGCAATGTTGCCAGGAGCCGGGGTATAGGTGTTGGTCATGACAAGCGCAGCAACCTCGCCATCCTTGACGGTAACGGGATCCGCCACAGCACTGTCGAGGATGAAGCCATCAACCGCAGCCTCGGCCTCACGTTCGGTCACGAGACACTCGGCACCGTCCGGGATGTCGCCCGATTCCTTGGTCTCGCCGGCGGCGACGTTCAGGATCGAACCGGAGGTCTTCGCGGCGTCGTCACACACGTAGTCGAAGGAGAACGTCTTACCAGCCGGGATGCCACCAACAACTTCCTTCGTCACCGAGATCTTGCCGACCTTCGGCGTGTAGGTGTTGGTCACCTCAACGGCAGCAACCTCGCCCGCCTTGACCATCACGGGATCAATCGCGGAGGTTTCCAGGTTGCTTCCGTCGATGGAGGCGTCCCGTTCGGTCACCGTGCAGGTCGCGCCAGCGGGAATCTCAGCGGACTCCTTGGCCTGACCGGGAACGACATCCGTGATCGAGCCGGAGGTCTTCGCCGCATCGTCACACACGTAATCGAAAGCGAAGGTCTTGCCAGCCGGGATGTCACCAACAACCTTCTTGGTCACAGCAATCTTGCCGGGAGCCGCGGCTGCGGTGTTGGTCAGCGAGACCGAAGAGACGTTGTTCTCAGCGATGGTGAAGGAGACCTCGTTCACGGCGCTCGTGGATCCGACGGAGAAGGAGGGATCACCCTGCCAACGCAGAGCGGCCGGCAGCTGTGTGGAGTCGAGGGACTCCGTGAGCGTCACCTTGGTGCCCTTGGGGAAGGCCACACCGGCCACACCCTGCTCAACGGGAACCTTCATCGTGTAGGGGTTGGCTCCACCCTCGGGAGCGGTCCACTCGGGGTGGAGAGCCGGGTCCCAGCCAGCGGGGAGCTCGTACTTGACGTTAACCGTGACGGCCGTGGCGGCGGGGATCTGACCGGCGTCGGCACCGACCTGCGCTCCGAGGACGTACTTCTTCACGCCGAAGGCCCCGTATCCGGGCTTCATCTCAATGGTGTAGGTGATCGGGTCGCGGTAGCTGATCGCCGAGGTGATCGGGCCTTCCGCGTCACCCACCAGCGTCGCGCTGTTCGTGTACTGCTTCTCGGGGATGACGTTACCGTCGATCTTCGAGGAGTAGACGATCTCGTAGTTGATCGCCGGATCGAAGTTGCCGTCGGTACGAGTAAGCGTCACCGTCGCGGACTTGCCGTCTGCGGAGATCGTGCGTTCCAGCGTGTAGTTGCCGTAGGCCGTGTTGATGCCGGGCTGCCCGACTCGCGCGACCGTGGGGTACTGGTTCGGCGCGCTCTTAGGATCGACTCGAACGTACCAGGTGGAGTCGGCGGGCAGCAGCGTCTGACCGTCAGCGCCGAGGACATCGTTGAAGACGACCTTGTTCGCGTAGGTGCCTGCGGGCATTCCAGCACGCTCTGAGAGGCGGCGGCCGGAACCAGTAATGTGCCAGTTGATCTGGGTCGAGTCACGCTTCAGGGAGTTCGCGTACTTGCCGACGTTCTTCTCGGTCCACAGGCGCTGGACGATGGGCCCATCGTTCGGGTTCGGAACCTGAGTCTCGACGCCATTGGCATTGAAGGGAAGCTTCGTCAGCGGCGTTTCCTTCTGAGCCATGAGCATCTGATTCATCGTGCCCTTGACGTTGCCTTGAGCTGCGACAGCTTGATTGAAGGTACAGGTCATGACATCGGCGGCAGTCACACACTCGCCGACCTGCTCGCGGTTAAACATCAGCGGATCGCTACGCCCCACCTCGCGGAATCGGTAGTAGTGCGTAATATCAGGCAACGCGGCCCCCGTGGCCGGAAGACCAACCGTGAAGGAGTCGCCCGGCTGAGGGTTTGCCTCGGTGGCATCCCACTCGATATACATCCTCACCGGATCCTCAACCTGGGCACCCGCCCCTGGGATCTCCACTCCGTCCTTGTCGGACAGAACCAGCGGCTTGATCGCAACCTTAATGTTGGGGTTGACGGCGGCCTCGGCAGGCGCGGCCGAAAAGACGCCAAAGACGCCCATCCCGGTCGCGGCGAGGGCCAGCGCCGAAGCACCGACCGCCGCCCGCGCCCACTTAGCGCGGAGCATCGTCATCAATTCATCCTCCGTAGGGTTCGTATGGGTCCGCGCGACCAGGACATAGTGGCGGCCACGACGGTTACCAGACAGACTACGTGCGATCAGAAAGGCCCATAGGCCCCAAAGCTCAACAAACCCTGACCACCCCCTGGGAATTAACCCGCACACCGAGGAGAGGCCACCGGCACAACCCACAGACCCCACCACCCACAACTTTCCAACCAGTCACAATCCATACTATGCACTTCGTCACAGGCGATTCGACGCGCCGGAGCCCTCTCGCAGCAAATCGCGTTCGTCACTACCCTCCGCTAGACTGTCACCGCCTCCAAACCGGAGTTTCTCATCAATCAACGGAGACTTGATGCACATCACGAAACGAGTGGCTGGCACCCTCCTCGCCGGCCTCCTGACACTAGGAATGGCAGGTCCCGCCTTGGCCGACACGCCGACAGCAAACAGCCAGCAAACCGGCGACTCCACCCCAACACAGCAGGCCACGTACGACGCTCGCTATGCGATTCCGGCGGCCGTGCCAGCATCCGCCGAGGACAAGGTTGCCCAGTGGCAGGACATGAAGTACGCCATGTTCATCCATTGGGGCGTCTACTCCTCCTACGCCGGCTGGTACAAGGGGCAAAAGCAGGAGGTCGGGTACCCCGAGCAGATCAAGGCCTGGGGTCACCAGCAGACGTGGGACAGCCGGATCCCCCTGCAGGGAATCCCACGCGAGGAGTACCTAGCCACCGCTCAGACCTTCGAGGCCCCGAACTTCGACGCCACCGCATGGTGCCAGCAAGCTAAAGACACCGGCATGAAGATGCTGCTCATCACCTCGAAGCACCACGATGGCTTCGCCATGTGGGACACGGTAACGACCGACTACAACTTCACCAAGCAGTCGCCGTCCCACCGCGACCCGCTCCTTGAGCTGTCGCAGGCCTGCAAGAAGGTCGGCATCAAGTTCGGTCTCTACTTCTCCAACATCGACTGGGAGAAGCAGCCCGAGAACCCCTGGCAGAACGCCAATACGCTGGACGAAGAGGGCTACATGGAGTACATCCACGCCCAGCTGAAGGAACTCCTCGGAGGAAAGTACGGGGAGATCTCCGAACTCTGGTACGACATGGGCAAGCCCAACCCCGCCCAATCCGATCAGCTGCGCACATGGGCGCACGAGCTGCAGCCGAACATCATGATCAACTCGCGCGTCGGCAACGACCGGGCCGACTTCGAGGTCGGATGGGACAACGAGATGCAGTCGGAGCAGACCCAGGGCCCCTGGGAATCGGCGGTCTCCATCTTCCACAAGACCTGGGGCTACGCGAACTGGGACGACGCCGCGCCCACGTATAAGGACACCGGGTACCCGGACTACTCCGAAGAGGAGTGGGACCATATCCGCCAGGTCGACAACACGACCGCCCTGCGCAAGGCGCCCGGCGGCGCCAAGACGAAGACCACCGAGATCGTGGGCAACCTCTTCTCGACGGTCGCCCTGGGCGGACAGTTCCTCTTCAACGTCGGACCGAAGTTCGACGGCTCCTACGACCCGTGGGACGCCTCGGTCCTGGCGGGCATCGGTGACTGGAACCGCGCCCACCCTGGAATCCTCAACAATTCCCGACCCGCCCACTTCCCGATCGAGACCTGGGGCAAGACCATGGTCGACGACTCCCACATCTACATGGGCATCGAGAAGTGGCCCGCAGACGACATGATTACTCTGCGCGGCGCAGGCGCCAACGACATCTCCTCGGTGAGGCTCGACGGCTCCGACGCGGCTCTGACCTACAAGGTTGAGGGCAACGACCTCGTCATCACCCTGCCCGCCAAGCCCGACGAGATCCTTCCCGTCGTGACGGTCACCACTAAGGGCACTCCCAACTATGTGCCCACCGGGCTGACCACGATCGGCTCGGAGCCGACCACGATCCCCGCCAGCGGCCTTGAGAAGTTCAAGGCCCCCACGCCCAAGACCGGCGAGACCAGCTTCACCGCGTCCATTACGTCCGGTGACAAGGTTGCCTCCGGTCTTACTGTCGCCTTCGAGACAAAGGGCTTCACGGACGACTACGCGAAGTACAAGGTCACCGTCGACGGCCAGGTCATTTCCGGCCTGAGCGTCGCCGACCTGAACGCCGGCGTCGGTCCCTTCGCAACAGGCCCGAACCAGACCGCGCGCGTCACCCTCGAGTACGACAACCCGGCCTACGCTCTCAAGGGCTTCGGCAAGGACACGTCCGTCACGTCAGTTACCGTCAAGGCCGAGACCCTCACCACCCCCGCCGTCACGGTCGAGCCCTCGACCGTCGAAGCTGGCAAGACCGTCACCGTGAAGGGCACGGGCTTCGCCCCCGAATCCTCCGTGACCCTCACGCTGCACTCCGAGCCCGTCGAGGTCGGCACCGCCACCGTGGGAGAGGACGGATCTCTCACGGCGACCGTGACGGTGCCTGCCACGACTGAGGCGGGCGAGCACACCCTCGTTGCTGCCTCGGCTTCCCCAAGCGTCACCGCGTCGGCTCCACTGACTGTCACCCGAGCGCCCGCGGCTCCCACCCAGGAGCCGAGCGCCGCGCCGAGCCCGAGTTCTTCGGCCGCTCCCGCGCCCGACCAGGGAGGCACGGGAGGCCTGGCGCGCACCGGCAGCCACGCGGTGTTTGCCGGCGTGGTGGCCGCACTGGCTGCGGGGGCGGGCACCGCCTTCGTTCGCCGCTCGCGCCGCGCGAAGGCCTAGCGCCCGCGTGGGAATGACCACCACCTAGCGGGGTGGGGCGTACCCGATCGGGTGCCCCACCCCGCTTACACTTGGGGGATGCGCTGCGACCACTACGACGCCGGGACCTGCCACTCCTGCTCCCTGCTCCCCCTCCCCTACGATCGTCAGCTCGCCGACAAGGAACACGCCGTCGCGGGCACGCTCTCGCTCGTCCCGGGGGCCGGGAACATCCGATGGCTCACCCCCGCCTCGTCGGAGCAGTCGGGGTTCCGCACGAGCGTGAAGCTCGTCGTCGGAGGCACTCGCAGGCGCCCCACCCTGGGGGTCCTCGGACCGGACCGGCGAGGCGTCGACCTGCCCGGATGTCCGATCCAGCATCCCGCCATCAACCGCGCCACTCCCGGCCTCAAGCGCTTCATTCGTTCCCTGAACCTCACCCCCTACGACGTGCCCGCCAGGCGCGGGGAACTCAAGAACATCCTCATCACCGTCGGCGCTGGGCAGCGCCTCATGATCCGCTTCGTGCTTCGCACCCGTGACCGCGTGTCCGACATACGCTCCGCCCTTCCCCTGTTACGCGATCTGGTGCCGGCCGCTCACGTCGTCACCGCAAACATCCACCCCACCCACGAGGCCATCGTCGAGGGTCCCGACGAGATCATCCTGACACGCGCCCGCACCCTCCCGCTGACCGTGGAGGGGCTTGCGCTGGGGCCCCGCTCCTTCGCTCAGACCAACGCCCGCGTTGCCGCGGCGCTCTACGAGCAGGCCTCCCGGTGGGCGAGGCTTCCCCTGCCCGACGGGCGCGTGCCGGAGGGCCTGTGGGACCTGTACTGCGGGGTCGGCGGATTCGCGCTTGCGTGTGCGCGCGGTGGGATCCCCCATGTGACCGGCGTCGAGGTGTCGGCGGGGGCGATCTCGTCCGCGATCACCGCCGCGCGAACAGCGGGTCTTCGGCGCGACGAGGCCCGTTTTATCTGTGACGACGCGATCGCGTGGGCGCGCGCCCAGCCCGCATCGACCGTCCCCGACGTCATCGTCGTCAATCCCCCGCGCCGAGGCATCGGCCCGGATTTGGCCGCATACCTGAACGAATGCGGCGCCCCCCGCGTCATCTACTCCTCGTGCAATCCAACCTCGCTCGCCCAGGACCTAACGGTGATGCCCGCGCTGCGCCCCGTCGAAGGCAGGGTCTTCGACATGTTTCCGCACACGAGCCACGTGGAGGCAGCCGTGCTGCTGGAGCGGGCGGGGGCGTAGCGAGGCTACACGCGGCCGCGGGCGGACCCGCGCCTCGCGCACAACCGTTACACTGACGCAAAACGACACTGCCCACGAAAGGCTCGCGCCCATGAGGATCGAACACGTCGCGATGTACGTCAACGACCTCGAGGCCGCGCGCGACTTCTTCGTCCGCTACCTTGACGGCCGCTCCGACGGCGGCTACCACAACACGACGACGGGTTTTCGATCCTACTTCATCACTTTCGAGGACGGCCCGCGCCTGGAAGTCATGACGAAGCCGCGCATGGACGATGCCGTCAAGGGCATCAATCGGACGGGGTACGCGCACATCGCTTTCTCTGTCGGAAGCAAGGAAGCGGTCGACGCGATGACCGCCACGCTCAGGACGGAAGGATACGAGGTCGTGAGCGGCCCCAGAACAACCGGCGACGGCTACTACGAGAGCTGCGTCGTGGCCATCGAGGGAAACCAGATCGAGATCACGATCTGATGCCGCTGCGTGCGCATTATCGTTGATGCGCCCGCCGTCAACCTCACGCGGCTCACCGAGTCGTATGGCGTCCATCGTGGGCGAGTAACTGCACGGAGCACCCACGTGTCCGCCAACTGGCGTCGCCTCGCAAGACCCCCATTCCACGCTTCGCGCTCTGCTCACGCCTCGCGCTGCGCGCCCGCTACACTGGACCCAGACGTTAGGAGAACCATGTCCGTCGAACTCATCACCGCCGCCTCCCCCGAGGTCCACGAGGCCATGGGACGCCTCGTCCCCCAGCTTTCCCACTCTGCCACCCCGATGAGCGCCACCGATGTCGAGCGCTTCCTGTCCCAGCCAGGCGTACACCTCTTCGTGTTCCGTCCCGACCAGGCCGACGCGGAGGGGCAGCGCCCCATCCTGGGCATGCTGTCCTTGGCCACCTTCGAGATTCCCACTGGCGTGCGCGCCTGGGTCGAAGACGTCGTCGTTGACGAGGCCGCTCGCGGCCAGGGCGCCGGCCAGTCCCTCGTGGTCGCGGCCATCGAGCACGCCCAGAAGGTCGGTGCCCGCACGGTCGACCTGACGTCGCGGCCCTCGCGCGAGGCAGCCAACCGCCTCTACCAGCGGGCGGGATTCCAGCTGCGCGAAACCAACGTGTACCGGGTGACGCTTGAGCAGCACAAGAACGGGGCGTTGTAGCCTTGGGATGCCAGCATTGACGAGGAGTCAGCACGCCCACCTGAGGCCCCCTCACGCGCCAGACACGACCGGCCGCGATTGCGGGAGCTAGCTGGCGGCCGGTCAGCAGGCCGATCAGCACCTGGGGCGGCCCCCGCCCGTGCCACGGATCCCCCGGATCGGCAAGCGCCGCGAGGCCTGCGGCCCGGCGGTTCACGTGGGCACCAAGGTGGCGCCATCAGGACTGTCGCGGATAGGTTATGGCCAGGCGGATAGGTTATCGGCACGCGGATACGTTACTAAGCTATCCGCATGCTCATAACCTATCCACGAAGCAACAACCTATCCGCGTCGGGAGTGGACTCCGAGCCCACCCGGATCGTCGCAGGCAGGACCCAACAACCTATCCCCGTCGGGAGTGGGCGTTGACACGACTGCACTAGTTCCAGAAGCTATCCGCCAGTAGGCGCAGCATGGCACTCGTCACGCAGTACGATGCTGGACCAACCGGTACAATGCGCCTGCGCGACGAATTCAATTGCCGATCCCTGAACCCGCCCGATGGAAGGGCGGCGCGGACGGCGAGCGGGCGGGCAGGCCACGCGGCGGTCGGATATCAGGCGGCGCTCAACACCCCCCGGGACGTTAGAACTCCTCGTAGACCGCCGGATCCTGGCCCGCCTGGCGGCCGTCGGGCCGACCGAGCGCGCTCATCGCCGCCATGTGCGTGGAAGACAGCGAGAACGAGAAAATGTCGAGGTTGTCGCGCTGACGCTCGGCAGACCCGGACTTGGGCAGGGGAATCGTGCCGAGCTGGTAGTGCCAGCGCAGGATGAGGCGCGCGGGGGACACCCCGACCTGCTCGGCCAGCGCAACCACGGCGGGGTCCTCGACGATGCGCCACTTGCGCCCCAGCGGGCTCCAGGACTGCGTGCGTACGCCGACACGCTCGTGATAGGCCAGGGCCTCGGGCTGCGGGAAGTAGGGGTGAAGCTCGATCTGGTTGACGCTGGGATACTCCCCCGTTTCTTCCCGCAGGCGCTCCAGGTGTTCGGGCAGGAAATTGCAGACGCCGACGGATCGCACAAGCCCGCGAGCGCGCGCATCCAACAGAGCCTGGAAAGCCTCGACGTACAGGCCCCGCTCCGGGTTGGGCCAGTGGATCAGGTACATGTCCCAGTAGTCCAGCCCGGCGCGCATGAGCGATTCTTCGACGGTTTCGAGCGCCTCCTCGTAGCGTTGGTGTCGGCCGGGGAGCTTGGAGACGAGGCGAAGCTCCTCACGGGGGAGCCCACTGCGGCACACCGCCTGCCCCACGGCCCCCTCGTTCTCGTAGTTGAAGGCGCTATCGAGCATCCGGTAGCCAGCCTCGATCCCCGACAGCATGGAAGACACACCCCCAAAACCGCGCAGGTTGTAGGTGCCCAGCGCGATCGCGGGGACGACGAAACCGTCGCTCAGGGTGTATGCGGGAATCTCACTCATGCCTCAAGCGTAGGCCACCGCTTGGCGCCTCGTTCTACCATTGGGATATGGCACAGCTTGAATTGGACGACGTCCACGCGAACGCAGTGGACTATCAGCATTTCCTCCTCGACTCCCCCTCCCCCTACCACGCCGCCGAGGTCGTGGCTGAGCGCCTGGTGGACGCCGGCTTCACGCGGGTCGATGAAAAGGACCCGTGGGATGCACGCCCCGGCGGGCACGTCATGGTACGAGGCGGGGCCGTCGCTGCATGGCTGGTCCCGTCGAACGTGACCGAGGACGCGGGATTCCGCATCGTGGGCGCACACACGGATTCGCCGGCCTTCTCCGTCAAGCCCTCGGTCCAGTCGACCACGCCGGACGGCTGGGGTCAGATCGACGTCGAGGTGTACGGCGGAATGATGTGGAACTCGTGGCTGGACCGGGAGCTGACCCTGGCGGGTCGTCTGGTCCTGCGCGACGGCGAGGTCGTGCTGGCTCGCACCGGACCGATCACTCGCATCCCGCAGTTGGCCATTCACCTGGACCGGGGGGTGAACACGGAGGGGCTGACGCTCGATCCGCAGAAGCACCTGCACCCCGTGTGGACCGTGGACAATCCCTACGGCAACGTCCTGGAGTACGTTGCGCGGACGGCGGGCCTGGCCGACGCGTCGGGCGTGGCCGCCTTCGATCTGATCCTCACGCCGAGTCAGGGCCCGGGCTTCTTCGGCGACAAGGGGCAGTTTGTGGCGGCATCGCGACAGGACAACCTCTCCAGCGTGCACCCGGGCCTGGTGGCGTTGGAGCGCCTCGCCTCCGACGGGGTGCCCGAGTCCGGAGACGTCACGGTCTTCGTGTGTTTCGATCACGAGGAGGTCGGCTCGGGATCTCGCACGGGCGCGGCGGGCCCGCTGTTGGAGACGGTCCTGCGCCGCACGGCGGCCGCACTTGGCCGCGACGCGGATGGTTACGAGCGCATGCTCGCCTCCTCCTCGTGCATCAGCGCGGACGCCGCTCACTCGGTGCACCCGAACTACGCGGGTCACCACGACCCGGACAACCGCCCGATGATGGGACGCGGCCCGGTTCTCAAGATCAACTCCAAGCAGCGCTACGCGACCGATGGCGAGGGGATCGCCCTGTGGAATCGAGCGTGCGCGGCTGCGGCAGTCCCCTCGCAGAGCTTCGTGGGCAACAACGCGATGCCGTGCGGGACGACGATCGGCCCGCTGACCGCAACGCGCCTGGGAATCCTGACGGTGGACGTGGGCATCGGGCTTTTGTCGATGCACTCGGCCCGGGAAATGAGCCACATTGACGACCTCTATGCCCTGTCGGCGGCCCTGGAGGCTTACTGGCGCGGCGCGTAGGAGAGCGCAGCCTCTTTGCCCCCGCCCCTGCGAAAAACCCCGGCCTCATTGAGGCCGGGGTTTTTCGTGTCGCTCTGCCCGCGATCAGAGGGCGGGCACCGCCTTCACCGTGACGGGAACGTTGCCGCGCGTGGCCTTGGAGTAGGGGCACAGCTCGTGGGCTCGATCGGCAAGCGCCTGAACGCGGTCCAGCTCGACGCCGGGGACGAACACCTCGAGGGTGGCGGTAATCGCGTAGGACTCACCCTCGGGGCCAAAGCCGACGGTGGTGCGCACGACGGAGTTCGCGGTGTCGATGCCCATCTGCTTGGCGGCCAGACCCATGGCGCCCTGGAAGCAGGCGCCGTAGCCCATGGCGAAGAGGGCCTCGGGATTGGCCCCGCCGCCGGGGCCACCCAGCTCCTTGGGGGCGCGCAGGTCGAGGGTGAGGCCCAGCGCGTCAACGGTGGAAGTTCCGGCGCGGCCGCCGGTGGAGTCGGCGGCCACTGAGTAAACGATGTTGTTTGGTGTATCCATGCCTCTATCTCACCACTGGGACTTCAGTCCCGCAAGACGTGCCGCACGCAAGACGCGGCCCGGTCGCCTCGCCGTTAGCGCGTCAGGAAGTCGGCGCGCGGCTGCCCGCTGAGCGCCTTGGCAATCGTGCGCCGGAAGCGCTCGTTCATCGGGGGCAGCTGATCGCCACGGAAAAAGGACGCCTCGCTGTTCTCTCCGTCCGCGGGTCGGGGGTGACCGGTGAGCCACTGGGCGGCGAAGGCAACATCGAGGTAGGTCGTCACATCGCCGTTGTCGTAGGTGACGGGGCCGACAACCTCGACGGACAGGAGCCGCCGCACGTCGATATCAACGTCGGTCTCCTCCTTGGCCTCGCGGGCGGCAGCGAGCGCGGGCTCCTCACCGGGATCAACGATCCCGGTGACGGGGGTCCAGGCGCCGTTGTCGCTGCGTCGCACGCACAGAATCTCGACGCTCCCGGGGTCGATCGGGCTCTCCCAGTCGATCGGCGCGTCGGCGCGGGCCGACCGCATGACGACGACCGTTGTTCCCGGCATCCACAGGGGCGCGTGACCCACGTGACGCCGAAGCTCCAGCACGAAGTCGGGTGTTGCCATGGCCCCAAGTCTATGCCGTCACAGGAAAGATGTGATGACGGGTATCAGGAGGATCTTCACGATGATCGCGAACGCGAAGAGGGTGGCGTACGCCCCCTCGATGCGCTCGTCACTCACGCGCGCGTCCGCGGCCTGCAGGACGGCGGGCTGTCCGAGGAAGCCCGCAACGCCTCCGGCCGCACGCGCGGCCGAGATCCCGATGAGCTTGCCGCCAAAAGCCTGAGCGAGGCAGCAGGCGACAACCATCACGAACGCCAGCAGCGCGGCACGCCACCCCTCGGGACTGCCGAGCAGGGTCGCGAATTGGGGACCCGCATTGAGCCCCAGGGCCGCAAGGAAGAGCATGAGGCCGATCTGGCGGATGGTGAGATTGGCGGCCGCCGGAAGCGTCCACACGAGCGGTCCCGTGCGACGCAAGGCCCCCAGGAGCATGCCGACAATCAGCGGCCCCGCAGCCGCGCCAAGCTGGAAGGCTTGGCCGCCCGGCAGGGGGAAAGACACGATGCCCAGGAGGAGCCCCAGGACCATGCCGATGCCGAAAGCCATGCCGTCAACCTCGGCAACCCTCCTCTCGGAGTCTCCGAGCCACTCGGCGATGTCATCGAGCTCATCCGTGGGAACCACGACCGCCACGTGGTCGCCGAGCTGCAGGTCGAGGTCGTCGCGGGCCAACAGATCCAGGTCGCCTCTGCGCACGCGCGTGATGACGGCGCCAAAACGCTTCGTGACGTTCAACTCCGAGACGGCACGCCCCGCAACATCGGGGTTGGAGACGACGATCCGCTCGAAAGCCAGGTCGGAGCGGTCATCCTCGAGGTTGTGATCCAAGATCTCGCCGACGAGGGGGGCGGTCTCTTGGATGGACGCCGGATCACCGACCAGGACCACGTGATCCCCCGGTAGCAGGTCTTCTCCGGGAGCGATGACGCGGGTTCGTCCGTCTCGACGCAGGTAGGACAGGCGCACGCGCTGTTGACGCCAGGCGGCAATGTCGCGCGTATTGATTCCCTGTGTCACGTGGACGCTGACCGCCTCGAGGGAGGCACCCGCCAGGGAGGGGGTGTCCTTGGGTCCCAGCCACCGCCTCGTCACCGTGATGGTCACCACGAGGATTCCAACGATGACGCCGATCGGGTAGCCGAACGCGTAGCCGACGGCCGCGTTGGGGTCCCCCGTGACGCGCGTCGCCGTGTCGAGGGCGGGCGCCGCCGTCAGCGCTCCCGTGAACAAGCCGGATGTGAGTCCGGGCGACAGGCCGAGGACGTTCCCACCGACGAGCGCGATGAGGGCACCCACGAGACACACGACCGTCGTGAGAGCCAGGAGGTTCGTCTGCTTGCGCAGGTCCTGGAAGAACGTCGCACCGGCCGAAATGCCGACCGCGTAGACGAAGAACGCGAGGCCCATGGCCTGGACGATCGACATGTGGGAACTCACGACCTCGGGATGCATCGCCGACACCACGAGTCCAACGAAGAGAGCGCCTGCGGCGCCGAATCGCAGCGGACCGATCCTGATGGCGCCAATGGCGGCCCCGAGCGCTACGACAAGAAAGAGCGCAAGAAGGGGTGAGGAGGTGAAGAGAGCGGCCATGCCTGCCAGGGTACCCGCGCCCTTCGCCGGTGGCCGAGACCAGGAGCTGAGTCGGCGCGTTATGAAGCTCACGGATTGGCTACACTGGGGCCAGAAACTGAAAGGATGGTCATGTCTCAACCAGCACCCGGATGGTATCCAGACCCCGCCGGCACGTCGCGCCTGCGGTGGTGGAACGGCGGCATGTGGACGGAGCAATTCCAGCCGATGCCCGCCCAGCAGGGCATGCCCTCGCAGGGTGCGCCCCACGCATCCACGTCAGCGCCCGACGGGGGGATGGGCGCCTCGCCCGCGTCGAACGGCGCCCATCTGCCTGCCAACCAGCAGGCGCCGGCGGTCTCCTCCGCCCTCTACAGCCCCGATCCAGCCTCGCCTCAGCTGCCCGATTCCGGCGTTGACGCGCCCGGAGCGTACCAGGTGGCCGCCCAGAAGAAGAGCGGATCCAAGTGGCTGATTGGCGCGATCGCCTCCTGGGTGGCGGTGGGGATTCTGCTGGTCTCCTCGCTGATCGCGGGAGCGACCTACAAGGCCAGTGGGGAAAAGCTGTCACAGGCCGAGAACGACCGCGCCAGCGCGCAGACCGAGCTCGACAGCGCGCGGTCCGAACTCGATCAGGCCAAGCAGGAGCTTGAGGAGGCTCAGAAGTGAGTTACATTCCCGCGACGCAATCCGCCCCGCGTCCCGCCTCCCCCGCGAGCAAGATCCTGACGATCATCGGCGCCGCCGTCGCGCTCCTCCTTCTCGTCGTCTCGGTCATGCTGGGGTTCGGAAGCCACTCGCACAAGCAGCAGGCAGCCCAGGCCGCCGAGGAGGCACAGTCCCTTCGCAACCAGACCAGGGACGTGGAGACGGAGATCGCAACCGTGCATACGCAGACCACGCAGGCCACGAACAAGAAGGAGGCGACGGCCTGGTGCGACGGCTTCACGAGCTCCGACTCCTCACCCGATGCCATCGACAAGAAGGCCCGCGCCCTGCTGAGCGCGCCGCAGCCGCGCAAGGACGCTATCGCCGAGGTCTGCCCGAAGAAGAAGGAGTTTGCCGAGGCGTTCGCGAAGGATGCCGCGGGGAGGGTCGTTGACTCAGACTTTTCGTGCATGTCCGACGGCTCCTCCGTCACGGTGTCCGGGACAGCAACCGTGGCTGGTCCCACGCTCGCATCCCTAGGGAGCTACGACGTACGGATCGGCATCGTGGTCACGTCGGGGGCGGAAACCTCCGGGGTCGCCCCCTCGGACACGATCTCCATGACTATCCCGCAGGGGGGCAGCGCTCCGTTCTCGTCGACCGTTCCGGATCCGTCCAACTCGACGGGCCGGTGCGCCGTCAGGACCCTCGGTCTGTGGCCGAGCGGAGTATAGTCGGGTGGTTGCCCACAATCCCTTGGGTCACGGCATCCCCTGACCCGCCACCCTTGTCATTCAACACGGAGAGAGACCCACGATGAGCGAGCCCACAGAAGGCTGGTACGCGGACCCCAGCGGGGCCGGGCAGCTGCGCTGGTGGGACGGACACGCCTGGACGGAGTACGTCGAGCCCTACCAGGCGCAAGCCCCGCACGAAGCCGTCACCGACGAGGCGGCGTCGCCCGGCATCGAGGAGACGACCGAGGCCTATGCTCCCGCGTCCTCGGCAAGCACCCCGACTTTCGACGCGACGGCGGCCGGCCTCGAACCCGCTACGCCCTCAACGCCGAGCCCAGCGGCCCCCGCACACGCGACCGGCTCGAACGAGGACCTCGCCGACGAGGCCGACCGGAACGACCCCGGGGGGCAAGCGCGCCCCTCGGGAATGCTCAAGTGGATCCTCGGCTGCGCTGCCTCGTGGCTGCTCGTCGTGGCGTTCATCGCCGTCCTCGCCCTCGCGTGGTCCCACTTGGGCCCCAGCGGCCGCATCCACGAGGACGCCAAGGCGCGAGCCGAGAAGGCTCAGCAGGAGCTCGATACCGCCCGATCCACCCTTGAGGACATCAACCGGCAGATCGAGGAGGCCAACAAGTGAACACCGCCCCCGCTCCCCTTCGCGCCGCAACCGTCGCGGGTGCGATCCTCGCCGTCATCTTCATCATTCTGTCCGCCGTCGTCGGCGGCATCAACGCCTGGCGCTCCCAGTCCTCATCCGCCTATGAAGCCCAGGCCACCAAGGCTCAGTCCGACAAGGCGGGAGTCGACGAGCAGATCACGGAGGCCAAGGCGCGCCTGGACGCGGCGAGCGTCCGCAAGGACGCGAAGGCGTGGTGCGACTCCATCAATCGAGACACGGCCTCCTCCATTCGAGACGCCATCAAGACCTACGATTCGGCGACGTCAGCTGTCAAGGAAGCGATTCACGAGGAGTGCAGCGCGAAGGAGACCCTCGCCAATGCCCAACGCACGGCCTCTGACTCTGACTTCACGATCACCATGGGCGAATGCACGACAGACGAGACGACCACCACGGTCACCGGCACCTTCTCCGTCAACGCGTCAAGCTCCATCGCGTCGCTGGGCTCTCTCGACGTCACCATCGTGGGATACACAGCGGACAAGGGCGCCAGCTTCAACCCATCGACTCCCTACCAGGGAACGACGACGATCGCCGTCACGCCGGGGGCTTCCATGCCCTTCACGGTGAGCGTGCCATACGATCCGGCGACGAGCGCGACCACCGAGTGCGTCGCGACGATGCACAAGTGGTGGCCTACCAACATGTAAAGTCGCGGTGGGATGACTCACCACCGAGGACGGTTCCGCGCTGAATTAGGATTGTGGGGACACAGTGAAAGGAGCTTCCCCATGAGCACCCCCGTTCCCGGTTGGTACGCCGATCCGGCAGGCAGCCCCCAGCTCCGCTGGTGGGATGGCACGCAATGGACGCAGCAGTACCGTCCCGCCAACTCTGAGCAGGCGAGCCCAAACGCGCAAGCGAATGCAGCACCCGCATCCCAGGTTGCGGCCCAGGGGCCCGCAACCGCTCAGGGCGCCGCCTCCGGCTACACCCCCGTCGCCGCCAAGCCACGCACCAAGGCGACCGGCGGCCAGATAGCGATCGCCGTTCTCTCCTCAGTCCTCGTCATCGTTTTCGGCGTGACCGCGCTACTCTCCGCGGGACTCTTCATCCAGAAGGGGCGGGACTACCAGCGCGTTGAAAGCGACCTGCAGCAGGCGCAGCAAGAGCTTGAGCAGGCCAAGGAGGGATCCAAGTGAGCGATCAGCACACCCCGGCGCCGAGCACTCCCGCCGCACCGGCCCCTCTCGTAGCCACGACACCCGCTCGTGAGACGTCCAAGCCCGCAAAGAGCAAGGGACTGTCGATCTTCAACCGCGTCGCCCTCACACTTATCGTCGTGCTCCTCGCGCTGACGATCGGTCTCTTCGCAGGCGCCGCCCAAAGGAATAAGGCCACGGAAAGGATGCGCGACGAGATCGAGACGGTCCGCGATCAGACCGAGCAGGTGGCCGCCGCCTCGATAGCGCCCGCCTGGTGCGAGAAGGTCACCGCCGCCAACGCCGACGGGATGAAGGACATCTACCAGGAGTACAACCACGCATCCCAACAGGTGAAGGACGCCATCGACAAGCAGTGCGCAACGCGCGTTGACATCGCTCGCATGGTGAGCAGCCAGCAGGCGGACGCCGCCTTCGATACGTCGAACAGCAGCTGCGCGATCGCCGCGTCCGGTACATCCATCCACTGCTCTGTTGACGTCAAGCCGGCCAGCGACGGCATCAAGTCGCAGCTGGCGAAGTTCTCGTCAACGACCGTGACGCTGGAGATGTGGTTTGATGACGGGCCCCTGTCCATCACCTTCAACCCGAAGCATAAGATCGACAACGTCGCCACGGCCACCCTCGACTCCTCCGGCAGCGGAACCGTGGAGTTCGATGCCGACTACGACCCCAGCTGGGGTCAGAAGTACGGAATCGGAGTGGTCTCGTTCTTCCCGAACGAGTAGCCCGTTCCCTCTCCGGCGGTCCCGGTACCCCCTGCGGGTGCCGGGACCACTCGCACTGGGGCGAGGGCCGCCTGGCGGTGGTTAACCCGGCCTGCGGCCGCGCGCTGCGGCGTTCAGTAGTGCTCGTGGGAGTCGTAGCCGCGCAACCGATCCAACTCGCGGCGCTCCTTCTTGGTGGGACGCCCGCTCCCCTTCTCGCGCGTGGCGACGGGAATGTGAACGCGGGGACGTTCCGGCGTGCGATCATCGTAGGCCGTGCGTGCCTGAGGATACGACAGGCGCCGAGCCAACAGCAGGACGACACCGAGGATGCGGTCGAAGCCCTCGACCCGCAGTCGCACCTCGTCCCCCACCCGGAGCTTGTGAGCGGCTTTGACCGCCTCCCCGTTCACGCGCACGTGCCCGGCCCGCACGGCCGCAGTGGCCTGCGAGCGAGACTTGAGCTGGCGCGTGGCCCACAGCCAGGTGTCGACCCGTACGCTCGTTGCGGCCAGCGCGCCCGGGGGGATGGTCACCGTTTCGGGGGTATCGCTCATGGGAGCCCTAATTGATGCGGCGCAGGCGCCTCTGATGGTGGGGCGTCAGGACGATGGCAACCAGCGCGCACAGCAGGGGCATCCCGATGAGCATCCCTGCCAGCGCCCCCCACGGCACGACCGGCCAGAGGGTTCCCAGCGTGGGGAAGATGCCGGATCGGGCGAAGGTGATGACCGCGAGGACTCCGACGACGAGTCCCGACAGGACGGCCGTCGGGATCGCGTTGAGTGCCAGCACGATGCCCTGCCAGGTGGTCACGTGCCGGCGCATGGCCGGGGCCGCCCCAATCGCGTCGAGGGTATCGAGGTCCGGCCGCATGTCGGAGGCGGACAGGGCGACGACAAGCGCGACCGTGGCCCCCGCAGCAACGATAGCGATGATCGCCGCGACGTAGGGCAGGACGAGGGAGCGCACCGTCGGGACGATAACCTGGGCGGATGCTCCCGGCACCTGGCGCGCAATGGTTGCCTGGAAGGCGGAGGCCTCCATGGGACCCACGGGCTTGTCGATGCTCAGCAGTTGGCCCAGCGGCAGCGACTGGAGGCCCAGGGCCGAGGCCGCAGTCGGCGACAGCACCATGACGTTGATTCGCGTCAGAGGCGAGGCCGCGAAGGACCGGGTCGTCATGACGTGCGCGTCGGGTAGCGCATCGTCGGAGGCGCCGGCTGCCTTCGCCTCCGCAATGTCGCTCATATCGAGGCTGCGCAGCTGCACCTGGCCCGCGCCGTCAATGTACGCCGGATCGGGAACAAGCACCCCTCCGGCGTTGAGCGTCGCGACGGCGCGCACCATGTCGTCGCCGCTGAGGTATCCCGCCTGACGCAGGAACGTCCCGTCGTCCACCATGTAGGCCAGGTCCAGCTCGGCCATGGTGCCCATGTCGGGGGCGAGCGTGAAGGTTGAGCCGTCGAAGGGCGACACGGCCTCGACCATGCGCGTCGGTCCGCCCGGACCGCTGTTCCAGACCATGCCGTTGAGCACCGCCTCAGAGGTGATCGTTCGCTCCCCGTCGACCGCCTCGTAGGCGGCATTGAGAAGCTCGCGGGAACGCTTCACGGAGTCGGTCTTGTCGGTGGTCGAGATGAAGACCTGACCGCGCTGGCCGACGTGGGGACGAGAGTTCCAGCCGGCCTCGTTGGAGGAGGACAGGGTGATGAGGAGCCCGCAGGCGACGAAGACGGTCGTCAGGATCGAGGCCATGGCCGGGAACGTGCGATGCC
This sequence comes from Schaalia odontolytica, assembly GCF_024584435.1. Classification (GTDB taxonomy): domain Bacteria; phylum Actinomycetota; class Actinomycetes; order Actinomycetales; family Actinomycetaceae; genus Pauljensenia. The sequence continues at coordinate 1,588,295 of NZ_CP102197.1, forward strand.
CGTTGCGCACCGCGTCGCGCAACGCGAGGCGCATGCTCATGGAAGCGCGCCCGTGCGGAACACGCCAGCGCGTGAAGACATAGGGAATCGAGCCAATGAGGCCGACCTCCACGAGCGCGACTCCGGCGACGAGGGCAAGAATCGAACCGAGCCACGCGGCAATCCCCAGGAGTGGCAGGCCGGCCAGGAGGGCAATCGGGTAGATCATGCGACGGCGCACCAGCCGGGAGGGTTCCCACACCCTCCCGCCGATGACGGCGGAGGTGTCGATGCGGGAGGAGGTGTGCGCGGGCGACACGGAGGCGAGGAGGGAGAGCAGGATCGGCAGAAGCGCGGACAGCGCCAGAGGCCACCAGGGCACGATCCCGATGCCCAGGCCGGACCACAGCCCGATGCCAACCATGGAGGCGGCGGACAGGAGCACCGAGAAGACGACAGAGTAGGAGCCGATGACGAAACCGTGGGCGATCGTCAGGCGCCGCCCGTCGCTGCGGTCTCCACCGTTGGCGACGATCATGGCGGCGGTACGCATGACCGAGCGCTGGGCGACCGTGTAGAGGGGCGAGATGAGGAGGATCATCTCGGTGAGGATGAGGAGGATACCGGCGACGAGGAGCAGGTACTGCCAGGGACTCGCGGTGCGCGTGGATCGGGGCGCCTCGTACTGGGCGATCTGCGCGGGCAGGGCCGAGGCATCGGGTGGGCTGGCAAGCACGTCGCGGGAGAGAACGGAAAAGCCCGAGGCGTTGAGCTCGCGGACCTTCGCCCACGAGACGGGCGCGGGGCCGGTGACATACCAGGCCGTCTGCGTCCTCCCGGCGACCGCGAGGCGGTCGATCGGCAACGTGCCGTCACCAACGATCGTGCGTGACGAGCCGCCGATGATTGCGTCAATGACGACGCTACCGGACAGCGATTGGGTGGTGCGTTCCTTGGCGAGCGTGAGCGACAGGCTGAGAGTGTCTCCCTCGGAGGCCTTCAGCGTGCGGGCAACATCCTCAGAGATCACGGCATGATCGGCTGCGAGCGCGCCGTGGCGTCCTCCCGCTTCGACCCGCGGAGCGTCCAGGGATGCCGTCTGGGTACCGGCGTCCACGGTGATGGCGGTGCCATCTTGCGCGGTGAGCCGCAGCTGATAGAGGGTGTCAACGGCGATCAGTTGGTCGCCCGGTGGCACCCATGCCGTGAGCGTGTCCATGCCGACGCGCACCTCCTCGTCGGAGGAGGTCTTCGAGAGCCTATCGGCCGTAAAGTCCTGCTCGAGGGCCGTCGAGGAACGGTGTAGCGTCACCGCCTGAACCGCTGAATCGTGTCCGAGCCAGGAAGCCGCCTGGTAACGCTGGGACGTCGTCACGTCCCAGAAGGTGATGGCGGCGATGGCGATGATGATGGGAAGCGAGATGAGAATGACCGCGGCGAGCGTGCGCCCAAGGCTTTGGCGCGCGTCGCGAGAGGCGATGCGGAGTACCACTCCCCATCGCCTCATTCGCGCGCTCACTCGACTCATCAATTCCCTGGTGCTGTGTCTGCGAGCAGATCCCTGAGCGTGTCTCCACGCGATCGATCGACGATGCGACCGTCGCGCAGGAAGACCGTCCGATCTGCCCATGCGGCCATTCGGGCCTCATGAGTCACGAGAATACCGGCTACTCCCGCATCTATGTGATCACGCAACACCAACATGATCTGTTCTCCCGTGTGGGAGTCGAGAGCCCCGGTCGGCTCGTCGGCAAGAATGACCGAACGGTTACCCACGAGGCCGCGGGCAATGGCGATCCGCTGACGTTGGCCGCCCGAAAGCCTCTCGGGGAAACGGTCGGCAAGGTCGGCGACGCCGACCTCCTCGAGCGCGGCCATGGCTGCTTCGCGCACCTTCGCGGGGCTGACCCCGTCCAGCTGAAGAGGCATCTCAACGTTCTCGAGGGCCGACAGGGAAGGAATGAGGTTGTAGTCCTGAAAGACGTAGCCGATCGAGCGACGGCGCACCTGCGCGCGGCGAACCGCGTCCATCGTGGCCAGATCGATACCGTTGATGTACACGCTGCCGCACGTCGGGCGCTCAAGCCCGCCCGCGATCGACAACAGCGTTGACTTACCCGATCCCGAAGGGCCCATAACAGCGAGAAGCTCGCCGGGTGCGACCTCAAGGTCGATCCCGTCGAGCGCTCTCACTCGGATGCCGTCGGCGCCAAACTCGTGTCCGACACCCGCCATCCTGATCGGTAGCGGAACAGGCTGGTTCATCACACCCCGGCGCGCTCCGACATACCTGCCTCGGCCTGAGACCAGTTCATCATGCGACCCTTCGCGGCGGCGAAGGCGGCGCGGCGCGCGGCCTCGGACACCGCACCGGACTCGATGTGGTCAAGCCAGTTGAGTTCTGCCTCAAGGTCAAAAATGTGACGCTCAAGGATCAGCTTCCAGGCGAGCTCACCCTCATCGGCGGAGGCCTTCAGCCGGGTGACATCGCGCAGGGAACCCAGGGTTGCGCGGCGCTGGGTCTGAATCATGGATTCGACGTCGACCGTGGGGTCAGCAGCGGCCACGGCAAGCTTCATGACGAGCTCATCGCGCTCGGGGTGCTCGCGAGGAACAGGGGTGGACCACCAAGCGCTGAGGACTTCGCGACCGACGTCGGTCAGCTCAAAGACCTCCGAATCGCGGCCTGCATTGGTCTCGGCGTGAGACACAACCTGGCCGTCGCGCTCGAGGCGCTGCATCGTCTGGTAGACCTGCCCAATGTTGAGCGGCCATGCTCCGCACGTCTGTTCCTCGAACATCTGCTTCAGGCGGTAGACGCCCGCGGGCTGCTGCGCAACGAGTGCCAACAGTGCATTGCGAACCGACATATCTCTCCCGTTCGTTGTAGTGACGTGTTAGGCGATCGTGGTTGAACAGTATCTATCGTACGCCAATTTCGTCGACACAGGGGAGATTTAGCGGTGGCCTAGCTAACACAATCCCTACCGAGTGGTTAAAGACGGCCGTGTGGCATTCCGGGCCATTCCGAGGAATTGAACCTGTCAGACAATTCGACTCCCAACCGCGTTGCAGAGGATATCGGCGGTTTTCTTAGTCAAACACCAATATTTTTCGCTCACTCGGTCAGAAGCAGCTCCCGCGCGCCCGCCGCGATCGCCCGACGGAGCGCGCGAACACCCAGGACGCTCTTGACCAAGATGACAGACAAATTCTACTCACAAATCGTCTCAGATCCCGAGACCTGCCACGCTCCGTGGGCGTCCGCACGTCCGCCGCCCGGCCCATCGGCGACAGCCGGGGCGCTCGCCCGCGAGTACACTGGAGGCGACCAGGAGGATTCACCGATGAACGTTCCTATTCCCGGGCAGGCCGCCCCGGCCTCGCCTCCCATCCCCCACCTCACCCTCGCGACGGGCGCCCCTATCCCCGTCCTGGGCTTCGGCACCTACAAGATCGCCCCAACCGACGCCTACGACGCGGTGAGCCGCGCACTCGATGCCGGATACCGCCACATCGACACCGCACAGATGTACGGCAACGAGGCGGAGGTCGGCGCTGCCCTTGAGGCCTCGGGGATAGCGCGCGAGGAACTCTTCGTCACCACGAAGGTCGACAATTCCAACCACGAACCCGAACGAGCAGCCCGATCGATCGCCCATTCCCTGGAGCGGCTACGCACCGACTACGTCGATCTCCTGCTCGTCCACTGGCCCCTTCCCACCCTCTACGGGGGCAACGTAGCACTGCCGTGGCCGGCCCTCGAAGAGTCCTACGCGGCGGGGCAGGCGCGCGCAATCGGCCTGTCGAACTACGAACGCATCCACGTCGAAGCCGTTCGCGCCGTCGCCCGCATCGCCCCGCACGTCCTCCAGGTGGAGGCCCACCCGTTCTTTCCCAACGGCGCGTTGCGCCGCTACGCCCACGAACTCGGCATGGTCTTTGAGGCCTGGTCGCCGTTGGCGCGCGGTCGGGTCACCACCGACCCAACACTTCTCGAGGTCGCCGAGGAACTTGGCGTCGGACCCGCGCAGGTCGCCCTACGGTGGGCCCTGGACCGCGGACACGTCGTCTTCCCCAAGACACTCAACCCAACGCGCATGGCCTCCAACATTGACGTCTTCTCGTTCGCGCTCACCTGCGATCAGCGCAAGCGAATTGACGCCCTCGACTCCGGCGAATCCGGACGCACCGGGTCGCATCCGGCGACCATGGATCGACTGTAGGGGCGGGTACGATACAGGCATGGCTTCCAAGCTCACGCGCGCCGACCGCGCCATCGTGCGTCTGGCCGATGGCACCGTCAAACAACAGAATCTGCTCACCGGTACCGAAGTGTGGACCGTTCCCGGACGGGGCAACCGTCCGCTGTCCGCCCCGCGCACCGATCACAACCCCATCGACCACGAGGCGGACGGCCACCACTGCGCATTCTGCTCCGGGCGCTACCTCGAGACTCCGCCGGAGAAGTCTCGCCTCGTGCGCCACCGCGACGGCACCTGGCAGCAACTGAACGGGCTCGGCGCCGACAGGCTACACAACACGGTCGCCGAGTTCCGACGCATCCCCAACCTCTTCGAGATCGTTTCCTACAACTACTGGCACCTCAACCACGGCCACGTGCCCTCCGAGGAGGACCGCCATCGCATGGCGCACTACCTTGCCTCGGACGTGGGATACGAGCACGTCATGAACGTTGTGCGGGCACGAATGCTCGCCTCGGGCATGAGCGAGGGAGAGTTCGCGGCCACCAGCGAGACCGCGCGGCTCCAGTCCGCCAACGGCTTTTTCTCCGGCGGGCACGATCTCATCGTGGCCAGGCGCCACTACGTGGACGGCGCCTCGGAAGCCCACCAGCTCGCCGGATCCGGCACACTCACCCCGGAGGAGCACGCTCACTACACCGCCTACACCGCCCGCTCCATGCGCGACCTGTACAACCTGGACCCCGCCGTGCGTTACGTCGCCACATTCCAAAACTGGCTGCGGCCAGCCGGGGCCTCCTTCGACCACCTGCACAAGCAGCTCGTGGCAATCGACGACCTCGCCGTCCAGACGGAGGCCGAGCTGGAACGCCTGCGCGCCCAGCCCGACATCTACGACCAGATCTTCACGGTCGCCGCCACACGCAAGCTCCTCATCGCTCAGAACGACCACGCGGTCGCCCTGGCCGGTTTCGGCCACCGATTCCCGGGCATCGCGATCTGGCCGCTGGGCGAGCCGACAAACCCCTGGGAAGTCAGCGAGGAAGCCATGGCGGGCATCTCCGATATCCTGCACGCCGCCCACGCGGCGACGGGCGTCGAGGTGCCGGCCAATGAAGAGTGGTATCACCGCCCGCCGACGGTCTCGACCCCCATGAGGTGGCGGATCCTGCTCAAGTGGCGGATCTCGACGCTGGCCGGATTCGAAGGGGGGACGCGCATCTACCTCAACACCATCGACCCCTGGAAGGTCGTTGAGCGCACCGTTCCCCGTCTCCTTGAGCTACGCGACAGGGGCATGATTGCCCCCATGCGCATCGGCGAGGAATGCAAGGTCAGCCCCTCAATGCTGCACGAGTAGCGGGCGAGAGCCTCAGCTAGTCCTCGTCCTCCGTGTCCGTCCCCGGGTCGGGCGCGGAGGGCCGGGTGACGACGGGGGCGGGGCTGGGCGCGGCGGGCTCATCCCCGTCCTCGCCCTCGGGCTGCGTCGAAGCGGGTGCGGACAGGGCGGAGTTCCAGGTGGCCAGCCACGCGGTGATTGCCTCCGGGGACGCGACCGTCTCGTCTGGTACCACCGCATCCCCCGAGATCCCCATCAGCCAGGCGGCCTTCGTATCGGCCGCCACGCCACCGTCGATCGGGTAGGCGCTGCCCGCCGTGGCCAACAAGCGCTGCGCTCGCTCGCCCTGTAGCCAGGCAATCAGGGACTCCGCCCCGTCGGAGGCGGGCGAAGCGGTCGGAGCCGCATAGAGGATGCGGGCAATGCACGTCGAAGAGACCGGCGCACCGTAGGAGTCGGCTCCCGTGTTCGTCGCCGCCGCGGCGGCCAGAGAACGCGGAGCAACCACCAGCGGATACGCACCCGAGGCCTCGGCTTCCCCGCCCACGAGCTGCCCAACGTACCCCTGCGAGACGTGCCCGCCCGCCGTCCACACACCCACAGCCGCGCCCAGAGACGGGTCGATGCGCGGGCTGAGCGACTGCGCGAAGGCGCCCAGCCCCTCGCCAGTCTGGGCGGCCGCCTCCTGAACGAATGCGCGGCCCACGGAGGAGGAGGTCGGGTCGGGCACCGCCAGCAGCGAACGCACGCGCGGGGAGGTCAGGTCCGCGAAGGAAGTCGGAAGGGAGCGCCCGTTCGCGCTGAGCCAAGACTTGTCCGCAATCACGCACACGTCGTCGCGTCCGTAGGCGATCGCGGCCGCCGCGCCCTCCACGGCTGTGCCCGCCAGGGTGGACGTGTCCCGCGGGGCGGTGGAGGCGATGGTCCCCGCAGCGCTGGCCGCGACCGCGTCCGCGCCATCAAGCCCCAGGACGACATCCGCGCTCGTCTTGGGCAGGCTTCCCACGCCGTCGATCGATACGACCGCAACCGTGAAGCCCGTCGCTTCAGTGAACGCCTGGGCGGTCTCGGTCGGCAGCTGCGCGCCGCCCACCAACGCGACCGTGACCGTGCCCGAACCCGAGCGAGGGCTCGGAGCGTCGATCGTTGCGCGCCCGCCACCCGCGGAGGCCCGCGCGCTCTGACCGGGCACGATGGGGGACGCAAAAGGATCCCGCGGCGCGCTGGAGGACACTGCCGGGGTGCAGGCCGCCAGGGCACTCGCAGCGAGGGCAAGGGCCGACAACGCAAAAACGGAGCGGAAGCGAGCCATGAGGAATCCTTCGGACGGGAACACTACTGTCCAAGCATAAGACAGGGGGACCGTGGGCCTCGCGCGAGAGCTCCGCGTGGGGCATGATGGAATTACGCATTCGTGCGCCGGGACAACCGCAGTCACGCCAGGAGTCACTCATGGATTCAGAAACCATCGACAAGGTCGCCACGACCGTCGTCATCGCCGGGGCCGCTTTCGTTGCCTCCAAGCTCTTCGAGATCGGCTGGAAGGCCGCCACCAGGCGCCCGGTCCCCGCCGAGGACGCCGACGACGTCACGATGGCCTCCCTCGTTGTCTTCGCGGCCACGTCGGCGGCCATCGCCGCCGTCGCCCAGCGCTACGCTTACAAGGGCACGCAGAAGTGGCTGACTCCTAAGCTCTCCGCACGCTTCGGCGCGCCGGCCATTGAGGCCTGACCCGAGCACATTCGCGGCCACGCACACCGGACAGCCGGCGTCACACGAGGGGCAGGTAGGGCGCCAAGTCGGTCCGCTGCCCTGACGCCGCGACGCGCCCGGAGGACACGGCCTCCTCCCAGGTGAGCAATCCCGACACCAGTGACAGCCACGTGCGCGCGTCGGTTTCCACCACCGCAGGCGGCGTCCCCCGCCGATGCGTTGCGCCGGGCAGGATCTGCACCGCCCCCGCGGGAGGCACCCGAACCTCCACCGAGCGACCGGGGTGGAGCGCCCCAATCTCCTCGAGGGTAAAACGCACCGCCGTCACAACCACCGTTCGGTCCGCATCCACGCCGCGCTCCTCGCGCTCGCGCCACGCCCGCAGGGCGGCCATTCCCTCGGCGGGATCAATCCGTCGCTTCGTCATGCGTCGATTCTACGTCCCTACACTCGGACCACCGCGTGCCATTGGATGGCACTCTCGGGCACAATTGAGACGACTCACTCCCAACGAGAGGACCCCCGTGACCGACACAGCATCCCTCATCACGCTGCGCTCGATCCTCGACCTCGCGAGCGCACGCTCCTACCAGTGGGATGCGGCAACCATCATCGCCGTCTCGGGCGTCGACCGCGCCGGGGACCTGACGACCCGCGTCATCGAGGACCCCGGGGTCCTCTGCGACATCGCCGACGAGGGTTTCTCACCCCACTCGCCGGTCGGCCACGCGCTCTCCCACGCGCTTCACGACGCAATCCAACGCCGGGTGCGCCTATGGATCACGGTCGTCCCCACCGCCAAGCTCGACCGCCTGCGCGAGGCGCTCGGCGGGGACCTCATTCACGAGGCCGGGCTCCCCTCGGGCGGGCATACCCCCGTCGCGATGTCTCCCCTCGAGCTGCTTGAGACCTGGTCGAGGGGCAACGCCGAGCAGCGCGAATTCATGCGCGTCGCCATGGCTGGGCTTGACACCCTCACGACTTCCTCGCGCGCCACCCGTGCCTCGCGCTCGGTGGGTGCCTCCATCATCGAGCGCTCGCTCGTCCTCAAGCTGTGCCGCAATCCGAAGTTCATCGCCTACGTCGTCGTCCTCGTCTACTCCATGGCGCGTGCCGTGCCCGTCATGTTCGTGCCCCACTTCGGGGGTGACTGGCGCATCCTGTGGCTCATCGACATGGTCACCGCGATCCCCTACACGTGGGGCCTCATCGAGATGGTCGCCGGACAGAAGCTCTGGCATCGCATCATTGGCGCCGTGACCGCCGCCGTGACCTTCCTTGCCCCCTACGTCTACTTCCTGATCTATGGGCGACACGCGCCTTTGGGGATCTGGTTCGCTATCGCGTGTATCTTCTTCGGCGGCATCATCCTCGAAGTCTTGCGCTACATGCGTGACCGTGCCGTCAAGGAGGGGCTGGCTGCCCACCCCTAGTCGGGGCGACGTCGGCCGCTGCCCGCCCGCGGCGCCCGCTCCGGGGGAAGTAGGAATCGTCCCCCGGAACCTGGGGGACCGGGGGACGAGTCGGGTGGCGGGAGGGGCGAGGCTAGAGCTTGTCCTCGCCGGTCGCCGTGCGAATGAAACCGGCGAGCATGAACCAGCCTCCGCCAACCCAGAACAGGATGAGCACCCAGACGGGCTGCACCGGGTAGACGATGACCAGGTAGGCGCACGCAACAATCCATGCGGCGGCGCCGATGATGTTCGGGATCCGGAAGCGCTTGACGCGCGCGGGATGCGTGTAGTGGATGGGAACGAGCGTCAGGATCGCGAGAATGATCGTCGCGGCAATATTGACCCAGGCGGGGGTCTGCAGGACGTACATGACGATCGCCACGCAGTTCCACGCTGCTGGGAATCCAACGAAGTAGTTGTCGTTGGACTTCTCGCCGTCGTTGGCGTAGCAGAACACGGAAGAGACGATGATGATCACCATCATGATGACCGGGATGGGCCTGGGCCCAAAGGGCAGGTACATCGCCATGAAGAGGGCGGGCAGGAAGGTCCACGTCAGGTAGTCGACGAGATTGTCCACGACGCCGCCATCGAACCACGGGACCACCTGCCGGACACCGACCTTGCGGGCAAGGGTACCGTCCACGCCGTCCACGATCAGGGCAATGACGAACCACAACCACATCATCGGGATGTCGTTGGTGAGCATGGCGAAGAGGGCGAGGGTCGCCCACGCGAGGCCCGAGATCGTAAACGCATGGACCGCCCAGGCCGCGATGACGCGACCGAGGCTAGGTTTGCTGGGGGCGCCGGGCGAGGCCGGGGCGGCCTCCTGCTCGGGGGTGGCGGTGACGGGTTGTTCAGGCACGAACGTCTCCTGTCGTGATGGTTGTTTTCCGCACCCAAGTATGCCAAAGATTGGGACGACGGACGTAGGGCGTGAGACGCGATGGCCCGCGGGTGCCGACCCACCTGGCGTGCGGGCGGATACGGTGAGGGGCCCGGGTCAGTGCCCGCGCCCCTCACCGGCAGTGCTTCCACCGGGCGCCTCAGAAGTGGCGGCGACCCGACTCGCTCAGCTCGCGTAGCTCATTGAGAGAAATCACCCAGCCACCGCCTTCGCCTTCGGCGGCCAGCAGGTCAATGCCGCTGATGGCCAGCATGTCCCCGCCCGTCGTGCCGATGCGTGTCGCCTCAACGCCCTCGGCCTCGGCGGCGGCGTAGACGGCCTTCACCGCGGCCTCGGGCACGACGACGAAGGCACGGGCCTGAGACTCCGAGAGCAGCATCTCGTGGTCGCCGACGCCGTCGCGGCGGGCGGCGGCGGCCACGTCGAAGACGCCGCCGATGCCGAAACGCAGCGCGGAATCCGCGAGGGACTGCACGAGTCCGCCGTTGGAGAGGTCGTGAGCCGCTCGAACGAGAGGGCGCCCATCCGGGCCATCGGCGGCGCTCAGGGCACGCACGACGTTTCCGAGGGCCACCTCGGCCTTCAGGTCGACCTCGGGCGGCAGACCACCCAGGTGGGAGCGGGCTATGCGCGCCCACGCAGACCCGTCAAACTCCTCGCGAGTCGCGCCCAGGAGGATGACAGCGAGCCCCTCCTCGGTGAAGCCCGAGGGGTTGGCCCGGGTCACGTCGGAGAGGATGCCGAGCATCCCGATGACGGGAGTCGGGTTGATTGACGAGTTCGGCTGCCCCTTCTCGGTCCCCGAGGAGTTGTAGAGCGAGACGTTACCGCCAGTCACCGGGATCTCCAACTCAATGCACCCGTCGGCCAGCGCGGTCATGGCGGTCACCAGCTGCCACATGGCATCCGTGTCCTCGGGGTTGCCGAAGTTCAGGCAATCGGTGATGGCCACCGGCTCGGCTCCCACGACGGCGACGTTACGGTAGGATTCCGCGAGCGCCTGGCGGGCACCCGCCGCCGGGTCCAGCTTCGTGTACCAGCCGTTTGCGTCCGTCGCGAGGGCAACACCCAGGCCGCTTTCCTCATCCACGCGGATGACTCCGGCATCGTCGGGCTGCGCGAGGGCGGTGTTGCCCTGCACGTACCGATCGTATTGGTCGGTCACCCACGCTTTGGACGCCTGGTTGACGTCGGCGAGGACGGCGCGCACGTCGGCGATCAGCTCGTCGCGGCTGGCCGGACGGGGCAGGTTCTCGGAGGTGGCGGCCTGCAGGTCGTCCTGCCAGGCGGGGCGCGCGTAGGGACGATCGTAGACGGGCCCCTCGTGTGCGACGGTCTTCGGATCGACGTCGACGATGCGGTGACCGTGGTGGTCGATCGTCAGGCGCCCGTCACCCGTCAGGTGGCCGATGACCGCGGCCTCGACGTCCCACCGGTCGATGATCTCGAAGAAGCGCTCCCGGTCCTGCGGGGTCACGATGGCCATCATGCGCTCCTGCGACTCGCTCATGAGGATTTCTCCCGCGGTGAGCGTGGGGTCGCGAAGGAGCACGTTCTCCAGGTCAACGTGCATGCCGGAGTCTCCGTTGGAAGCCAGCTCGGAGGTGGCGCAGGAGATGCCCGCTGCCCCCAGGTCCTGGATTCCCTGGACGACGCCGGCCTCGAACAGATCGAGGCAGCATTCGATGAGGACCTTCTCCATGAAGGGGTCGCCCACCTGGACGGAGGGGCGCTTGGCAGGCATCCCGTCCTCGAAGGTCTCGGAGGCCAGGATGGATGCCCCGCCGATGCCGTCGCCGCCCGTGCGGGCACCGAAGAGCACCACGAGGTTGCCCTCGCCGGTCGCGTTAGCCAGGTGGATGTCGTCGTGGCGCAGCTTGCCGATGCACAGCGCGTTGACGAGAGGATTTCCCTGATAGGAGGGGTCGAACTCGGTTTCGCCGCCGATGTTGGGCAGGCCCAGGCAGTTTCCGTAGCCGCCGACTCCGGAGACGACGCCGTGGACGACGCGCGCCGTGTCGGGGTGGTCGACCGCGCCGAAGCGCAGCTGGTCCATGACGGCGATGGGCCGGGCGCCCATGGAGATGATGTCGCGGACGATGCCGCCGACTCCGGTGGCCGCCCCCTGGTAGGGCTCGACGAAGGAGGGGTGGTTGTGGGACTCGACCTTGAAGGTCACGGCCCAGCCGCCGCCGATGTCGACGACGCCGGCGTTTTGCCCCATCCCGACCAGGAGGTGTTTCTTCATGGAGGGGGTGGTGCGCGCGCCGAATTGCTCGGCGAGGTGCTTCTTGGAGGACTTGTAGGAGCAGTGCTCGGACCACATGACGGAGTACATGGCCAGCTCCGCGTTCGTGGGACGACGTCCCAGGATGTCGCAGATGCGGGCGTACTCGTCTTCTTTGAGGCCGAGCTCCTTCCAGGGCATCTCCTGGCCGGGGGTGGCGGCCGCGTTCTCGACGGTGTCGGGCAGCTCACGGGTGTTTTCTGTGCTCATTCGTGTTTCCATTCGTGTCGTGGACGAGGCGGCGGCCCCCTCCTTCCGGAGGGCGCGGACCCTCCTCGTCAGCCGACGAGGGATGCGAGGACGGAACGGAAGATGCCCAGGCCGTCGGTGCCGCCGTGGTGGCGGGCTCCGTCCGGGCCGGTGGCAAGCGGGCCGAAGCCCTGTTCGGTTGCGTGTTCAGGGTGGGGCATCAGACCCACGACGTTGCCCGAGGCGTTGGTGACCCCGGCGATGTCTCCCGCGCTGCCGTTGGGGTTGCCCTCGACGTAGCGGAAGACGACGCGGCCTTCGCCCTCGAGCCGCTTCAGCTCGTCCGGGGACGCCTGGAAGTTGCCTTCCCCGTTCTTGAGGGGAACGGTGATCGTCTGGCCGGCGCTGAACTCCCGGGTCCACGCCGTATCGGGGTTCTCCACGCGCAGCACCTGGTCGCGACACAGGAACTTCTGATGGTCGTTGCGAATGAGGGCGCCGGGCAGCAGGTGAGATTCGCACAGGATCTGGAAGCCGTTGCAGATGCCGAGGACGGGAAGGCCTCGTCCGGCCTCGCGAACGATCTCGGCCATGACGGGGGCGGTCGCGGCGATCGCGCCGCAGCGCAGGTAGTCCCCGTAGGAAAAGCCTCCGGGGATGATGACCGCGTCAACGCCGCGCAGGTCGGCGTCCTTATGCCACAGCGCCACGGCTCGGGCGCCGGCGATCGTGGCGGCGCGGGCGGCGTCGCGATCGTCAAGCGTTCCCGGGAAGGTGACGACTCCGATGCGGCTCACTGGGCCCCTCCCGCGTAACGGGGGTCCGCCTCGTCCATGGCCTCGACCCGCACGACGTCCTCAATGATCGGGTTGGACAGGACCTCTTCGGCGGCCTTGCGGGCCTGGTCGAGGAGCTCGTCGGTGACGGGTCCCTCCACGCTCAGGTGGAAGCACTTGCCCTGGCGCACGGCCTCAAAGCTCGTGATTCCGAGCCTCGGTAGCGCCGAGCCGACGGCCTTACCCTGCGGGTCCAGGATCTCAGGCTTCGGCATCACTTCCACGATGATTCGCCCCACGGCGTTCCTCCTTGTGTTGTTGGTGAGGATCCCGCCGCGCACCTTGCCCGGCGGGCAGGTCTGTTACAGGATGGGGTCGGCGCCCGTCAGCAGACGGTAGACCTCCACGTAGCGTTGGGTCGTCGCGGCAACCACGGAGTCGGGCAGAGCGGGAGGATTGTCCCCGGACGCACGGTCCCATCCGGATTCGGCCGAGGTGAGCCAGTCCCGCACGTACTGCTTGTCGTAGCTGGGGGTCACCTCTCCCTCCACCCATCTGTGGGCCGGCCAGAAGCGGGAGGAGTCCGGGGTGAGGATCTCGTCGGCTAGCACGAGCGCGCCGGTGGAGACGTCAATGCCGAACTCGAACTTCGTGTCGGCGATGATGATGCCGCGCTCGGCCGCAATGTCGCGCGCCGCCTTGTACAGGGCGATCGACAGGTCGCGGATGGCGACGGCTATCTCCTCGCCCACGAGGTCGGCTGCGCGCTCGAAGGAGATGTTCTCGTCGTGGCTCCCCATGTCGGCCTTGGCGGCCGGCGTGAAGATGGGCTCGTCGAGGCGGGAGGCTTCCGTGAGCCCCTCCGGGAGCGTCAAGCCGCAGACCGTGCCGCTTCGTCGGTACTCTTCCAGGCCCGAGCCCGTCAGGTATCCGCGCACCACGCACTCGATGGGGATCATGTGCAGGCTGCGGCACACAACGGCGCGCCCGTCGAACTCGGCGGGGACCGTGAAGCGTGTGGCGGGGGCTCCCGCGAGCGCCTGCGCCGCCTCGGCGGGGGCCTTCGCCCCCACATCGAGCAGGTGATTCTCGACGAGCGGGCGGAGCTTGCCCATCCACCAGATCGCCAGCTGGTTGAGAACCGCCCCCTTGCCGGGGATGAGCGTGGGCAGCACGTAGTCGTAGGCGCTGATGCGATCCGACGTCACCATGAGGAGTGCTTCCGGACCGGGCTTGGCGTGACGGGGCCTTCCCGCCGCCGGTGGCGCCTGCGGGGGTTCTCCGACGACGGCTTCGTCGGGGACATAGATGTCGCGAACCTTGCCCGAAGCCAGGGAAATCCAACCGTGCGGGGAGGCGGGCATGATGCTCCTCAGTGTCGTTGTGTCAGTCGAGGGTGACGGTCAGGTGGTCGGGCCACGTGGCGATGTCACCGCGGTGGTGTTCTCCGTCGAAGTGGATGAGGTCCACGCCCCGATAGGCCAGGGCACGGGCTTCCTCGATGGTGGCCGCCCGGGCCACGACGTCAAGGACGCGCCCGCCCTTGTTGACCAGCGCGTACGTGGGCTCGAATCCGCAGCACCCGGCGGCCACGTCGGCGGGGTCATCCGTGATCTCCTCGGAGGTTCCCGCGTGGATGACGTGGACGCCATCGAGGGCCTCGGCCGCCTCGATGCCGGTGATCTCGTGTCCCGTGTCGGCCTGGCCGGGGTAGCCGCCCGAGGCCATGACGACGGTGACGGCAGCGTCGTCGCTCCAGACCGGGGCCGGGATCTTCGACAGGGTGCCCGTTGCGGCCGCGTGGAGGAGGGGGGCGAGCGGGGACTCGAGACGTTCGAGGACCGCCTGCGTCTCGGGGTCGCCGAAACGGACGTTGAATTCAACGACCCGGATGCCCCTGCTGGTCATCGCGAGGCCGCAGTAGAGAAGCCCTCGGAAGGGTGTGCCGCGGCGGGCCATCTCGGTGATGACGGGCTGCGCCACCTCGTCGACGATGCGCCGGGTGGCCTCCTCGGGCAGCCAGGGCAGGGGACTGTAGGCGCCCATGCCCCCCGTGTTGGGGCCCTCGTTGCCGTCACCCACTCGCTTAAAATCCTGGGCGGGCTGCAGCGGCACGACCGTCTCCCCGTCGGCGACGCAGAAGAGAGAAACTTCGGGTCCGTCCAGGTAGTCCTCGACAACGACCGCTCCCCCGTCCCGCGCGAGGCAGGCGCGCGCGTGGGCCGAGGCCTCCTCGCGGTCGGAGGTGACGACCACGCCCTTGCCGGCGGCGAGCGCGTCGTCCTTGACGACATGAGGCGCGCCCAGCTCGTCGAAGGCCGCCGAGACCTCCTCCATCGTGGTGCACGTGAAAAAACGGGCCGTGGCCACGCCCGCGTCGGCCATGATCTCCTTGGCGAAAGACTTCGATGCCTCGAGCCGGGCGGCTCCCTTGGTGGGGCCAAACACCGGAATCCCGTAGTCGAGGACTGCATCCGCGACCCCCGCCACCAGGGGCGCCTCGGGTCCGACGACCACGAGATCGACGTTCTCAGAGGTCGCGCGCCGCACGACGTCCCCGGGATCCAGCGGATCCATCGTCAGGGACCGTCCCAGCTGTTCAAGCGCGGGGTTACCCGCCTGGACGACGAGTGCGACGGGATGCTCGGGGGTGGACGTTCGTACGAGTGCGCGGGCAATCGCGTGTTCGCGTCCCCCGTTACCAACGAGAAGAACCTTCACTACTCCAGCCTATCGGTGTTTGTGGCCTCTTCGGGCCGTCGGATCAGATTATGGCTACAACTCACAGCGCGGAGTCGAGCGGGCGCGGGCCTACCAGGCTCCGTTCGGGTTGCCGCTGCGCCGCTCGTCCTGCGCGTCGCGCCGGTCTTTGGACCGCTTCCCGTTCTGTTGCTGCAAGTCTTCACGACGCTGCTTCTGTTCCGCGGACTCGCCCTCGTAGGGGTCCTCGGTCGGGCTGGGACTGGGGCTGGGGTTAGCCTCGCCCTCCTGCCCCGCCTGGTCTTGCTCGCTCTTATCCTCGCCGTCCGATCCGTTCTCACCTTCGGACTGTTCCTCGGCCTTCTGCTTCTTGTCCTCGACGCGCGACTTGTTCTTATCGGCGGGGTTGTCCGACTCTCCCCCCGACTGCTGGTCGTTGCCCGACTGCTGGTTGTCGCCGGACTGCCCCTGACCGCCGGACTGACCCTGATCACCGGACTGACCCGAGCTGGAGACGCTCTGGCACGGGGAGATGAGGTCCTCGGCCTCCTGGTAGGTCGCGGCGGCGTCGGAGAATGAGCCCGCCGCGGCGAGCGCGTCCCCCTGAATCTCGATGCCGATGGCAAGGTTGACCCGCACCTGGCACTCGTAGGAGAAGGCCTCCAGGCGCCCCGGCTGGACCTCGGTGGCCTTGGGGACGAGGTCGAAGGCGGTGCGCAGCTCGGCGATGCCGTCCTCGATGCGTTCCTCGCGCAGCAGGGTCGTGCCCAGGTTGTAGTGCGCGACCCACTGTTCCACGCCGAAGCCGGTCCATGCGATCTGTCCGTTGTATCCGGCTTCGGCGGCGTCGTAGCGCTGCGCCCTCCACTGCCCCAGGGAGGAACGCGACCACAGGGTCATGCCGATCAGGTAGGCGGAGAGCGCGACCACGATGACGAGAACCGGGAGGGAGTACCACAGGGGGCGAAGCGCCCGGGAGGATCGCTTGGGCTTGCCGGACGAGGCGGAGGTGGCCGTCGCGCGGACCGAGGGATCGACCGGGTTCTCTTGGGGAGCCCCGAAAGGAACGAGGTCCTCTTCGGGCAGGGAGTTCTCAGATCGCATGGGAGTTCCTCAGCTGTTGGGCGCGACGCGCCAGGGTTGCACCCTCCCAGGCGAGGAGTGCCCCGAGGATGAGCGCGAATGGCCAGATGATGTATCGGTAGGTGGATTGGAGGTTGCGCGTCTCGGAGATGGAGCTAGCTCCCTCGAGAACGGATCGCGCGTGGGACTCGATGGCCGACTTGTCCGGCGAGTGCACGTAGTCCAGGCCGATGCGCGAGGCGACCGCCTTGAGCGCGGCTTCGTCGATCTTGGAGATGGCCACCGGATTGCCGGGCTGGGAGGTGTCGCGGATGTATTCCGGCTCGCCGCCGCTCTGGGAGCCTTCGCTGCGCAGTCGCAACACCTTCATGGGGCCGCCCTCCGGCGTCCCGTAGCCGAGGATGAGGCCCCCGTCCACGTATTGCTTCACCTGGTCCCAGTCGCTTTCGTCCCCCGCCGGGGCGCTCGACCAGTGGTCCTGGTTGGACGTCTCGCCATCGGAGAAGACGAAGACGGCTCGAAGATTCTGGGGGTGACGTTCCTTGTTCTTGGCCAGCAGAGCCGCCAAGTCCTTCGCGGGCCGGTTCACCGACGAGCCCTGCGAGGAGCTGGACAGCTCACGGTCGAAGCTATCCATGTAGGCCTGGACGGCGGAGGCGTCGGTCGTGAGCGGCATGTCCGTGTGCGCGTTGGAATCCCAGGACACGATGGAGAAACGTGATCCGGTCAGGACGCTCATGAGGATCGCGACGTCATTGCGGACGCCATCGATGCGCGGCTTGGTGCCGTCCCAGTCCTCGGCCGCCATCGAACCGGTGCGGTCGATGACGAAGTACACCTCCAGGCTGGAGGTCACCTCCTCGGCTTCGCCGGGAATGGAGGGACCGGCGCCCATGACGACGACGACCGCGAGAATCATTGACCGCCGGAGGATGTCGATAAAGCTGCGACGCGTGGCTCTCCTGGCGGTGAGAAAGACGAGGGCGGCGCCGAGGAGGACGATGAGGACAAGAAGGACCAGGTTCACTGCGGGGCGAAAAACCATGTCATAGCCTCCCGAGGGCGAGCATGCCGAACAGGGAGAGAACCCCGACGATGGTCCAGCCGAGGGCGGCGCCGGGGCGGTCCGTCTCCACCATCTTCCCGGCCTTCTCGAGGTCCTGCTTCTGTTCGGACTCGATCTGCTTGACGACCTCGTCAACGGCTGACGGTGAGGAGGCGTCGTAGAAGTCGCCACCGGTCGACCTGACCTGGTCTCGCAGCTCGTAGGCCTCCGACGTCATCGCGTACTCCGAGCCGGGGTACAGGGCGGACACCGTCACCTTCTGGCTCTTCGCGAACTCGATGGCCTCGGCGAGGTCGTAGATGCCCTGCCCGTAGACCTCGTTGTCGGTCGCCAGGAGGATCGTGCGGGAACGCTCCTTGTCGGTGTGATCGAAGCCCAGGACGCACGAGGCTAAGCCGTCGCCCACAAGGGAGGCCTTTTCCTCGTCGTCGTCGGGGAGGAGCGGACGCAGGTACTTCTCGAGCGTGGGAGTCACGCTAATGCGCCCCCCGTAGATGGAGAGCCCTCCGTCGATGGTGTCGGCCATCTCCGTCAAGACGTCGTCGGCCATCTCGTAGTCGTCCGTCAGTGGGAACATCGTCATCGAGTATGCGTTCCACAGCTGCAGGGAGATCCGCTCGCCCTCGAAGCGGGAGATGATCTTCTTGAAGGATTCCCCGATCTTTGAGTCGTAGGGAAGCATGGAGCCCGAGGCGTCCAGGCAGATCACGATGTCTCGGCTCGAAGACTTCTCGTGCTTGACGTAGCGGTCCACGGGGGCGCCCGCGGACACCGAGGCCGCGATAACCGCGATGAGGAAGCAGACGATCGCCATCGCGAGGGAGGAGCGCGTACGCCGCACGAGGGCCTGGTACTTGGGCAGGCCCCGCACGTAGCCGGTGTTGGCGACCCAGCCTTTCTCGCCCGCGCGCTGTCCGGCGCGGCGGGCGAGGAACCAGCCGGCGCAGGTCGCGGCGAGCACGACGCCGAGGACGACGAAGATAAGCCAGGTGAATCTCATGCGTCTACCGCCTGCGAGGCGAGGATCAGGATGTCGGTGCCCCCCGCCCCCTGTGCGCCGGTGGGCAGGGAGGGTCCCCCGGTGGCGCCGTCGGCGCGTTCGCCGACGAAGCTGGGCGTCTCGCAGGCCTCCAGGACGTGGGCCAGCTGGGGCCAGGTGGGGATGAGGGCACGGATCTCCGCGACGGTGGCCACCTCGAGGTCGCGGCCGGAGCGCTCGGTGCCGAGGGCACGCATGAGGCCGGCCACCGCCAGGTGCGTTCCGCGCTCGTCGAGTTCGCCGCAGGCGCGGCGCTGGGCGATCTGGTTGACGTAGTCGTGGTACCGGGCACGCCTGGCCTGGGAGATGGTCTGCAGGTGAGCGACGCTGCCCTCGCGCGAGTGCCACCAGGCCCACAGGCTGTACGCCACCCAGCCGAGGAGGGCGAGGAGCAGTGCGACCCCCAGGACCCACATCCAGTGCGGGTATATGACGGGTTCTCGGAGGCTCTCAATGAGGTTGCCGGACATTGCCGTGCCTTTCGCCTGGGCGCGGGAGCGGGACGGTTCGGGCGCGATCGGTGCGAGGCACCGCCGTCGCTCGTCGTGTCATTGCACCCCTCTTCCCCGTCGCCATCGGGGCGTCGGCTTCGACCGTGCATGTTGCGGTCACGCCGACGCCGCGTTCACCTGATTGTGCCACGCCGGGCGCGATAGTGCTAATGCCCGGTTCTGCTTCGCCCTGCGGAGCGAGCGCCGCCACGGGGCCTAATCGGCGACATTTTCTCTCATTTGTTCAGCGTTTGGGCGCTTCTTGGGGCGCGGCGGGTAGCCGGATCGCCAGATGTACAGACCGATCAGTGAGACTCCCCCCAGGAGGCCGAGCGCCCACCAGGGGAAGCCGGGGACGTCGGGGGTGGCACCCGCAGCATCGATGTCGTGCTGCGGCGTGGGGTAGACGCGCTCCCCGGTGACGAGGATGCGGTGCGTGTTGATGCCCAGGGGGGTACACGTCACGAGCGTGGCGAGGTCTCGGCCGGGTTCGGAGCGCAGGGCCTCGGTCTCCTCGGGATTGACGACCTTCTTGTCGAAGACCCGGTAGGTGAGAACCTCCCCGAACACCTCGAAGGTGAAGGTGTCCCCGACCTGTACCTTGTCGAGGTCGGTGAACATGCGCGCCTCGGCCAGCCCACGGTGTCCGGTGACGACGGTGCGCTGTCCCTGCCCGCCGACGGGAAGCGACGTTCCCTCCAGGTGTCCGAGGCCGCGCAGGAGCGTCTCATCGTCGGTCCCGTGGTAGATGGGCAGGTCGATGTCGGCGGCAGGGACCTTGAGTCGGCCCATGAGCCCGGAGCCGTCGGCGGTGAGAATCGCGTTGTAGTCCAGGCTCGCGTCCCCGCTTGTTCCGTCGCCGGTGGGCACGTTCGAGTTGGCCTGGAGAACGGCCCCCGAGCTCAGGGCGTCGTTGTAGCGGTGGGCGAGGGCGAGCTGCTCCGCGGCGGAGGGATCGGCCCTACTCACGGAGTCCTCGTACTGGGCGATGATCTGGGATTGGTTGTATTGAACGATCCACGCCGAGATCGACGGGTAGAGGAAGAGGAGCATTCCCGCTAGGGCGAGGAGGGAGGGAATCAGGGAGATCAGGGAGAACCTCCACCGGCGCGCGTCGCGAGGGGCGGTCGGGGAGGCACTCGGCGTTGCCTGTGCGGCGTCGGGAGCGGCAGTCATAGCGCGCGTGCGCCGGGGGACCCGCCTCGCGGGTCCCCCGGGGCCCGTCATGCCGTGCGGGCCTTGCGGCGCCTGATGCCTGCGGCCGCGCCGGTGGCGCCCAGACCGGCGATGATGCCGCCGATCACGTAGGCGTCAGCGCCGAATCCACCGGTGAGCGGGATGGCGGGCACGTCCTGCTTGTCGTTGGTGATGGGCGCGAAGGCGAAGTCGAGCGCGTCCTTGCCGATGGTGAAGGGGCGCGGCGTCGCATCGAGGCGATACCCGGCGGGGGCCTTCTTCTCCGTCAGAGCGTAGGCGGTGTCGCTCCACGGCAGGCCCGTCACCGCGAAGGAACCTGCGGCAGGGTCGGAGTCGTAGTAGGTCGCGCCCGCCGGCTTGGGGCACTGGGCGGCCGACGCGGCCTTGCAGTCCGTGATGGTCACGGCGCCCGGCAGCGCACCACCGCTGATGGTCCATTCCGAACCCTCCAGGGCCGTGGCCGTGTTCGACGCGTCCACCTTCTTCCAGGTGAGTGACCCGGTCTTGCGTTCGTTGACGATGGCCGCCCTCAGGGTCGCCTCCAGGGACGCGGGGGCGATCTGCGGGAAGGCCTGGGCCTGCGGGTTCAGCTGGTAGCCGGCGGGGGCACTGGCCTCGCGCACGGAGTAGGTCCCCCACTTGAGGTCCTTGATCGCGAAGGATCCGGGAGTCGGGTCCTGGTCCTTGTAGGGCTGGGCGGGGCAGGGCCCTGCGGTGCAGTCCTCGACCGTGGTGTTGCGGGGCACGCCGGGCCCGGTGAGGGTCCAGGTGGTGCCCGCCAGGGGCGTGACCCCGTCGGAGTCGACCTTGTTCCAGGTCAGCGATCCGGGCTTGGCCGTGTTCGTGATCGTGCACAGGACGCGGTCGGTGCCTCGCACGGTCAGCTGCGCCTTCCCGTCCGTCGTGGCACCGCTGAGGGACGAGGAGTAGTTCTCACCCACGGTTCCGGGGGCCTGCTCGCAGCTCCACTGGCCCATCTCATACCCCGCGCCGCCGGGGTTGGTGGTGGCCTCGGAGAGGTCGTTGCGACCGGTGCGCACGACGGTGGGGCCACCCGTGGTTCCGTTGCCCGTCGCGGTGTAGGCGCCCGCACCGCCGGTGAGGGTCCACTGGTCGGCGGCGAGGCCCTGAACCTCGGAGGTGGAGTACTTGTTGTCGACGTTCTTGACCAGCTGCAGGGTCGGCACGCGCACGGCGACGCGGTAGTCCTCGACCTCGCCGGTTGCTGTGCCGCCGGTGGGCTTCTGGCCGTTTCCGTTGTTGTCGGCGGTGATGCGCAGTCGCATGTAGGTGGCGCTGCTTCCATCCTCGCCGTCGACGGAGCGGACGACGTCGGAGGGCACCGTCCACGCCAGGGCGGCCTTGCCGGCGGTAGAGCAAGGAACCTCGTTGGACTTCTCGCCGTCGTCGAAGCTGCCGTTGCGGTTCCAGTCGATCCATCCGGCGACCTTCCCGTTGCCCTCACACGTGACGTCCAGGTTGTAGGTGGCGCCGGGCTGCGTGCGGATCCCGTCGGCGGGCAGGGTGACGGAGTCTTCGTCGCTCGGCTCTCCGACCTTGTCGTCGCCCAAGGCGTCCGCGCTGAAGGGCTGGGTGTGCTCTGCGTCGATGAGCGCGCCGAGGCGCGGGGAGCCCTTCTCCATGTACATCTCGGCCTGCGGGGAGACCTTGAACAGGTCGGTGGTTGAGCGCACCTCGCCCCCGCGCCACGACGGCTGGAAGAGGGAGGAAGCGACGCCGTAGGACTCGGGCGCGTCGCCGTAGTCGGTGGCGACCACCAGGCCGAGGGCGACGGCGGAGTAGCCCGCGCCCTGCATCGTGATGGTGGCGGAGGTGGCGCCCTCCATGAACATGACGGCGTCGGGGCCGCCGTAGCCGTTCGGGTTCTTGTAGCTACCGCCCGACTGGTAGACGCACTCGTCGTCCGAGGGCATGAGGCGCAGGGTGCGCGAGCCGCCCGAGAGGATGCCGTCGGTGGTGACCTGCTTACCGGTGACCTTGCTGATGCAGGCGCGCGAGCGGATGGTGTCCAGGACCCTCCAGCGCGGAGGCTTGTTGCCGGCGGTCTTCTTCACGGTGGCCTGGACCCACTCGTCCTGCCGGTCGCTGGTGGCCCAGCTCTTGATGTCGAAGCGCCTGGAGGATGCCTCGGCGTCGGCGAAGACCAGGCCCTGGATTGGCACGTTCGTGATGGAGCCGTCCTTGCCGTATATCTCGGCCTTGCAGCTGTAGTCCACGCTCACCCGGGCGTTGTAGCCCGTGGGTCGGTGGTCGGTGCTCTCATCCCATTTCTTGCCGTCCCAGGCGTTGCCGCCGTTGTAGGCGTAGCCGTTGGCCAGGCCGATCACCATCTGGTTCTTGTTGACGTAGTCCTGGGGGTATGTGAGCCCTGAGTGCCACACCTCTGAGCCGTCGCTCCACGAGCCGGGGCCTCCGACGTTGTAGAGGTTGTCGAGGGCGTCGCCCGCCCAGGCGCCGGGGATGGTGGCCACGAGAGGCCCCTCGGTCTGCTGCTTGGGGGTGCCGGGCGCGGGGGTGTCGTGGGTGAGGTTGGACAGGGTGCAGGTGGTCACCAGGGAGCCCGCGTCACCGAGGTCGCGGTGGTTGACGAAGTCCTTGGGTCCCTCCCCCACGCCCAGGACGGGGACGTTGGGCTTGTCTTTGCCCTTGAAGTCCTTGTCGTAGTCGGCCCACTGGAGCCACTGGATGGAGTCCTTGAAGCGTCCGGAGCCTCCCGTGGCGAAGGTCGCGGGGAGCGACCCGCTGGGGACTCCCTCGGCCGCAGCCTGGGCAGGCTGGGCCGCGTTGGGCAGGATCGGCGCGGAACAGACGGCCGCGCAGACCGCGACCGCGACCGCGAAGCGTGAGAACCGCGTGGCGCGGCGCTGTGTTCGGGCGTGCTGGGTCACTTCAACTCCAATGATTAGTTCGACGTAAATCGTTTTCGCACAAGTGTTGATTGGGACGTGCCACGGGTCGGCGCGGCGGGAGAGCCGTTCTCCCGGCCGCGCCGACCCGCGCGGGCTCGGAGTTCAGCGGAAGGATCCGCCGATACACCGGAGCATCAGGCTTCGCTGCGCTTGCGCGAGCGGATCACCATGGTGGATCCCACGGCGATGAGTCCCAGAGAGATGCCGCCGATGGTCATGAGCAGCTGGCCGTTGGCACCCGTGAGGGGCAGCTGGGGAACGGGCTGCTTGTTGTTGGCGATCTCCGCGCTGTACGTGGCAGCGGCGAGGGCGCCCTTGGAGACCGAGATGCCGGTCGTGGTCTTCTGCGGCAGGACGTAGCCCGCGGGGGCCTCGACCTCTTCGACGACGTAGCAGCGCTTGGTCGCGCCCTGGGACCCCTGGCCGGCGGAGCCGACGGAGTCGCCGACGTAGAGGCCGTCGATTGCCACGAGGCCCGCGTCATCGGAGACGAACTCGGTCTTGTTGTTCACCGTGATCGCGTCGCCGGCCTTGGTGGCGGCGGAGCAGTCGGCGGCGTAGGGCTCGGCGGCGTTGTAGACCTTGAACTTCGCGCCCTTGATGCCGGTCTTGGCGGCGCCGGAGTTAGCGTCGAACTTCAGGAGCTGGGCGTTGCCCCAGTCGGTGGAGACCTCGGGGGAGGTCGGCGGGTTGTTCGGCTCGGTCGGAGGAGTCGACGGCGGCTCGTTCGGAGGAATGGCGCCGTAGTGCGTGTCCTGGACCAGGTTGGCCTTGTTCTTGATGGTGCCGTCGCCGATGGCGGAGACCGTGCCGGAGAAGATCGCCTCAAGCTTCTTGTTGGGGTTCGCCTTCAGCTTCGCCAGGCCGGCGCGCGTGAAGGAGACGACGACCAGGCCGCCCGTGTTGGACTGCACGTAGTCGGTGTTTTCGGCCAGCGTATCGGCGCCCAGGGTGACCTTGTCCACCTTGCCGTCGGAGAGGCGGTCGTCCAGCTGGTCGCGCAGGTAGAAGTAGGTGAAGTTCGTATCAGTGTCGAGGCTGGGGATCGTCGTGGAGACGGGGAACTGCACGCGCGAGCCGAGGCCTACGCCGTTCACGGTCTGATCGGAGATGGTCTTGTCGATCTCGATCTTCTGGTTCTTGGGGTAGGCGTGCACGTCGTAGAGCCACTTGCCCTCGCCACCGTTGGTGGTGTTGGGGAAGGGGATCGTGACGACGAAGGGCTTGGCCTTCTCGACGATGTCGGCGGGAGCCTCGGTCTCACAGACCAGGTACGCCGCGACGGACAGGCCCGCCAGGGTGGTCTTGCCACCGCCTGCGGTCGTCCCCTCAGCGGCAGCCTGAGCATCGACGGCGGGCGCATTGTCACCCAGGGTCGGGTGGGCGGGATCCGTGCAGGCATTGGACGGGATGTTGTCGGCCAGGGCGGCGAGCTTGTCCCAGTCGGTGGGCTTGGACAGGTCCAGGCCCGAGACCTTGTAGGCCTTGAAGGTGACGCCGTCGACGCCATCGCCGCCGGAGTCGGCGGTGCCGTCAACCTTGCCCATGGTGCCCGTGGCGTTCTTCAGGTGCTTGTGGACGACGATCGAACCCGTTGCGTTCTGGTTGATCGTGCCGTAGGCCGGATCCTCGGCGAAGGTGGCGACGCTGGTCGCAACGACCCCGGCGACTCCGAGGCTGAGAGCACCCGCGGCGGCGATCATTCGCCGCCCGAGGGGCGCATACTTCCTGCTCACTAGTCTTCCTCTCATAACTTCCGCACTATGCGTGACGGGATGGATGGTTCAGCAACAAATATATGAGAGGTGACCCGAGAAAACTATGATTACCGGGAAATTTGAAAGCTATCTCACGGCCTTATGTAAAGTACCGGCAATTCTGTGCGTTAGGTCTCAGTTAACTACCACTCGGTAGAGAGAGGTTCGATGGCCGCGGGGGATCAACCCCTCTTTATCTGCGGGATCCCGAGCGCTGCAGCGCCTTGAGCAACGCTCGCGGAACCTCCTCCGAGGAGCCTACGCTCACCTGGATGACGCCGCGCATGTCAAGCATGCGCGCGACAGCGGCGCGCCTTTGCTCAACAACCATGCTCGCCTCGCGGGCGAGCTGTTCGTCCCTGCGCAGAAAGTCCGGAAGGGGCCCCTCGTTGACGTCGATAACGGTTTTATCCTGGTCAATATCCGCCGGATTCA
Source organism: Schaalia odontolytica (assembly GCF_024584435.1). Classification (GTDB taxonomy): domain Bacteria; phylum Actinomycetota; class Actinomycetes; order Actinomycetales; family Actinomycetaceae; genus Pauljensenia. Next base: position 1,613,845 of record NZ_CP102197.1, read on the forward strand.
TGTCGGCCACCGACACCTGGATGACCTGATGGCGCACGCTCAGCGACTTGATGATGTCATCGGCCTCATTCGTGGGGGTCGGCTGCGTCTGATCACTGATGATGACAATCAGCGAGCGACGCCTCGTCGTCGTCAACGCCCGACGCAGCAGCCGGGGCACGTCCGAGCGCGGAGAAAGCAGCGTAATATCCTCCGAAATGCGGCGCATGATCGTCTCAGCGTGCCCATTGCCCGAACGAGCGGGCATAAAGCGGACCCTGCGCGAATCCCCAGCAACCAGACCAATCTGATCTCCTCGAGCCACCGAGAGCCACGCGATCGCCTCGCACGCCGCGAGCGCGACCTCCTCCTTGGTCTCCCCCGACGGCGCCAACGCCCCCATCTCCCGGCCCGTATCGACAACCAGGATGACCTGCACGTTCGCGGTCGCCTCGTGCCTCTTGATCGTGGGGGTGCCCGTGCGAGCGGTCGCCGCCCAATCGATCTCGCGCACGTCGTCACCGGGCTGGTAGGGCGCCAGGTCCATGAACTCCCAGCCGCGGCCCCACCTCAGCGCCGAGTGCTGTCCCTCCATGACGGACAGCAGCTTGCGCAGGACGGGCAACTGGATGCGCGTCGACAGCGCGTGGATCTCACGCGACCTCACTGGCATGCTGGTTCTCCTGGTGATCGCCGGTCCACGAGCGCACCCGTCACGGCACCGGAACCGCGTTGAACACCGCGTCGATGAGCCCCTCCACCGACACGTTGTCGGCGAGGGCATCGAAGGTACGAATGATGCGGTGCCGCAGGATGCCGTAGCGCAGCTTCTTGATGTCGTCGGGAACCACGTAGTTGCGCCCGTCCATGAGGGCAAGCGCCTGCGAGATCTGCATGAGGGCAATCGCCCCTCGCGGCGAGGCACCCACGCGCACGTGCTTGGTCCAACCCGGCAGCGGATTGGGACCGGCGCCCCTCGTGGTGTTGATGATGTCGACGATGTACGCCTTGAGCGTGCTGTGCACGTAGATGCGTCGCGTCAGGTCTTGGAGCAGCAGCACGTCCGTGATGGACACAGGCTCGGAGGAGGTCGGCAGGCTCATCACTCCCGAGTCGATGCGCTCAAGGACCTCAAGCTCGTCGACGGGGGCCGGGTAGGTGATGATCTCCTTGAGCAGGAAACGGTCCATCTGCGCCTCGGGGAGGACGTACGTTCCCTCCTCTTCGATGGGGTTCTGGGTGGCCATCACCATGAACGGGCGGGGAAGGCGGTGGTTGACTCCGCCGATCGTCGTCTGCCCTTCCTGCATCGCCTCCAGCATCGCGGACTGAGTCTTCGCGCTGGAACGGTTGATCTCGTCCATCAGGACCAGGTTCGCGTGGACGGGCCCCAGCTGGGTGACCATCTCACCCGAAGCCTGGTTCCAGATCTGAGACCCGACGATGTCGTTGGGCATGAGGTCCGGCGTGCACTGGATCCGGTGGAACGTTCCCGACACCGCCGAGGCCAGAGTCTGGGCTGCGGTGGTCTTGGCCAGACCGGGCACCGACTCGACCAGGACATGACCGCCTGCGAGCAGGCATGCCGTCAGCGCCGTCCGTAGGTCCTCCTGCCCGACAACTTTCGCCTGGTAGATCATGGTTATGCGGTTGAGCATGTCCTTCGCCTGGGCGAGTTCCGCATCTGTCAGGTATTCGGCCACGAAGTCTCCTAGTGGGCACGGGAAAAGTGGTGCTGTGGTTAGTTTAGTGCGCGCACCACGTTTTCGGGAACCCGTGGGACGGGCGCGCCCGCTCCCCTCATCCCACGCCTTGGACCCCACCGGGACGGAAGGGACAAGCAGCGGGGGACCCGACCTCTCGGTCGGATCCCCCGCTGCGCCGCTTGAAGCGGACGATGCCGCGGCTCAGGCCTTCGCGGCGGCGATGCGCTCGCGGAACTTGGCCAGCTGCTCGGTGATGGCGGCGGGGAGCTTATCGCCGAACTGCGAGAAGTACTCCTCCGTGTCGTCCATCTCGGCGGCCCACGCGTCGGGATCGATCGCGAAGAGCTTGGCCCACACGGCCTCGTCAATGTCCAGGCCGTCGAGGTTGAAGTCCTCGAACTTCGGGTAGCGGCCGGTCACGCCGTCGATCGCCTCGACCTCACCGGCCGCGCGACGAACGATCCAGTCCAGGACGCGGGCGTTGTCGCCGTAGCCCGGCCACATGAAGTTGCCGTCCTCGTCCTTGCGGAACCAGTTGACCTGGTAGACCTTCGGGAACTTGTCGCCGACCTTCTTCTGCATCTCGATCCAGTGGCCCCAGTAGTCGGCCATGTTGTAGCCGCAGAAGGGGAGCATGGCGAAGGGGTCGTGACGCAGCGAGCCGGCCTTGACGTCGGTCGCGGCCGCGGTGACCTCGGAGGCCACGGAGGCGCCGATGAACACGCCGTGGGCGGGCTCGTACTGCTCAGCGACCAGCGGGACGTTGGTGGCGCGGCGGCCGCCGAAGAGGACGGCGTCAACCGCAACGCCCTCGGGGGCTTCCCAGTCGGGGCAGATGATCGGGCACTGCGAGGCCGGAACGGTGAAGCGGCTGTTCGGGTGAGCAGCCTTCTCGCCGGACTCGGGCGTCCAGTCGTTGCCGTGCCAGTCGATCAGGTGCGCCGGGACCTCGCCGTCGATGCCTTCCCACCACACGTCGCCGTCGTCGGTCAGGGCGACGTTCGTGAAGATGGAGTTGGCCTTGCCGGTCTCCATGGCCATGGGGTTGGTCTTGTAGGAGGTGCCGGGGGCGACGCCGAAGAAGCCCGCCTCGGGGTTGATGGCGCGCAGGGTCCCGTCGGGGCCGGGGCGCATCCACGCGATGTCGTCGCCGACGGTCTCGACCTTGTAGCCGGGGATCGTGGGCTGGAGCATGGCCAGGTTGGTCTTGCCGCAGGCGCTGGGGAACGCGGCGGTGACGTGGAACTGCTGGCCGGTGGACTCCCGCGTCAGGCGCAGGATCAGCATGTGCTCGGCCATCCAGCCGTCACGGCGCGCCATCGTCGAGGCGATACGCAGCGCGAAGCACTTCTTGCCCAGCAGGGCGTTGCCGCCGTAGCCCGAGCCGAAGGACCAGATCTCGTTGGTCTCCGGGAAGTGGGTGATGTACTTCTCGTCGTTGCAGGGCCAGTTGGAGTCTTCCTGACCGGGCTCCAGGGGAGCGCCGACGGAGTGAACGGCGGGAACCCACACGCGACCCTCGTTGATGAGGTCCATGGCAGCAGCACCCATGCGGGTCATGATGCGCATGTTGACGACAACGTAGGGGGAGTCGGTGATCTCGACGCCGAGCTGGGAGATGGGGCCGCCGAGGGGGCCCATGGAGAAGGGCACCACGTACAGGGTGCGGCCCTTCATGGCGCCCGTGAACTTCTCACGGAGCGTGGCCTTCATTTCCTTGGGATCGGCCCAATGGTTGGTCGGGCCCGCGTCCTCTTCCTTCTCACAGCAGATGAAGGTACGGGACTCAACGCGCGCAACATCGGACGGCTTGGAGCGAGCGAGGAAGGAGTTCGGGCGCTTCTCCTCGTTGAGCTTGGTGAACATGCCGCTTTCGACCATCTGCGAGGTCAGGCGATCCCACTCTTCCTGGGAGCCGTCGCAGAACTCGATGGCGTCAGGGGTGGTCAGCTCAGCGATTTGCGCAACCCACTTGATGACATCTTCGGGAGCGTTGGCCGGAGCCGCTGCACGCACATCCTGTTCAGTCACGGACATTTTGCCTCCTGAGGCATTTCGGATTGTCGAGGCCGCATCTGCGTCCCCGATTGACAGAATCAATCATGCCGGAACCAATGCCAACGCTTGCGGGCGCTTGGTCCCGATCACATCTTGAGTCTAGTCGAACGGGTCACACACCGCCCGCTCTGAAGGGACCTTCAGCCCACACGCGGGCGGTACCGTGGCCGACCAATCGCCCCCGGGTCTCGCCAGTGGGAAGAAAGGGAAGCGGACCCGTTCCTCGTGAGATAGAACACGAGATACGGGGTCACAAAAGCGCATCTGAACTTGAAGTCGCACCGCCCCATGACCGACGATTGCAGGTAGCACAACAGTGCTATTCACCATTGGAAGGACCGAGCACACCATGGGATTCCGAAACAAGACCCAAGGCCCTGACTTTTTTGAAGACTTCACATCCCAGGCCCGCCAGCTGGTGCAGGCCGTCGAGTTCCTGACACACATTTACGCCGCCTCCCCCGAAGAGCGCATCGCCCTGCGTGACCAGCTCCACGAGGTCGAGCACCGCGGCGACGAGCTCAACCACGAAATCATCCAGCGCATCAACTCCTCGTTCATCACCCCCTTCGACCGCGAGGACCTCCAGTCCCTCGCCTCCCACCTCGACGACTGCCTCGACTTCATCGACGAGGCCGGCGACCTCCTGGTCGTCTACGGCATCGCCGACATCCCCTCCTCCCTCGTCTCCCTACTCAACGCTCAGATCGACGTCATCAAGAACTGCGCGGATCTCACCGCCGAGAACATGCCGAAGCTCAAGTCGCCCGTGGACATGCGCGACTACTGGATCGAGATCAACCGCCTCGAGAACGAGGGCGACCTGGCCTACCGCCGCACCCTCACGGCCCTCTTCGACTCCGGCCTGGACGCGGTCACGATCATTAAGCTCAAGGACATCGTTCAGGGCCTCGAGTCCTGCGCCGACGCTTTCGAGGAGCTGGCCAACGTCATCGAGTCCCTCGCGCTGAAGGAATCCTGAGCCGTGGATCTCAACCTGATCCTCGTCTGCGTCGTCATCCTCGTCGCGCTGTTCTTCAGCTACACGAACGGCTTCCACGACGCCGCGAACGCGATCGCGACCTCCGTGTCGACCCGCGCGTGGACCCCTCGCGCCGCGCTGCTCATGGCCGCGACGATGAACGTCATCGGCGCCATGATGGGAACGGCCGTCGCGAAGACAGTCGGTAAGGGCATCATTTCGATCAGCGACTATGCGGAATCTCCGCTGCCGGCGATGCAGCAAAAGGGCCTGGTCATCATCCTCGCCGCGCTTCTGGGCGCCTGCATCTGGAACCTGATCACCTGGTGGTTCGGGCTTCCATCCTCCTCCTCGCACGCCCTGATCGGCGGCATGGTGGGTGCCGGCCTGATGAGCGGCACCGTCGTGTACTGGTGGGGCATCGTGAGCCACGTCGTGATCCCGATGTTCGCCTCCCCCATCATCGGCTTCGTCATTGGCTACATCGCCATGAAGATCGTGCTGTGGGTGCTGCGTCACGCGCAGTATCACCGCACGATGCGCCGCTTCCGCGCCGCGCAGCGTTTCTCCTCGGCGGCCATGGCCCTGGGCCACGGCATCCAGGACGCGCAAAAGACGATGGGCATCATCGTCATGGCGCTGCTGGCCGGCGGCTACGGCGAGCACCACAACATCCTCGATCCCGTCACGGGTGAGATGAACGTGCCGCTGTGGGTCAAGATCTCGGGCGCCCTGGCGATTTCGCTGGGCACGATGGCCGGAGGCGGGCGCATCATGCGCACGATCGGACGCAAGATCATCGACCTGGATCCGGCGCGCGGATTCACCGCCGAGGCCGTGTCCTCGTCGATCCTCTACCTGTGCTCCTACGTGATTCACGCCCCCATCTCCACGACCCAGGTCGTGTCGACCGCGATCATGGGCGTGGGATGCACGAAGCGCTTCTCGGCGGTCCGGTGGGGCGTCGCCGGCAACATTGTCATCGCATGGTTCCTCACGCTCCCCGCCGCGGCAGCCGTGTCGGCGATCGTGTACCTGGCAGTTGCTCTACCGCTGGGGGTTCACTAGTGGAACGCGCTCGCCTCGTCTCCCTGGCGGCCACTCTCGTCCTCGTCGCGGCGCCGCTGGCCGCCTGCTCGGACGCATCGGTCATGCACATGCGCGTCGGGCAGTGCGTCATGCTGCCGGCGGAGGCGACCGCAACGACCATCGAGACGACGGGGTGCGCGCGCGAACACGACGCCGAAGTGTTCTACGTGACGTCGGCGCCCGACGGCGATTTCCCGGGCGCCGACGCGCTGAACAAGCAGGCGGAAAGCGAGTGCATCTCCACGTTCGGCGATTACGTGGGGTCCGATTACCTCACCTCGTCCCTGGATGCCACGTGGATGATTCCCACGAAAGACTCCTGGGCGCAGAAGGATCGTTTGATCGTGTGCCTGGCGCGCCCGTTGAATCACTCCAAGTTGACGAGTTCCGTGAAGGACTCCGGCTTGTAACTGGTCCTGACGAGCCGCTTCATCGGGTGGTATCGGGCACGGTCTCGGCACCACCCGAAGCTTGTCCATTCGGTCGCGTCATTGTTATAGTTTTTGGGAAACATCAGCGCATTCTCCGGGAACGCGCGCCTCAGCACGCGACACCTCGATTCCCGGGACGCCCCCACCCATCACTCAAGGAGCATCATGTCCCTGCCTCTTCCCCGCCGCCTCGCCCTCGCGGCCGCCGTTGCCACCCTCGCCGGCAGCCTGTCGGGTTGTTCCCTCCTCCCCCTTGGCAACAACACCTCCGCTTTCACGATGGAGGTGGGACAGTGCGTCCAGGTTCCCGACGGCGACCGTGTCTCACGCTTCGAAACCACCGAATGCACCGCCGAGCACGATGCAGAGGTCTTCCACATTCTGAAGCTGACCGACTCCGAGCTTCCCCCCGAGTCCGACCTGAAAGAGAAGGCGGGGAACGAGTGCGCGGACGCATTCGAGGGCTACATCGGCACGGCCTACGAAGAATCGAGCCTCGATATCTACACGACGTACCCCACCAAGACCACATGGGCGATCGGAGACCGCGAGGTCGTGTGCATGGCAACGCCGCTCGATCATTCGAAGCTCACCTCTTCGGTGAAGGACTCCGGAATGTGACGCGCACCCGCGCGGCTCGCGTGGCGGTTCGGCTCTGGCCGGACCGCCACATCCGTATGGCGAGCGCACCCACGCGCCTGCCCATCAGTGGCGCTTGTTTCCCCGACGGGTGTGAGCGGCGGGATTCTTCGTCGTGACGCCGTGGGTTTCGAGGGCGGCGACGACCAGCCCATCGGGGCCGTGTTCGACGTGGGCGACAAGGACCTGGCCGCGCGTCAGCCGCGGGGCCTCAGCGCCGGCGACGGGAGCCGACGCGTAGGCGCGGATTTCCTCGATGATGGCATCACGCACGGAACCCGTGACTGACAGGACCGTGGGGGCCGCGTGCTCGCGCAGGCGCTCGGCCGCGAAGGCACGGACGCGTCCGAGGCGAGCCTCGGCATCGACCTGCGCATCCGGGCCGGAGGCGGCCAGGTCGAGAGACTCGACAAGGGTCACCGAGCCCCCACCCATCGACGCCCACGGGGTGAGGCTCTGGCGCGAGCGGGCTGCCGGCGACGCAAACGCGCGCGCAACGCCGAAGCTGGAAAGCAGATCAATGAGGTCGAAGGCCTGGCGCACGCCGAATCGACTAAGCGGCGGGTCGACGGGTTCCGGCGCGTTCTCGGTCTTCTTCGCCGAGGCCTGCTCCACCTGGGCAGCCCTCCTGGCCGCAGCGGACGCAACCATCGCGGGGGTCGGCGCGGGGCGAGGCTCGGAAGGAGCCGACGCCTCAGCAGGTGCCGCGGAGCCGCCGGAAGAAGCGGAAGGAGAGGCGGGCGCGTGGACGTCCCCGGCCTCGTCGAGGCGCGGGGTGAGGCCCTGCCCGGGACGCAGGACGAGGAGCGTTGTGGTCACGAGGCGGCCCTCGCGAGCGCGGGCGAGAAGGTCGAAGAGAAGGCGGCGGTCGCCTCGGCGGGTGAGCATCTCGGCGGCGCGCTCGGGGGCCACCCACTCGGCTCGATCGATCTCGGTGCGGGGAGCGCGGGCGACGGGCGCGCGCACAAACGCTGCGGGCCCGCCCGACACCGGAGTTCCCACCCAGTAGTGGACCTCCTTGGTTTGCCCGCCACCGAGTCGGTAGCGCTGCGTCGTCAACGGGGCACCGAGGGTTACGACCTGGCCGGTTTCCTCCTCAACCTCCCGCACGGCGGCAGCAACCAGAGGCTCCCCGTGCTCCGCCTTGCCCTTGGGCCACGACCAGTCGTGGTAGCGGGGGCGGTGGACCATGAGGACTTCGATGTCGGCCGGATCAATGACCTCGCCGGGTGCGGCCAGGCGCGCCGGATCCATGAAGCGCCAGACGAGCGCGCCGGCAGAGCGAACGAGTCGCTGGGGGCGTGGGGCTGGCATCGCAGGCATAGGGTCCAGGGTAGTCGCACGCCGCCTCGCGTGCCCTGGCGGGCGTGCCACCTCACCCCGTTTCGGGCCTTCCACGAGGCCGTCCAGGACACGCCCGGATCAGCACCGACTCTGCGAACGAGGGGTCAGTCGAGGGTTCCGGAGGCCGCCTCGCGTGCGGCGAGGTCAAGCTCGTCGGCCGTGGCCAACAGCGCGGAGGTGCGCATGGTGACGCGGTGTGCGAGGGGGTCGGTCGGGTCCTCGATCCACAGGGGGCCAGATTCGCCGGCGGCCAGGACGCGCATCGCGCGCGACGCCTGGGCAAGAACCCCGTCCAGGTCATCGTCGGTCAGGTCCCCGCGCAGCAGCGCGTCGACCTCCTGCATGACCGCTCGCAGCGGGCGGACCTGAACGGGCGCCTCGAGCCCCTGAATGATGGGCGCACGCAGCCCCTGCGCGTAGCGGGACTCCACCAGGCCGGGGTCGCGGTGATACCACTCGTGGAGCAGGTAGAGGCGCCACAGCGCCCCGGGGAGGGTGAACTCCGCGCTGCGCGACCACGCGTGCGCGATGACATCCACGCCCACGGAGCGCACCGTGTCGCGCAGACGCGCGACGTCCGCGTCGGTGAAGGACTCATCCCCCACACCCATGAGCGCCCACGCCGCGGTGTGGGCGACGGCGGCGTGGGCGGCGGGATCTTCGTCGCCGACGATGGTTTCGGCCCGGGCCGCATCGAGCATGGCCGGGCGGCGAGGGGTATTCGATTGTGCCATGGGGACCGGTTCCTCCTACAATGGGGCTGCTGGGCCTATAGCTCAATGGTAGAGCAGCGGACTTTTAATCCGTAGGTTGGGGGTTCGAGTCCCCCTGGGCCTACTGGTCGCCTCGGTTTTCCGGGGCGTTCACGCTATTCGCGGGCGCGCGCCCGCGCCGGAGGTGCAGCATGGATCCTCGTTTTTCGCGCGCGTATGGCGCCCTGGCGGGCCTGGCGCTCGGCGACGCCCTCGGCATGCCGACCCAGGCAATGTCCCCCCAGCAGATTCGCGCCGTCTACGGGAGGGTGACGGGCCTCGTTGACGCGGACGCGAGCCAGCCCTACGCGCCCGGTATGGCGGCGGGTTCGGTCACGGACGACACGGAACAGGCGCTGCTGGTGGCTTCCCTCCTGGTACGAGGCCGGGGCTTGGCCTCGGGTCGCGTTGCCTTGGACGCGGGCGAGTTCGCCGATGCGTTGCTGGCCTGGGAGGATTCGATGATTCGGCGCGGATCGCTCGACCTGTTGGGTCCCTCCACGAAGGCGGCGCTCGAACGGGTGCGGGCGGGCGAGGACCCGCTCGCCGTGGGTGGGGAAGGCACGACGAACGGCGCCGCGATGCGCGTGACCCCGATCGGTATCGCGATGTCGACGGCCGATCCCGAGGCCTTTGCGGATGCCGTCTGGTCTTCCTGTCAGGTCACGCACGCGACGCGCCAGGGCTTCCAGTCGGCTGCCCTCGTGGCGGCGGCCGTGTCCCTGGGCATCGACTCTGCGCGCTCGACGGCCCCGGATCTGAGGTCCCTGCTGTGGAAGGCCCTGACCTTCGTCGATTCCCTCCCCGTGCGCGGCGCGTGGGCCCCCGACCCGGACGTCGTTGCGGCGACGCGCAGGGCCATGCAGCTGTCCATCAACCCAGCATCGTCGTCCCTGGAATGCCTCGCCCAGCAGGTGGGAACGTCCGTGGCCTCGGCGCACGCGATCCCCATGGCCTTTGCGCTGCTCGCGCGCGATCCCTCGCCGCAGGCCCTCCTGGACGCCGCCAACATCGGCGGCGATACCGACACGATCGGCGCGATCGCGGGCGCGATCCTGGGCGCTGCCCTCGGCGTTCAGGTTCTGCCCACAGACAGCCTCTCGATGATCGAGGAGGTCTCCCACCTCGGCCTGCAACCCATCACGAGCAAGCTCCTGGAGCTGCGCGATCAGGCACTTAACGGTCATCAGGAGGGCACTGACACAGATGCGTTGTCGGCGGACGGGGCCGACATTTCGAGCGAGCGGACGACCCCCGAGGAGTCAGCCCCCGCCTCGTCACCCAATTCCACGGAGGGCCGCGTCGTCCTCATGGGGCAGATCCTCGTGGACCTGGTCCTTCAGGGGGTACGTCCGATTCACGGCGGCGGCTCCGAATGGGCGAATGACGGGGGCACCCACGTGGGCGGCGGCTTCAACGCGCTCGTGGCGGCGCGCCGGATGGGGGCCGAGGCCATCTCTCTCAGCCCGATCGGCGCCGGACCCCACGCGTCGATGATCGTGGCCGCCCTCGCTCGCGAGGGAATCACAGACGCCGGACCCCGCGTCAATGGTGTGGACAACGGATTCTGTGTCGCCCTGATTGGTCACGACGCCGAACGCACCTTCATCTCCACGAAGGGCGCTGAGACGATGGCGCCCGCGAGCGCGTGGGCTGACTTCGTACAGACGATGCGCCCGGGGGATGTGCTTTGCATCGACGGCTACCTCATGGACCACCCCGCAAACAAGGAAGCCGCGGAGGCGGCGCTGCGCGTCCTGCCCGAGGGCGTGCGCGTGGTCCTGGATGTGTCTCCCGTCATCGGAATCCCGGAGGGCTTGCCCGCGCGCCACGTGATCATCTCGATGAACAGCGTCGAGGCGAGGGCAATCGCCAAGCGGTCACGACTTGACGGCTACCTGCCGTTTGACTCTCTCAGTTGCCGCCTCGCGCAGACACTGGGGCACGACACGTTGATTCGCCTCGGAGCATCCGGCGCATGTTTTGCTCGCTATGCCAGCCCCAATGGCGAAACATCAGCCGTGCACATCCCGACCCCGACCATCGACGCCGTCGACACGAACGGCGCGGGCGACGCCCACACGGGAGCCCTGGCGGCATTGCTCGCACAGGGTGTCCCCATGGACAGGGCGCTCCTGCTCGCCAACTGCGCGGGCGCGCTTTCCACGACAGTCGTCGGCCCGGCCTCGTGCCCGACGCGCGAGGACATCGAGGCCGCGGCGGACGCGTTGAGCGAGTCGGGAAACTGACATGGATCCGCGCTTTGATCGTGCCCACGGGGCGATGGTCGGCCTTTTCTACGGTCAGGCACTTGAGGTGGACACTGCGGTCGATAAGGGTAGTAAGTCGTCGTCCCTCAGCGAGAGCATTCTTGCTCTGATGGCCGCCACCGAGTCAGCGAAGCAGCCGACGTTCCCCTGCTTCACGACACCCGTTGATCGCTTTTGTGGCCTGATGCTCGAAGCCGTCCAGCTCGGCATCGCCACCTCGATAGGCAGTCCCCAAGCCTTCGTGGACGCCTTGTGGAACAACAGCCAGAAACGGGAGCCCACGCGCCAGGACTTCCAGGCGACGGCGCTGGTTGCCGCCGCAGTGTCAATCGGCCTGGACAGTCCACACTTCCGTGTGGAGGACGCTCTCGTGCGAGCAGTCGACGTCGTGTCGTCGGTGGAGGCTCACGGCGAGTGGAGCCCTGAGCCGGACGTTGTAGCCGCGACTCGCAGGGCGTTGAACATCGCGAGCGACGTCAACGACTACATCGGCTTCTCTCTCGAGCAGCTCAGCGAGCAGATCGGGTCCGCAGGTTCTCCCACCCAGATCGTCCCGGCTGCTTTTGCCCTGGCCGCGCGCTACCAGGATCGCCGTCTCTTGACCTCTCCCCTGCGTCTCGGCGCCCAGGCCCACACGATCCTGTCCATCGTCGGCGCTCTGGTCGGAGCGGTTCGAGGAGCGAGCTTCCTGCGCCCCTACGGGTTGTCTCGGGTTGAGGACGCATGCCCGCTGAACCTGGTGGATCGCGCAGGAAATCTGCTCGCCACGCGCACGCCCTACCCCAGCGGCGGTCTCGCCCCGGGCGGGTCTGCGCCGCCGGTCGCCCCCTCAGCCCCGGCCTCGTTCGAGGAGCCCTCATCGAGCCTGCACACCCGCCAACGCTACTTCGAGCCTGCCACCCCACCCACTCCACTCGGCGCGCACCGAGGCGAATCTCAGACCGGGCGCGTGCTTGTTCTCGGCGAGCTGCTCCACGACCAGGCCATGCACTCCGAGACGTACCCGCGTTTCGGCGAGCACGTGTGGGCCGAAGAACTGGGGCAGTCCACGGGCGGCATGTTCCGCGCACTGGTCGCTGCGCGCCGCATGGGAGCCGAGGTCGTTTCCCTCTGCCCGATCGGAGAAGGACCTAACGCCGAGGCTATTTCGCAGGCACTGGCTCGCGAGGGCATCGTCGACGCTGGTCCCCGATTCTCGGGGGCTGACAACGGCTACCGACTGATCTTCACCGCCGACAACGGCTGGCGGCTGAGCGTTTCGACGAAGAGCCCACTAGCCGAAGGCACCGCACGGGTGTGGGCAGAAGCCATCCAATCGATGGGTCCCTCCGATGTCCTGTGCATCGACAGCGCGCTGCTCGCCCAACAACCGATGACGCGGGCCCTGCGCCAGGCCACAAAAGGCCTGCCAGATCACGCTCGCGTCGTATTCGACGCGTCCTCTCACGAGGGCTTTCTCGAAAGCCTTCCCCTCGACAATGTCATCGTGTCACTGCGCGCCTCCCAACCGCCCGGTTTTAGCGGCTTTTTCCGGCATTTCAACGACAGCTACCCTCCGTTCCCCTTCTACGAGCAAAACGACGACCTCAAGGATCAGGTTGCGGCCCTCGCCATGCTGACAATGCGTTATGTCGTTCTGCGTTCAGACGATGGTCAGGTGTACTACGCGCGTCCCACTCACGACGACAACCGCTTCATCCGGCCTTACGTCACACGAGTTGCTGCACCCCCACTCACCAAGAACCAGAACGTGGAAACCGCCAGCATCCACTCCGCAACGCTGGCGGCCTGCCTCGCACTCGGCATACCCGTCAAGCGGGGGATTCTGCTAGCGAATTGCGCGGCTGCGCTCGCCACGCCGACCTCGCTACCGACCCGCGATTCGCTTGAGGCTGCGGCGGCCGAACTACTGCCCGCGACCAGGGCTGACAAGGAGAAACGAGAATGGATTCACGACTCCCCCGCGCATTCGCGGCTATGGCAGCTCTTGTCCGCGCGGATATGGCCAACCCTGCTACCTCGGACACGCCGACAAAAACGGTATCGGAGGTAACGAGGCAGGCCATGGCCATCGCCACGCAGCTGACGCGAGGCCCCAGTGGTGCCCACGCCATTCGTTCCGGCGAGTGGCAAGCGCCCGCCGTGAGCGCGCTTGATCGTCTCTTGTGCGCGGTACCCATCGGCATTGCGATGTCGATGCTTGCCCCCGAAGCCCTCGCAGACACCGTGTGGGCGGCGTGCGGATGCGCGACTCGAAACCAGTTCCAGGCAGCTGCACTTCTTGCGACGGCGGTGTCCTTATCCATCGAATCTCGCGACATTCACCTGGTCGAGGCTGTCCAGATCGTCTCCGATATGACACAGCGCGGTGAGCCCGAACAAGGCCCCGATGTCCTGACGTCCACGCGGCAAGCATTGAACTTCCAAGCCAACTCCGTGTGGGTCGGCAGCTACTCGCCCATCAGCCCGTTGACTCGCAAACTCTCCGGCCATACCCCGTCGTCTCTCCTCATCCCATTGGCCTTCCTCGTCTCTGGTGACCGCTACGATTCGACGTCCACCTCCACGTTGGGTGAGATGTGTGGGGAGCCGAGGCTGCTGCGCATCATTTCGGAGCTTCTGTCCAATTTCTCACCACCCGGTCGTTACTTCTCTCACCGCTTGATGGAACGGGTGGAGCGGGACTCTCACCTCGATCTGCTAGGGGTCACCGGGCAGTTGCTCGAGCTGCGTCCTCCCGCCCCCGAGAGCTGGCTACGGCGGGCTGTCGGACACTCGGATTCGCACTATTCCAGCGGTGGCTGGTCTTCCTTCGAGGCCCCCGGGTCGACCGTTCTCACTCGAGCTGCGCCCTTCGAGCCGGAGAGCACACCGACCCCGCTCGGACCGGCCAGGGGCGATGCGCCCGCAGGTCGCGTCGTCTTCATGAACGAGCTGACGCTGAGGCACGCCCGACAGTCCGCGGATGACCCTCTGCCCAGCGGGGACGAGTGGGCCTCCCGTGAGGGAGTCCATATCGACGTCTCTTTCACGGCAATGCGCGCCGCCCGCGCCATGGGCATCGAGGTCGTGAGCCTCAGCCCAATCGGCGAGGGGCCCCGCGCCTCGATCATCGCCGAGGCTCTGGCTCGCGAGGGGGTCATCGACGCAGGTCCACGTGTGAGGGGGTGCGATAACGGATACGAGTCGAACGTTATCGGAGACCCGTACCGAACGAAGATCTCATTCATCGAGAATGTTCCCAAGCACGCATGGGATGAGGCTACCCGCACGCTGGGCCCCTCAGATGTCCTGTTCGTCGACGGCACCGTGAAGCGCTCTCGGGAGGTTCTCTCCGCTGCCGAGAACGCGCTCAATCACCTGCCGGAGCACGTGCGCGTCGTCTTAGACGCATCGAGGTATGAGACCGGTCCTGCATGTCTTCCCAAAGACAACGTAATTATGGTGCTGCATCAGCGGGGAGTGCAGGGGCTATGCGAGCCGATCGTGCAAGATCGTTCGGCCTTTGATGCCAGTCAGGACCCGGAGCGCGCCGCCGGTTTCGTCGAACACATGTTTGGTCGCTACACACTCATCGACACAGCGACAGAAGAGTCCTACCTCGCGCGCCCACTGCGCGCCAAGACCTCAGAGGTCTCGTACGTCACCCGATTCCCCGCACCAACCGTCGAACCGACGGATCCGTTGGGGTCCCAGCACGCACGCTACGGCGTCCTGGCTGCCGCCCTCGCGCTCGGCTACCCCCTCGAGCGGTGCATCCTTCTGGCGAATTGCGCAGGCGCCCTGGCCTCGACCATGCCCGGCCCGGCCTCGTGTCCCACGCGCGAGGACATTGAGGCCGCGGCGGACGCGCTGGAGGCACGCACAGACGGGGAGTGAGCGCCGCGCAGACTCGGTTGCCCTTCAACTGAACGACCCCAGCTGCACCACATCTGCGCAGGTCGGGGGGAGTCAAACGTGCGAGATGCGTCAAATATCCAACCGAGTCATCTATTTTGCGCCCCAAAGGGTGCACAATCACACCATGGCGACTAACGACACCCCGGACCGCGGCGGCATCATCGGCGGGGCCCTCACGGTTGCCCTGCTGATCACGCTGGCCGTCCAAAACGCCGTGCCGCCGATGGCGACCGACATGTACTCGGCCGCGTTCCCGCAGATCACGGTGGACCTGGCGACGAACTCGACGATGCTCGGCTTCACGCTCACGACCTTCTTCGTCGGCTTCGCGACCGGCCAGGTCCTGGGCGGTGCAATTTCGGACCAGATCGGGCGCCGCCGTCCCATCGTCGCGGGCGGCATCATCGCCCTCGTCGGCTCCATGATCTGCGTGTTTGCGCCGGGCATCTGGGTGCTCCTCGTGGGCCGAGTCTTCCAGGGCCTCGGCGGCGGCATCGCCTCCTCGGTGGCGCGCGCGATCCTCGTCGACGTCGCGCACGGCAAGATGCTGGCGCGCGCGATGAGCCTCATCCAGGCGATCGTCGGCTTTGCGCCGATGCTCGCCCCCGTCATCGGCGCATTCATCATCACACACGCGACATGGAGGGTCGTCTTCTGGGCACTCGCCGCCTTCACCCTACTGATGGCGGCCCTCGCGTGGTTCGTCGTGCCCGAGTCCCTCCCCAAGGAGCGCCGCCATCCCGGCGGCATCTCCAGGTTCTTCCAGGGCCTCGTCCAGGTCGTGCGTATCCGCCCCTTCGTGGGCTTCATGCTGACCAACGCCTTCTCGAGCTTCTGCATGTTCGGCTACATCTCGAACGCCACGTACGTGCTGCAGGGGCCGCTGGGCCTTTCCCCCATGGCTTTCGCGTGGGTGTTCGCGTTCAACGCGCTGCTGTCGACCGGTTTCGCGCTGGTGAACGTGCGCCTGATCTCGCACTTCACGCCGCGCACCCTCATCATCACGGGCCTCACGATCGCGGCGACCGGTGTGGTCACGCTGGCGATCTCGACGTTCCTCCTCGACCTGCCGCTGATCCTCACGTGCGTGGGCTTCGCGCTCATCATGACGGCGAACGCGTTCATCTTCGGCAACGCGGGCGCGCGGGCCATGAGTGAGGCGCGCGAGCACGCGGACACGGCCTCGTCCGTCATGGGCGTGTGTCAGTCGATCGCGAACGGCATCGCCGCTCCCCTGGCAACCTCGGGCGGCGACAGCGCCGTGCCGATGGTGCTCGTCATGATCGTCGGCTCGGTCGGCGCATGGTTCGCTTTCTGGGTGATCGCCCGCGGCGGCGCGCGCACGCCGCGTCGGCTCAACCTCGACTGAGGTCTCTTAGGGCGAGGAAGATCGCGAGAAGACTGGCACAACACCCCAAGCCGGCCAACAGGAGGAACTCACACTCCAACTCAGCGCGTAACCCAACCCGAAGGACACAAAACGAGTACACCACTCCACAGCGCTTGACCACACCTCGGAAGGTTGACGTGCCCAAGTCTTGTTACAAACGTCGTCAATCCGCAGCAATATCAGTCCTTCTCCGCACCTGGATGTTACAAACGTCGTCATTCACGCCTGAAATCACCTAGTTTCGGCTGTTTTGTCGGCAGATTGACGACGTTTGTAACACAAAGCGCTAAACCTCCTTTGAAAAGGGGGTGGTTTGACGACGTTTGTAACAAAACAAGGCGTACAAAGAAGACCACGTATCCATCAGCACCGAGCAGGCCCCGTTGATGCGCACATCAGATGCACGCATGCTCCAGCATTATGCACGCGCTAAATTCTGACACCGCGCAGATCGCCTACTCGTTCTGGATAGGTTACTAATCCAGAACGCAATCCCCTATCGGGATCGTCGCAACCTATACAGTACGCGCGCCTCATTGCTATATGCCCACTCAGCGCCCTTTGCTCGGTCCCTACGCGCGCGAGGCCAGCCAGACCGCAACCGACACCAGGACCAGGCCGATCAACTCGAATACGCCGGGAATCTGCCGCAGCATGACGGCCCCGACCAGGGCAGACGTGGCTGGCAGGATAGCGGCGAACAGCGCGAAGGTCGACGCGGCCAGGCGTCGCATCGCGAGCGCCTCGAAAGTGTAGGGAATCGCGGTGGACAGCAGACCCACGCCGATAACGATCGCGATCAGCTTCCACGAGACCGTGGCCGCGATCGCGCCCGGCCCAAGGACGGGCGCGAAAAACAGGGTGCCCCACGCGCAACCGAGCGCCAGGTTCGTCACCCCGTCACGCGTGGTCGATGCCTTCTGCCCGACGACGATGTAGGCCGACCAGGCGAGGGCCGCCAGGAGGATCCAGGCGACGCCGACGCGCACACTCGGCACGCTCAGGTCGAGGGCGAGCCCGCCGATGCACGCAACGCCCGCGAACGCGAGAACCGCGGCGATGCGCGGCCGCCAGCCACGGCCTCGGATGACGGCGACGGCGACGGGGCCGATGAACTCGATGGACACGGCGGTTCCCAGGGGGATGCGCGCGATCGACTCGTAGAACGATGAGTTCATGGTCACGATGATGACGCCGAAGAGCGCGGAGACCACCAGGTCGGAGCGCGTGAGGCCACCCCGCCAGGGGCGTTTCCAGGCGAGGAGAACGACCGCGCCGGTCAGGACGCGCCACCACGCGACGGAGGCCGGTTCGACGGAGGCGAAGGCGATGACCGCGAGCGCCGCGCCCACGTACTGGATGAGGCCGGAGCCGACGATGTAGAGCTGGGGCGGGATACGGTCGGTGACGGGACGCGGAGCGGGCGCGCTCACTGGGCCGGGGCGAAGGTGAGAGCCGCGGAGTTCATGCAGTAGCGCATGCCGGTGGGTTGTCCCGGGGCGTCCGGGAAAACGTGGCCGAGGTGGGAGCCACACGTCGCGCAGCGCACCTCGGTTCGTGTCATGCCGTGGCTCGTGTCAACGCGCTCGGTGGTGGCGCCTTCGTGGGCTTGGAAGAAGGAGGGCCAGCCGCAGGCCGAGTCGAACTTTGTGTCGGAATCGAAGAGCGCGGATCCGCAGGCGGCGCACGAGTAGGTGCCGACCCGGGACTCGTCGAGGAGCTCGCCGGTGAAGGGACGCTCAGTGCCAGCTTCGCGCAGCACGTGGTAGCGCATGGGGCTGAGGAGTCTCTTCCATTCGGCGTCGGTACGGGCGGCGGGGTCGGTGTTGCTCATGCTCCCATTGTCCCGCGCCGCCCGCGCCTGCGCATGTTTCGCGCGCCGGCACGGGCGGCGTGGTTTCCTCGAGCGGGCCTCGCGGGCGAGGCCATCGCCCGCTCACCGGTCCCCGTCACTCGTTGGTGGCGGGCTTTGCGCTGGAGGTCTTCTGGCCGCTCTTCTTTGTGGCGGTGTTCTTCTTCGCGGTGCCCTTCTTTGCCGGGGCCTTCTTCGCGGTGCTCTTTTTCGCCGCGCTCTTCTTGGCCGGGGCCTTCGCGGCGGCCGAGGTCTTCTTTGTCGGTGTTTTCGCACCGCTCCCCTTCGCCGGGTCCGCTTTCTTGGCGGCTCCCTTGCTGGCGCCCGACTTCTTGGCCGGGGTCTTGCGGGCAGACGCCGCGTTGCCGGGGGGTTGCCGATCCGCCGACGCGGGGATGATGAGCGTGTCGTCGAGGGCGGGTTGTTCCTCCGGGGCTTGCTGGCCGTCGAGGGCGGGCATGGTCCGGGTGGTGTCGAGCGCGGGGAGGACCTCAGTGGAGTCGGCGGCGCGCTCATCCTTGGGGGTAGCCGCATCCGGTTCCTCCGAGGAAGCGGCGTCGGCGTCGGACGCACTCTCGGCCTCGGCGAGGGCGCTGCTGGCCTCCTCTCGCGCCCCGGCCTGCGCCTCCTCAGGGGAGGCGGCGCCGACGGGGCGAGCCTCCTCGTGCGGCTCCTCAGCGGGGGAGGCCTCGGCCCGCAGGGCCTCGGCGACGCGCTCACCGGGGGCCGGGGAGGGGAAGAAGTCCATGATGGACACGCGCTGCGGCGTGATCCTCGGCGTGGGGCGCGTTTCGGCGTCCAGGCGCGCCTCCTCGGCGACTGCGTACCAGCCGGGGTGAACGTCGGGCTGGTCGGCGTCCTCGGCCTCGTCTCGTGACGCGGCCATCTCGGCGGGCGTGGGGGCGGGCGGAGGGACGAGGGCGGGGCTGAGCGCCTGCACCGTGTCCGTCATGACGGGGCGGCCGGTGCGCTCGGGCGGGGGCACCTGGACGGGGTGCTTGACGGAGGTTTCGCGCGCGGGAATCGGCGTGGTCTCCTGCTGGTCCGGCGAGGTCGGCGCCTGGGGCGAGGCATCGACCGTCTCCTCGCCGCTCTCGTCCGCAGGTCCGGCCTGGTGGGGCGCGCCGTCCCTCTCGGAGGCCCTTGTCGAGGACTCGTCGACGCCATCCTCCGGCTCGGCGGAGGCGTCCCGCGTCGCGGGGACGGATTCGGGCGCGGACGGCTGTGCTCGGAGGGCCTCCGCGGCGGAGCCGGTCTCGTCGCCGACCGTCTCTTCTGCGCCGATCGCCGCCTCGGGATCGCTTTCGTCTGCGGGCGCGGCCTGATCGGTCACGGCGTCGTTCGCGGGAGCCAGAGCGGCGTTCTCGTTGCCCTCGCGTTCGCATGGCTCCCCGCTCGCGGCCGCGGCGTCGGCATCGACGGGTTCGACGCCGACCGCGGCGAGCGCGGTCGTCACCTCGGGATCGAGGGCGGCGCGGCCGCCTCTACCCTCTCGACGGTCGCGGGCCCGGCGTGAATCGGCCTCGCGCTCGGCGTATGCCTCCTCGCCGGGGCCTTCCAGGGCGGCGGCGCGTTCGTCGGCGTCCGCTGACCCCGAGAAGAAGCGCTCACCCCGGCCGACGGCAGGCGCGGGCCGGGTCTGGGCGGCCTGCTGGGCGGGCCTGGCAGCAGCCTCAATGATCTTGCGCAGCGCGGACTTGGAGAGGACCTGTGTTTCATCCGGCGAGTGGCCACCTTCGGCGAGGGCACGCTGGCGGTCGGCCATGGCGCGCCGGCGGGCTCGCTTCGCTTTGCGGCGAGCGGCAACCATGCGTGCGGCGTGGGCGGCATCGTGGAGGACTCCTGCCTGCGGGTCGTTCTCCGCAGCACCGGGTGCCGCGGACGCCGCCCCGCCGGTGGCGGATTCGGCCGTTGCGCGCCCGTCTCCTCGCGAGGGGGCACCAGTGGTGGGCGCGGACTCGTTCACGCCGGAGATTCCGGCGAGCTCGGAGGCCAGACGCGCGATGCGTTCGCGACTGTTGTCGTATTCGACGGTGACCGTCTTGCGGGGTTCGATGCGTTGCGCGGGGCGCGCCCACGGCTCTTCGGTGACGATCCACGCGATGAGCTGTTCGCGCAGGTAGGCGCGCAAGTCCGACAGGGCGCCCGAGTGCTTGGCCGAGACGAGGACCCGCACCGTGACCGTGTACTCGTCGGAGTCAGTGATCTGGACGCCCCAGGTGCGCCCGTCCCACAGGTCGGTGGCGTCCAGGAGGTTCTCGACCTTGGCGCGGATCAGGCTCATCGGGGCGGTCCAGTCAAGCTTGAGTTCGACCGTCCCCAGCTGGGCGGCGGCGCGGCGCGTCCAGTTCTCGAAGGGCGTGGTGGTGAAGTAGCGGCACGGAACGATGAGGCGTCGCTCGTCCCAGATGCGCACCACGACGTAGGACAGGGTGATCTCCTCGACGGAGCCGGTTTCCTGCTTGTCGCCGGCGACGACGACATCGCCGACACGGATCGCATCGGTGAAGGCCAACTGGAGGCCGGCGAAGACGTTGCCGAGGGTCTGCTGTGCCGCGAGGCCAACGATGACGGAAAGGAGGCCAGCCGACGCGAGGAGGGTGGTCATCGCTTGGCGGGCCGCCTCGAAGGTGCCGATGATGGCCACGATGCCGACGCCAACGATGATGGATTGGGTCAGCCTGCGAAAGACCTGCGCCTGCGTTTCGAAGCGGCGCGAGCGCCCCTTGTCGGCCGACTGGCGAGCCTTTGCGGCGTCCTCGAACACCCAGGCGGCCGCGTACGCCATCCAGGTCAGGAAGGCCAGACCGACGACGAGGAGGATGTGCATAAGAAAGGTGGTGACCGAGGTGCCCTCCCAGTCGGAGAGGCCGGGGTTGACCAGGGCGATCCCCTCGCCCACCCAGGCTCCCCAGGCGGCGAAGGTGAAGTAGGCGGGCTGGTGTATCCGTCTCAAGATCGACGAGGCGGTGGCCGACTTGGCGAGTGCCTTACGCCCCAGGGCGGATAGGACGACCGAAACGACGACGCCGACGATGGCGCCGAGAATCGGGCCGAGGATGAGGAGCGTGATGTCGATGGTGGTCACGACCGCTACCTCGGCCCCGGACTGTGGGCTTGCGACCACCTGCGTGAGCGAGGAGGAGGCTTGCACAAAGGGGCCAAGTGCTGATGTCATAGTCATACGGTTAAGCGTAGGTCCGCTACCTGGTTAAATCCTGGACGTTCCACGAGAACCCAACCTTATCAGGTAATGTGTCAGGCGTCACGCCTCCCCGTTTTGACGTGAGGGGCCGGTTCTGCCTAAGCTAACTCCCGTCTTCGGACGCCAGTTCGACGGCCAAGCAGGCCCCCATCGTCTAGCGGCCTAGGACACCGCCCTTTCACGGCGGCGACACGGGTTCGAATCCCGTTGGGGGTACCAGCCGGTCGCGCGCGTGAACGGCATAACTCAATAGGTCTTACCTGTTGTAAGGCCCCGTAGCGCAGTTGGTTAGCGCGCCGCCCTGTCACGGCGGAGGTCGCGGGTTCAAGTCCCGTCGGGGTCGCCGACCAGACCGTTTCGGTTCAGGTCTTGGCTCTGTAGCTCAGTTGGTAGAGCGTTCGACTGAAAATCGAAAGGTCACCGGATCGACGCCGGTCGGAGCCACCAGTTAGCCCCGAAGCTCACGCTTCGGGGCTTTTTGTTGCGCCGAGATCGAGGCCGCCGGCACGTCGCCACCCCCACCACGTCAGACCGATTCACCACTCCTCGTCGACGTCGGCGCCATCACAATCGTTGCGGATTATAGGATGCTGCACCCGTTGGGGGGCGCTGCACCCGTTGGGGGACGCTGCACCCGTTGGGGGGCGTTGCACCCGTTGGGGGGCGTTGCACCCGTTAGGGGACGCTGCACCCGTTGGGGGACGCTGCACCCGTTGGGGGGCGTTGCACCCGATCAGAAGGGGTGTTATGCATACCGATCGGGTGTAGTGCCGGTGTGAACGAGGCTCACCGCGGTCGCGCGCCGAAAGTCGCGCGCAAAGCGAGGGGCCGCCGCTCAAGCGACGACCATCCCGAGCGAAGGTGCTCGAAGGCAGCCGGCAACAGTTCGGGACGCGTCTTGATCGCCCCCGTGGCGGAGTCATCGTCGGCGGCGTCCAGCCCGAAGCTGACGTCGCGGATCGTAGCCGTCCATTCAGCAAAGCACAGCTCGCAGGTTCCCGAGTTCACCTCCCGCCGATACGCGCTGCCAACCTTGGCGATCCAAGGGCGGATCGCCACTACTTCTCCCGTGCTCACGTTTCCCTCTTGTGGCCGAGATTGTGCGAACCGGCAACCATACGCCCACGACGCCCACCGACGCAACTAGATCCCTACGGGATTCCCTTCCGCTAGTGCGGCGTGACGGGCACACGCCTTTGCCGGTCTCCCCTGTCTGCTCCGGTTGTGGAGGGCGAACGGGTGGCACTCGATCGTAATGGTCTGCATGTTGGGCTCATCCCCGCTCACGCGAGGAAAACCAGATCCGCACTGCTATCGAGATCAAGGTCAGTAGAGCCGACGCCAGGCGCGAGACGTGGGCGAAGGTTCGCCCCCGGAAGCGTGTCACACACCGATTCTTGTACGCCGTACCCGCCGGTCTCCTCGACACAAGCCCAGTCATTGACGTATCAATCGGCATCGTCTGGGTACATGCCGACGGATCAATTGAGTGGCGACGCAAGTGCAAAATCAACCACATGCCCGAACCACTCCCCGGCCTGGTCGTCGAAAACATCGCCCACCGCGCCTCAGCATACGCAATCAAGTAGCAACGACAAGCAAATTGTGATACTGTCACCCATGAAGTGGGTGAAGTTTGTCCCAAGCTTGACACACATGCTATTTTCATGTTGACAGCACCACCCGCCATGCTAGGAGCAACGATGCCCCGCACAAAACGCATCACCCTCGATATCCGCACGAAGAGCGGCGCGCGGAAACTCGCCGCCCTCGTCGCCGACGGCTGGGTCATTATCAGCGAGCACAAGCGTGGCCTGCTCGAGTGGAAGCCCGGCCAGGTTGACTACGTGCTCACCAAGAAGTGATCACTCGCGCGTCCAGCGCTTGATGGCTCGCTGGTAGGCGTTGTACGCCGCCTGCCAAGTCAACCCCGTGGCCAGACAAATGTCCGCCCATGGGACGCGCGCTTCGTACGCGGCGACGATGAGTGGCTCATCTCCGCTCACGCGGGGAAAACGATGTCGCGTTCGATGGAATGAGTGACCTCACGGGATCATCCCCGCTCACGCGGGGAAAACGCCGCGATGAGGCTTACCTCATCCATGGGATGAGGCTCATCCCCGCTCGCGCGGGGAAAACGTGGCATCCGTCGGGGGATGCGTCTGAACTGCCGGCTCATCCCCGCTCGCGCGGGGAAAACCACTTGCTCACCGCGAACCAGGACGGCGCGACCGGCTCATCCCCGCTCGCGCGGGGAAAACGTATCCACACCTATCATGCTCTCAATCTGGCTCGGCTCATCCCCGCTCGCGCGGGGAAAACTTGAGAACCCTGTTTCCTCAAAGTTGAAGGATCGGCTCATCCCCGCTCGCGCGGGGAAAACTTGAGAACCCTGTTTCCTCAAAGTTGAAGGATCGGCTCATCCCCGCTCGCGCGGGGAAAACGGCTCAACCTCGAAACGAACGACGCCCTGAAGCGGCTCATCCCCGCTCGCGCGGGGAAAACTCCGCCCGCCTCGCCGTCGCGGTCGATCATGAGGGCTCATCCCCGCTCGCGCGGGGAAAACAGGAGAACCCCACGGCACGCTCCTGTTTGACTAGGCTCATCCCCGCTCGCGCGGGGAAAACAGGAAACCCTGACGGATCATCCTGAGGATCCACGGCTCATCCCCGCTCGCGCGGGGAAAACAGGAAACCCTGACGGATCATCCTGAGGATCCACGGCTCATCCCCGCTCGCGCGGGGAAAACGGGTCGAGGCTGTCGGCGAGGGCGAGCCAGTCGGGCTCATCCCCGCTCGCGCGGGGAAAACGGAGGCGTCTTCTACGAGACCGGCGAGCCGGTCGGCTCATCCCCGCTCGCGCGGGGAAAACGCCAGACTCCCCGCCCGGCCCTTCCCTATCTAGGGCTCATCCCCGCTCGCGCGGGGAAAACAACGCCGTGAGATAGAAGTTCGCCTCGGCGTGCGGCTCATCCCCGCTCGCGCGGGGAAAACCTCGTCCTCGGCTTCGGCGAGCGCGCGCGGTGGCTCATCCCCGCTCGCGCGGGGAAAACTGTGTCCTTGCGGGGCTGGTGTGCGGGCGGGCGGGCTCATCCCCGCTCACGCGGGGAAAACCGGCGGTATCGACGATGACCGCTACTCGGTCCCGGCTCATCCCCGCTCGCGCGGGGAAAACAAGTCGGTTTTTCTGACTGGCCTTGAACGGGCCGGCTCATCCCCGCTCGCGCGGGGAAAACGTCTGGGGGCTTAATCGGGGCGCGCGTCGTGAGGGCTCATCCCCGCTCGCGCGGGGAAAACGCGGCGGCGGCGGGGTCGACGCCGTCGGCGAGGGGCTCATCCCCGCTCGCGCGGGGAAAACAGGTGCAAAACCAACGGTGCAAAATGCCGACGGGGCTCATCCCCGCTCGCGCGGGGAAAACAGGTCGACTGCGGCGCATGGGGTGGGGGGTTACGGCTCATCCCCGCTCACGCGGGGAAAACGCACGACACCCAGATGTAATCGATGCCACGCCGGGCTCATCCCCGCTCACGCGGGGAAAACTACGGAACTGACCGTCGGTGCTATTAACCCTGGGGCTCATCCCCGCTCACGCGGGGAAAACCGCACAACGTCACGCAAGGGCGTTTTAAGCCCAGGCTCATCCCCGCTCACGCGGGGAAAACGCCGAGGATCGCCAGGCGGCCCTCAATAAGATGGGCTCATCCCCGCTCACGCGGGGAAAACACCCGATCGCCCTGGGCGCTCGCTCAGCGAAGCGGCTCATCCCCGCTCACGCGGGGAAAACGGGCGGCCCGCTCGGTCGACGCATCGTCGAGCAGGCTCATCCCCGCTCACGCGGGGAAAACTGATCTCCACCGTTATCGGCGTCATCTCTGGCAGGCTCATCCCCGCTCACGCGGGGAAAACCCTCGACAAGCGCCTCCTCACACCCGCCGGCATCGGCTCATCCCCGCTCGCGCGGGGAAAACACGGCACGGCCGGTCTTCATGTTTTCGGTGACGATAGCCCACAGGCGTTCACGCACTCGAGCACTGAGGGTGCCTACGAACACTCCTGGCGATATCTCCATGAGCCACCGGGTGACGTGCCCGCGCAAACCCTCGGGGACGGCCGAAAGGACGAGCACGATCACCAGGAGTCACTCTCCTCGTAGGAGACGCCCGCAGCCACCGTGCCCTCCCGGTCGTCCCACAATCGCAGGTCGTCGACGATTAGATCCTCCTCGTCTTGCGCCTCCAAGGCACCGGACACGGAGAGCAGTCCCCTAATGTCTGAGACGCATCGTTCCAGGAGCCGGAACTCTCGGATAGCATCACGGACGGCTTTGCGAGCGGAGGTACCCACGGCCTCGTCTGTCGGCGACGCGGCCACGTCGAAGGCGATCGGGATGGTCAGGTCTGCCTTGTACAGGTCTGCGATGTCATACACGAAAGACCTATACGTGCCGTTGTGCACGAACCCCAGGCCCGGGCTGCAGCCCAGCGCGACGATCACCGCGTGAACGACCCCGTAGATCGCCGAGTTGGCCGCCGACAGCGCCTGGTTGACGACCGAGCCGTCCTCGAAGTGTTCGGGGTCGTACTCACGCCGGTCCCAGGGAACCCCGGTGCGCTGTGAATGCTGCCGGTACAGCCGACGCACCCGCGCACCCTCTCGTCCCCTCAGCTGCTGCAGGCTCAGCTTGGACACGTCCTCGCCCGAAAAACGCATCAGGTACATGTTGCGGGCGACTGAGAGCCTCATCGCGGGGTCGCTGACCGCACGCGCCTGCGCCTCCAGAAGACGAGAGGAACGCGAGGGCGGCGTGCCGTGCGCGTAGTAGCGCACCCCGTTCTCGCCGACCCACACGATGGTTGAGCCGCTCTCGGAGAGGACCGACACCGCCGAGTGCGTGATCCGGACCCCCGGCCCCAGCAGCAGCACGGACAGCGCCGCCGCTGGGACGTGGGCGATGCCATGCCCGTCGGCCACGGTGATCGCGTTCGAGTCGCGGTTGATCGTGCACCGCTCGACGTACAGGAACGTCAGGCGGTCGCGGACGCGCACCAGGTCTTTCGGGTCTGGTGGCCTCACCCCGGGGATGGGTCTCATGGCCGGGCGAGGGTCATGAGGCCGCATCCGTAGGCTTTTCCTCTGCCGATCCCATGGACGAGGTGGCGGCGCAGCGCCTCGGGCTCCGTCACTTCGAGGACGCCTTCGAAGGTTGCGAGCGCCAGGGTCACGCGCTTCCCACCGCGGCTAAACTCGGCGGTACTCCGCTCCACCCCGTTGATCAGCAGGTTCGCTCCGTCGACGCGCTGACCGACCGAGTCCTCCAGGACGGGCAGGTCTCCCCCGTACTCGGCGGAGGAAACCACCCGGAAGCCGCAACGCCCCGCACGGTCCAGGACCCACTGCGTCTGCTGGTCCTGGGTAACGTGCGCGAGAACCTTCTTCTGGCCGCGCCCGTTGACCTGGCCGGCTTCCCTGAATGTGGGGTTGACGCACAGGCGGAAACCCCAGCGTTGACCGGCCTCAAGCCGGTCGAGGAAGCCATCCAGCTCGCGGACGACGACTCCCCCATCGGTTGCGTAACCGGCCTCCTCGACAATGTGCGAGGGGTCGGGAGGAACCGGGCTCGAGACGAAAAGCGCGTACGACGGACTTCCCACTTGAGGACTGCCTTCACGGCTCGCCCGCCGTACGTCGGCGGGGCGGTCCAGGCGCCAGAGCACCCGGGGTGCCTCGCTCGCGTCGACGGCCCCTGGAGGGAAACAGTTTAAGACGGCCGCGTGCAGGATCTGACGGCTCCGAAGGAGCCGCCTCGCTCCCCTGCGATGCGGGTTGAGGTAGATGCGTGTCAGGAACATCAGAGCACCTCCATCGGGTCGTGGACGAGGCCGGGGTCGCCCTGAGGGGTTGCAGGCACGTACTCGGGGTTCTCCAGGTCGACTCTCGTCTCCTCGACGGTCCTCAGCGTGTACCTGCGGTGCTCCGAATCGAAGCTGACCGGCACATCCTGAAGAGTGTGTTCGGAGGAGGCACCCACCTCGGTCGGGATGATTCCTTGATCTGCGACGACACGAATCGGAACGCACCGCTCGTGGCTCAGCTTCTTCTGGTAGTACTTGGAAGCCAACCAAGGTGTTTCGCGGACGGCATCCCACGCACTGCTCTCGCGGACGGCGAGACGAAGCGGCAATGTCGGAGGACACGAGCGTCGCCCGAGATAGAGGGGGAACGCGGGGCGCGTGATCGCCCGGGCAAGCCCGTCGATCAGTTCCCCGGGTCCCTCGATGAATGCGCCGAATGTAGCATCCGCCCAGTAGAAGCGCTCGGACAACGGCATCGGCGTGTCCCCCCTGTGGGCCGTGTGGAAGTCGCGGAGCAAGTGCCCCGGCTGGTCGACCCGCACCGCGACGCGAAGCTTGGCCAGGTCCTCAATCGGATCGCTGCGCCTCCGGCCCTGCGCCGCTGCGAGCAGACCGACCAGCGCACTTTTCGTGGGAAAAGCCTCCGTCGACCTGCGCGTGAACCGACTGGTGGCCCCCCACGACTGCATGGGGCCAGCCAGTCTCAAGACGAGTACCGCGCTCATCGCGTTCCCCGCACCGCTTCCACGGTTGCCCCGCCGAGGTCGACAAGCTTTACCTGGCTGCCCAGCGCTCCGAAGTCCGCTCCACGAGGCGTGGTCCACGAAACGAGAGATCTGACGGCGTCAAGGCCGGTGAGGTCACGAAGCTGGGACTCGAACTCGACGAAACGCTCAACCGCCGGGCCAGCAAAGCCGCTTCGGTCCGAAACGATGGGTTCCTCAAAGGCCCCGCTCATGTTGATCGGCTGGTCGGCGCGCACCTGGACGAGGACCGCGTCGGGCAGGGTGCGGTTCCCGAAGGTGGTGATCTTGCCGGTCGGCATGGAGCGCACGAAGCTGTCCACGAAGAGTTCGATCGCGCGGTCGGCGACGGCATCATCCCCGAGATTCTCGCGCAGCAGGTCCACGTTGATCGTCGCGTAGCGGTACACCGTGGCCGAGGCGAACTCGATCGTACCGATCATTCCCGCTCCCTCATCGGCCTCGTCGCTGCGCTTCTTCTCGTCGTCCACGGCCGTGTAGTAGTCGTACTCGCGCTCGACCGCCCCAACGCCGATCGCGTGGGCGACCTGGCAGGCGGCGTCGACGTTGAGGGCGTTCGGTTCTGCGACCATGCGCCCAAACAGTGCGATGTCGATGGAGTGGTTTGTATCAACCAAGCCGCGAGGCTTGAGTTCTTTGAAGGCCGCCGCGGGATCGGACTGCTCAGCGACCGAGATCAGCGCGTCAGCGACGTGCTCGATCTGCTTGGCCGACAGGAAGACGAGGAACCCAGCTTCCTTCAGCTCCTGTTCGGTCTTCTTACCGCGCGGCTCGGTGAGCTTGAAACCGATCGCCTTCAGACCCATCTCAGCGAGTTCAACTGCCCGAGGTTCCAGGTCCGGACGCTTCTCCCCGATCGTGCGGGCGACCAGCTCGACGATCTTCTTGGTGCGCACCCCGTAGTTGCCGTCCGAAATCTTCCCCTCAAAGTCCTGGCGGGTCGCGCGCTTAATTGCCTGCGAGGAGATACGCATGCGACTCACGCCTCCAAAGGTCGCGCTCTTGGGCGCGCCGGTGTCGTCCCTGTTCGGGTTCGAGGGGGGGAGGGTCTGGAGAACGTGGATATCAACGAAGACAGACATTGTCTTTCCTTTCACTTGCTGTTTGTGATCGTGTTGCCGCGTCCGATGTCACTTATCAGACGCTGTTTCGGATTGGATCGGTTGAGAGGTTCGGGCGAATTGGCGGCCCCAGTCGCGCATGACGGAGGCGCGACGGCTCGGGTCCTGCCAGGTGAAGAGGTCGGCGGCGAGGCCCGCGTAACTGCAGGGAATCTCCGCGGCCTCGAGCTGGGAGACGAGCGAGCGCAGGTGGATCAGCAGCCCCGCGAACGTCGGGGCCTGAACCGCCGCGGCGAAGCGTCGGTAGACCGGTGTTTCCTCTGCGCGCCGCTCCCCTCGCTGTCCCTCCGCGACGACGCGGATAGCCGAAGCAAAACTTCGAGGGTGCGGGGAGCTGTCGTGCATGGGCCTCGAGTTTGATCCCTGGTGCAGCGCCCATAGGGTGAGCGCACCGTGGACGGCGTTTTCCCCCCGCGTGGGTGCGTCGCCCAAATAACCCGAGCGGTCGTCAAGTGTCAGGTCCCATATCTCCGGGACCGTCCCGACTTCCCTACCGAGTGCTCCGCGCAGCTGTGCGCGTTGCGCACGAGCCGCTGGACTATCCTTCGACAGCCTGTGGACGATCAGGCCATTGACACGACCGTAAACGGACGTGTCGGAGGCCAGTCCCCGAGTTTCTTGATCCGGAGGAGTCTCCGGATCAGCAACAATGCTGGTCATTTCGTTCCTTCCTGTTTGCTATCCGGGTTCGGCACGATCCTTTCCAGTGCCGACTTGAAGTAGTTTTCGGCGATGCCGACGTTGAGGTATCCCCTACCGGTATCCCGTCCGATAATCGCCGATGAGGACGCGGAAGCGACGAGTTCCTGAGACAGGTCTTTGCCGCACTGACGTAGAGTCCGCTTCCAGTTCCGTCCAACTTCTTCCGCGTCTCGGTGGCCGTCTACCTGCGTGACCCAGCTTCTGAAAGGGTCGTCGACAACGGAGAAGAACCGGGCTTTCGCTCGATCTCTCGCACCGTCACCCGCGCCTTCGCCGCTCTCCCCCGCGGCGCGGGCGAGATTCGCCGCGAGCGTCCCGATGGCTCTTGCGACTTCCTCGGTGAGCCGCACCTGTTGGTCAATCAAGGTCGACAGTCTTTCTTGTTCGGCGCGCATGGCCGCGACAGACAGCGTGAGTTCGTCGGAGTAGATGTCCTCAAAGGTCGCTTCCTGAGGACCGTATGTGACGCCGACGGCCTGAATCCTCATGTGTGTCGGGTAGCTCGACTCCAGCATTGCTTCCTTGAGTTGAGAATGAAAACTCAGGGTCGCGCACTGCATGAATTCCGGCTTCGGCTGTTTGTCGTGCCCCGGCACCTCGGCGACGGTGGGCAGAGTGCCGGGCAGGTTGCGCCACAGGGCTCGTCCCGCCTCGAACTTACGAGGCATGTAGACGTCCTGCTTGAACTTCTTGGACTGGGGAAGCGAGTAGCGCCACAAGCTCTGCGGCTCGTAACGATGCATTTGCTGGGGAGCCAGCTTGTCTCCCTGGGCAAGGACGACTCCCGTCACCCCGGCGCGGTCGCCGACCAGCCTGATTCTGCGAGAATGCCACGTCAAGAGGCGGGGAATGCTCAGCTCCCTGGGGGTTCCCGCCGGGTCGAGGAGCGAGTAATCCCCCCGCACCGCGCTTTCGGGTTCGCTTGACTCCCAGCTGCATGCCTCCCACTGGGAGGTACTCTCAACTCCCCGCAGCTCGCCCGTATCCTCGGGAATGAGGTTGAGAAGCAGGGTTTCGCCAAGGTTCCTTCCCTTGATCCAGACGATGCCCAAGTGGCCGCACCACGCGGGGCCGATCGGATATCCTTTCCCACCTTTGACCTGCGTGTCGCCGACTGCGCCGGACCGGATACCTGAGGGGTCGTACGCCTGGGCGTGCACGAGCCAGCGAGCCGCTTCCGCCGCAGAGATGCACGCTATGGCTTTCCCCTGCCGGGTGGTGAAGAACTGTTCCCCGTTGGGAACGTCAGCTATTAGCTTCTCCAACCCGGATACTGAGTCTTTCGCCGTGCGCAGATCGGCTACCTGCATGAAGGGATAGCGCCCCCCAAAGAGGTAGAAGCGGTCCCGCCACTTCTCGAGGTAGTCGATCATCTCCTCGGTGGGGGCTCCCTCCGCAAACTGCTCAAGCCATTCCTCCTCGTCGCAGGGGGCGGCGACCCGGTACGCGACCGCGAGGATCAGGCGTTGGATCGCAATGCTTTGCGTGGGTAGCTCGCACGCCAGGTCAGCGATGTCAGTCGCTCGACGCACCAGGTCGAGCAGCCCGACTTCGATGATGGCCCCGTCGAGGAGCCGGACGGGTATCCACGGATCGTCGAGCAGGTTGTACTCAGGGCTGTTCATTGGTCCAGATCTCCATTCCTTTTTCTGGGGAGTAGGTCAGGGTGCGTCCGCACAGGTCGCGTCTCAGACGCGTCCCGTCGGGGCTTCGATACATTGCGAGAATTAGTTCTCCTGCCAGGAGTGGGTGCTCGCTGCACGCCCACCCCCGGGGGATGGGGTCTTCCCAGATGGCTTGTGCCACTTCATCCACCGTCTGGTCGACGCTCTGCCCGCGAGCGCGGAAGGCCCACGGTGGCAGGGATACGCTCCACGAGCACATCTCGGGGATGCGTCCGCGCGCGTTGTACTCGCCGACTTCCAGATGCTGGTCTTGCGGCGTGGTTCCACTAAGCGGGGGCGGCACCGGCGCGTTACCCAGCTCGGGGTCGAGGGCGACGACGAGGACGGGGATCTGGTCTTCGCCGTCTCGGATTGCGGCTCGTGCCAAGGCGATTGCGGGCCCGTATTTGTCGTCTCCGGTGGCGGCGTTACCCTGGAATTTCTCCTCGAGTTTGGGTGCTTTCCACCGGGGGATGTTAGCCCCGTCAAGGCACCAGATGCTCGCTTTCATCCGTGACTGTGCGTTTTTCTGGTCTCTTGCTGCCAGTGCTTCTTCGAGGGCGCTCGCCCACTGCGGGGGTCCGACGGTTTCCGTGTCCTGGTAGGCCAACGCCGTGAGCCGCGCGTAGTCGATGGGTTCGCTGACCGTGATCTGTCCTTGATCGGCGAGTATTCCGAGCATCCGCAGTACCGAGTGGCGCGAGTAGACGTAGTCGGTCCCGCTGGAGTACGACCAGGGAGTGGCGGCCAGGTCCTCTACGAGGACGAGGCACCGGGCCTCGCGCAGCCCCGCGGGGCGGTTGCCCCGATCGTGGCGGTGGAGTCGCCCGATGCGCTGTAGCACGAGGTCCATGGGAGCGGGATCGGTGAGCATGAGGTCGAAGTCGACATCGAGGCTCTGTTCGATGACTTGTGTGGCGACGACGATGTGGCGGGCGGGCCGCCGCCCGCCGTCCTTCCCGAAGAGCTCGAGCATCCGTCGATCGCGCGCCGCACGTTCGGCGGCTAGGAAGCGCGAGTGAAGAAGCGTCGTCTGGTCGCGACCGAAAACCTTCTTGACGGCGTCGTATGTTTCCTGGGCTTCACGGACGGTGTTGCGTATGACGACCGCGCACCCTCCGTCACCCAGCTCAAGCTCAAGCAGCTCGGCGATCTCCTCGGGGGTTTGCACCCGAGTCGGGATGATCCGCTTAGTCGCCTCCGGCTCGCCCTCAATCTCGTGAACGCGTACGCCACCCGAAGACACCGTCGAGATCACGGGGTACCCAATCACGTCATCCGCCAACCCTGCGGTGTCGGACGCGGAACCGCGACCGCGTCGATAGGCCTCAAGGAGTGCCCGTCGGCGCGCGGGCGGCAGGGTGGCCGAGAGCAGGACGACCGGGATCCCGTACATGCCGAGCCACATGAGCGCGGCTTCCAGGTAGGTCTCCATGTACTCGTCGGCTGCGTGCACCTCGTCGATGACGACGACCTTTCCCATGAGGCCGAGGTGGCGCACCAGCACGTGGCGGGATCTGAGGGCGGCCAGAAGCACCTGGTCGATCGTGCCCACCACGACGGGCGACAGGGTCGAACGCCATCTCTGCCCCATCCATCGGCTCGCATGCAGACCCATGTCCTCTTCGTCGTCGTGCACTTCGAGGGGGCTGGTGCCTTTGTCGAGTAGTTTCATGAACGAGTCGTTCAGGCTGTTCTTGCCGTGGGCGAGCTGGATGCCGAGCCTTTGAGGCTCGTCGCCGAGGATGCTGGTGAGCCAGCCGACGACGCGCTCGAACATTGCATTCGTTGTGGCCTGC
The DNA here is from genome assembly GCF_024584435.1 of Schaalia odontolytica. Taxonomy (GTDB): domain Bacteria; phylum Actinomycetota; class Actinomycetes; order Actinomycetales; family Actinomycetaceae; genus Pauljensenia. The sequence continues at coordinate 1,647,344 of NZ_CP102197.1, forward strand.
GTTGGCAGCGCGATGAAAACTCCTTGCAGCCCGCGAGCGCGCATGAGTACTTCGGTGGCGGCCAGGGCCAGTTCGGTCTTCCCGGAGCCCGGTGGGGCTTCGACGATCATCAGGTCCGGATCCTCGGCGGCGGCGATCTCGATGGCTGCCCGCTGGGCGTTCGTCGGCTGGTACGAGGCCGGCCACCCGAAGCGGTGCCGGTAGAAATCCCCGATCGATTGGGGGAGCATCGTGGGGACCCGCAGAGGCCCTGGGAAGGCGGCTCTCTTCCAGCCGCGTTCGGCGCGCTCTCGTTGTTGGTCGGCGCTCAGTTCTGGGTAGCCGTGAATCGATAGCTTGCCATGCTTCTTGTCGGGGCGGGGACGCAGTGGGAAGTAGTCCTCGTTGGAGGCCAGCCAGTCGGCGATGACGAGGGCCGAGGCGTAGGCCGATGCGACCGCGATAGGGAGTTCGGGCAGGGCGGTGCCGGGAGCGTTGAGGGGGAAGCCGCTGCGGCGAGCCATCCAGCTCAGAATTTCCGCACGCGCCTGCGCCCAGCGTTCGTCATCTTTCGCGGATCCTTCCTGATAGTCGTACTGTTGGTGTGCGACTCGCACGGCAACTGAGTCGGGGTATCGGCCGTGGTGGATCCCCAAGAGGATCGCCCACTGTCGGGCACGTCTCGCATTGGCGCCCCCGCGAGCGATCTCGTCTTGGAGGGCAAACTGGCTGACGAGGCCGTGAGGCAGGTAGGCGCGCTCGGGATAGTCGCTTTTGCGCATGACGGTGAGTCCCTGGTCTCGGACGAGATCCGCCAGGTCGGAGCGCTGGCATGCGAATTGGGGACTGACTTTTCCTGCGTCGTGACTACCGGCAAGGAAGACGAAGGCCGTCCGAGCCTTTTCCTGATCCCCGTTCCACACGGACGCCATGAGCTGACGATGATGATCGCTCAGGTATTCGTCGAACAGGTATCCCGCGACGTCTGCGGCGTCCATCAGATGCTGAGCGACCGAGAGCCAGGTCTGATCATTGCCGCTCTTGGCCCAAAAGCTCCTGGCCAACTCGGATAGCTGCGACGCATCCATTTCTGGCTGGACATCGGGAAAATCGGGGAGATCCGCGACCACCCGCAACGCGGGTACTGGACCACCCTTGGGTTTTCTGGCCATTTTTCCTCCTTGAATCAAAACCATCTTCGAAGGAGCCAAATCGCGCTAACATGAACGAAACCGGTTACTCAGAAAATGTTGAGCTCGACAACCCCGACGGAATCGCCGCCGACCCATCGGGGTTGATGGGTTAACCATAACATTCAATTCACTCTTATACAATACATGTTTCAAATTACCGTCGCGAACGGCCGCTGGAAGCGGGACACAGCAAAGAAAATCCCCGCTTTCGCGGGGAAAACGTCCTCCTGATGCACTACATGGGCTCATCCCCGTAGGGGGGAACATTGCGACGGCCGTGGCCGCCGCGAGCGCTCGCAGGACCCTACCAACGTATCACCCCACCCCCTCCCGCGCGCCATTACGGCACAATCGACACGATGCTGAAAGAATGGGGTCATGTCGAATGACTCGCGTGAGAACCTGCACGGTATCAAAGACCAGGAGCCGGCCGACCTGACGTTTGCCGCTGGGCCCGCTGACGCCCAGCCCGCCTCCGCCGCGGGGGCGGGTGCCTCCGCAGTCGAGGCCTCGCCCGCCGAGGGCGCCCTCGCCCCGTTCCCGTCCCGCGCGCCCGCGGCCGAGCCTCGCCCGTGGTATCGCTCCCGCCGCTCCTTTGCCGCAAAGGGGCGCGGCGGACGCGTCCAGGTCGCGGGCCTGGGCGTGACCTACACGGACCACGAGTCAGGCGCGCTCCTCCTGGCGGGCATCGATCTGGGGTTCCGCGCGCGCACGCTGAGCGCCATCCTGGATCCGACGGGCCGACGCGCCCGCGCCCTCTTCCTCATCCTGGCGGGGCTCGAGGAGCCGCAGGCCGGTCGCATCGTCGCCGCCCCGTCCCGTTCCCTTTCGGCGCGCCTGGCCGGCCGCATCGGTTCGGTTGCGCTGATCCGAGCCGACTCGCCCCTGGACGAGTCCCTGACGATCCGCCAGAACATCCTGGCCCCCCTCTCAGCGACCGGCTCCGTGGCCGACTGGGACAACCTCGTGGGCGCCCTCCAGATCACCGACCTGGCCCAGCGCGTCGACCTGCGCCCCTCCCAACTTTCGCCGTGGGAGCACATCAAGGCGCTCATCGCGCGCGCCATCGTCTCCGGGGCCGAGGTCTTCCTCGTTGAAGACCCCACGTCCCTGCCCGAGGCCGACCGCCCCGGCTTCGACCGCCTACTGCGCGGCCTCGCCTCGGCGGGGTGCGCAGTCGTCCTGTCCACGCCAGACCCTCAGGTCGCGGCCGCCGCCGACCGCGCGATCCTCCTCACGAACGGCCACGTCGCCCTCGACGCGCCCGGTCCCTCTATCGAGCTGATCTCCACCTCCCTGGAGGCCAACCCCGAGGACCCGCAGGTCCTCCGCGCCCTCGCCGCGGCCTCCTCCGCCGACGAGGCCGCGCACGCCCGGGCACAGAGCGCCTCCCCCTCCCGCACCGACGCCGAGGCACCTCTACGGGGCTTCGACCCCGAGGCCGCCGAGGACGTTCCCGTCGCGGACACCGAGGCAACCGGAACGGTGAGCGTCGACGAGCCCCGCACCGAAACAGCGATGCGCGGCATTCCCATTGTCGAGGCGGAGGACCCAACCCTAGCCGAACCCGAGGTGTCCGAGCTGGTGGTTCGCGCCCGCAAGATCCTCTCCGACCTGCCCGGTTCCATCGCGCCCAGGGAGTAGCGCACAGGTCACTGCGAGCAACCATCCTTCATGAGACACTAGGCGTATCAGGCGAGGCAGCGCCTCGTGACGTCCGCATGCGCAGGAGCCCCCATGACACAGCCCACCCCCCAGCCCGGGCAGTACCCCCCGCCCTCTGACCCCGCTCCCGGCGGCGGCCCGGCTAAGCCCAGCATCGGCACCCTCTTCGCGTCCGTCACCAGCCAGATCTCCGGCATCGTGCGCGACGAGATCGAACTCAACAAGACGAAGCTTCGTTCCTTCGCGTCCAAGAGCGGCAAGGGGGCGGCCCTGCTGGTCAGCGCCGCAGTCTTCGCCCTCTTCCTGCTGGGCTGGGCACTGCACACTGCCGAGATCCTCCTGGCCCTGGTGCTGCCCGCCTGGGCCTCCTCCCTCATCATCGTTGCCATCCTCCTCGTGATCGTCCTGGTGCTCGCGCTCTTGGGCAAGCGCTCCCTCGAGAACGCACAGGAGCACCGGCCGGACCCTGCCGCGTCCGTCGCCGCGACCAAGGAAGCCATCGAGAAGGGACTGGGGAAGTGAGCACCAACCTCGACCCGCGCAACGTCAGTGTCGGCGCCGCCACCTCTCAGCAGGCGGCCGAGCCGCGCTCCGAGGCGCAGATCGCCGCGGACCTTGAGCGTCAGCGCGCCGAACTGGCCTCCACGATCGACCAGCTCTACGCCCGCGTCCAGCCCGCCGCCCTCGCGCAGGAGGTCAAGGAAAGCGCAGCCACCCGCTTCGCCCGCTTCAAGGAGAGCGCTGCCCTCACGCTGCAGGACGCGGCCGGAGGTAACACGGAGGCGCTCCGGCACGTGGGCATCGCCGCCCTGTCCACCATCGGAGTGATCGGCGTCGTCGCGTGGCTCGTCACCCGCCCCGCCAGGCGCTCCCGCCGCCAGGCACGTCGCTCCGCGCGCGAAGCGGCAACTCTCGCGATCTCACTCCTCGCGTCGGCCGAGGACCCACGGGAGAGCTGACGACCGGGCGACCCGCCCGCCGAGGCGACCCGACGTAAGGGCGCTCACAGACGGGACGCCTCCGGGCGCGTTTCCGCGGCTTGACGGGCCTCCCATCGGCTGTCCTCGCTCCGCTGTGCGCGCAAAATCCGATCCAAGGTGGGGTCAAGGCCCGTCATTAGCTATGATGGTCCCACGAAACACTTTGAACACCCAGGGAACCGCTTGATGCGGACCCGAACGACGCGGAGGGGGTCGACGCCATGGGGCGCGGCCGTCAAAAGGCTAAGCAGATGAAAGTCGCTCGGAAGCTGAAGTACTTCAGCCCCGACACCGACCTACACGCACTTCAGCGAGAGCTGGCGGACGAGGACTCGTACGCGGCAAACGCCGCGGCTGACGAGCCCGAAGAGGACGATGCAATCGACGACGACCTCTACTCCAAGTACGCCGACTTCGCGAACATCCCGGCAGAGGACGACGACATCGACCCGAAGCAGCTCGATGAGTCCTTCTGGACGGGCGGATCCTCCACCAAGTAACGGCTGAAACACCCCGGCGGGCCCGCACCGGTCCGCGGCTTCGGCGCACCCCGGGAGTACCCGGGGGCCGAAGGGCCGAGACCGCGCGTCCAAGCGGCCTCGCCCCTTCGCCCTCAGCCCACGCGGTATGAGCCGTGCAGCAGCACCGCCCCCGCCTTCACGCCCTTCGTGCCCGAGATGACGCGCGCGTCCTCAGCTCCACCGACCCCGCCACAAGCGACGATCTCCCCGTCGGGCATCCGGGAGGCGACGCACCCCAGGATCCACGCGTCAACCCCGGCCTCGTTGATGGCACCCACGACCTCGCTGGCGACCGCCGCCGACACCACCGCGACCATGCCGACACCGAGGTTGAGGGAGTCCTCCATTCCCACCCAGGCGACGTCACCCCCGCGACGCACCCAATCGAAGACGGGGGGCACGATCCAGGAGGAGCGATCGACGGTCGCGACCGCACTGACCGGGAGCACGCGAGACAGGTTCGCGCCGAGGCCACCGCCCGTCACGTGGGAGTAGGCGTGAATGCCCTCGACACCGAAACGCTCGACCAGCTCCAGGCACAGGCGCGTGTACAGGCGCGTCGGCTCCAGGAGCTCCTCGCCGAGGGTGCGGCCGAACTCGTCGACGTGCCCCTCCAGCGGCGCTCCCGTACGGGCCAGGACCGAGCGAACCAGGGAGTAGCCGTTCGAGTGCAGTCCCGAGGAAGCCATCGCGATGACGACGTCGTCCTCGCTCACCCGGTCGGGCCCCAGCAGGGCGGAGGCGTCAACGACGCCCGTCGCCGCGCCCGCGATGTCGTAGTCGTCGGCCTCCATGACGCCGGGGTGCTCGGCGGTCTCGCCGCCGACGAGCGGAGTGCCCGTGGCCTCGCACGCCCGAGCGATGCCGGTCACGATCGAGGCGATGCGCTCGGGGACCACGTGACCGCACGCGATGTAGTCCGTCATGAGCAGCGGGCGCGCTCCGATCACGACGATGTCGTCGACCACCATGCCGACCAGGTCCTGGCCGATCGTGTCGTGCACGTCCATCGCCCGCGCAATCGCGATCTTGGTGCCCACGCCATCCGTTGAGGTCGCCAGGAGGGGCCGCTTCATGCCCAGCAGGGCGGAGGCGTCGATCATCCCAGCAAAGCCACCGGTCGCCCCCAGGACGGTCGGGTCGTGAGTGGCGGCCACCGCGCTCTTCATGAGTTCGACGGCGCGGTCACCGGCGGCGGTGTCCACTCCGGCGGACGCGTAGTCAAGGGGGGTGTCGTTCATGGGTGCTGCCTTTCGAAGGTGGGCGCCGGATGAGGCCGTGTCGGTGTTGTCGGGTCGGGGAAAAGGGGCGCGGGCCTAGCAGGCGTTCGCCCCGGGGGTTCCGGGCACGGGAGTCCCGGAGGGGATCGTCTCTGGGTAGTGGCCGGTGAAGCACCCCAGGCACAGGGACGTTCCCTGCCCGGTGGCCGCGACCATGCCGTCAATGGACAGATAGGCCAGCGAGTCGGCACCGAGCGAGTCACGCACCTGCTCGACGCTCATCGAGGAGGCGATCAGCTCCGCGCGCGTCGGGAAGTCGATGCCGAAGAAGCAGGGCCAGGCAACGGGCGGCGAGGAGATGCGCACGTGCACCTGCTGGGCCCCGGCCTCGCGGAGCATGCGAACTAGCGCACGCTGAGTGTTGCCGCGCACGATGGAGTCGTCGATGACGACCAGGCGCTTGCCTTCGATGACCTCCCGCAGGGGGTTGAGCTTGAGGCGGATGCCGAGCTGGCGCAGGGACTGGGTGGGTTCGATGAAGGTGCGCCCCACGTAGGCGTTCTTCACTAGGCCCTGAGCGAAGGGGATCCCCGCCTCCTGCGCGTATCCGATAGCCGCGGGCGTGCCCGAGTCCGGGGTGGGCATCACCAGGTCGGCCTCGACTGGGTTCTCCCGGGCGAGGGCCGCCCCCATCTCGTGGCGCGCGGCAACGATCCGGCGCCCCCCGATGGTCGTGTCGGGTCGGGCCAGGTAGACGTACTCGAAGACGCAGGTGTTGGCGCGGCGCACCGCGAAGCGACGCGAGTGAACGCCGGAGGCATCGATCGAAATGAGTTCCCCGGGCTCGATCTCGCGCACGACGGTCGCGCCACACAGGTCGAGCGCGGCCGTCTCCGACGCCACAACCCAGCCCGACGCCAGGCGTCCCAGCACCAGCGGCCGGTAGCCGTGGGGATCGCGCGCCGCGTAGAGGGTGTTCTCGTCCATGAAGACGAGCGAAAACGCACCCTTGATCCGAGGCAACACCTTCAGGGCGGCTCCCACGAGGGGCGCGGGCTCGGGCTGGGCCGTCTCGCCCCCGGGGTTCTCCCCGCTCACCGCCTCCTCGGTCGGTGCCCGCACACCCGAGGCTTGCCCTCCCCGATCCGCGGACGAGGCCGGGGTGTCCCCGTGCGGCTCGGGCACGGCGGGGGTGACGGTGGGAGCCGCGATGAAGGGGGAGGGCCCCGGAATCCGCTCGGCCATACCCAGCAGCGCCGTCACGAGGGAGGTGTCGGTCGACGCCCCGCGTTCGAAGTCCTCGCCTTCCTCGGCGATGGATCGGGCCAGCTCGCGCAGCTCCACGGTGTTCGTGAGGTTGCCGTTGTGGGCGAGGGCGAGCGTGCCGGTGGGGGTGGGCCCGAGGGTCGGCTGGGCGTTACGCCACACGTCCGCGCCGGTCGTCGCGTAGCGGACGTGCCCGAGGGCGATGTGCCCGCGCAGTCCCTGCAGGGATTGCTCGGAGAAGACGTGCGAGACCAGGCCCTGATCCTTGTACACGAGGATCTGCTTGCCGTTGGAGGTCGCGATGCCGGCGCTTTGCTGGCCTCGATGCTGGAGTGCGTAGAGGGAGAAGTAGGTGAGACGAGAAACGTCCTCGCCCGGGGCCCACACTCCGAAGACGCCGCAGTGATCGCGGGGATGGTCATCTCCGAAGAGCTCCTGATCGGACAGTGTCATGTCTGGCTGCGAGACGGGAAGCACGATTCAACTCTGTCACACTTTTCGTCTCTCAGCGGGACTTGTCCACGTTGCGCTACCCACACGCGCTCCCTCCGCGGCGATCCCAGCGTGAATTGCGCGTGCTTTCCGCCGGGCCACCCGGTCACGCGGGGAACGAGATGCCACAATGGGGTGCAGCAACCATGAGGAGGAGACGTGGCCAATCCGACACTTAGCGCCATCATGTGGGGGTTTGCCCTCCTGGTGAGTGCTCTGGCCGTCGTGTCTTTTGCGCGCGGGCTCGCGCACATATGGCGCACGGTCGCTTCGGGAACGCCCGACCCCGGACGGCTGCGCCCGGTCGGCAGGCGCCTGTGGGGTGTCCTCTCCGCCGCGCTCACCCACCGCGAGTTCAGGGGACGCCCGTGGATCAAGTGCGCCCACTGGCTGGTCATGGTTTCCTTCCCGATCCTGTTCCTCACCCTGGTCACGGGATACGCGCAGCTGCGGGACCAGACCTTCGTCCTGCCCTTCCTCGGCCACTTCCCTCCCTGGGAATGGCTGACCGAGGTCTTCGCGTGGGGCGGCCTGGTCGGCATCATCTTCCTGATGGCTGTCCGCGCCCGCGCCGGGCACGGCTCGGCCGCCGAGGCCGCCCTTTCCAACGACGACCCCGACGCGGCTGCCTCCCAGGCCGACCCGACCGGCCCCCTGCCCTCGGCCATGACGCGCCCGCACCCCCGAGACTCCTCCCCCCTCGGGCCCGCGTCACGTTTCCTGGGGTCCACCCGCTGGCAGGCCCTCTTCGTCGAATGGGTCATCCTCGTCGTGTGCGCCTGTGTGGTGGTCCTACGCGCCCTCGAGTTCGCCCTCTTCGGCTCCACACCTGGCCTCGAGGGACACGCATCCCTCCTACATTTCCCGCTCACCGCGTGGCTTGGTTCCCTCTTCGCATCCGCCGCCTCGTCGGCGTCGATACTGGCGAACACGATCGTGATCGTCAGCGCGCTGAAGGTCCTCACGTCAATGACCTGGCTGACGGTCGTGGGTGTGCAGACCGGCATGGGCGTCGCCTGGCACCGCTTCGTGGCAGTCCTCAACCTGTACGCGCGCCGAAACGCCGACGGAACCAAATCGCTGGGGCCGGCCGACCACATGCTCATCGATGGGAAGCCGGTCACCGGTGAGGATGACTTCGACGACGTGCCCGAGGACACCGTCTTGGGCGTGGGAACCGTCGAAGACTTCTCGTGGAAGGCCCGCCTCGATCTCTACGCGTGCACCGAGTGCGGCCGCTGCCAGGAGCTGTGCCCCGCGTGGAACACGGGCAAGCCCCTCTCCCCCAAGCTCCTCGTCATGGGCCTGCGCGACCACATGGAGTCCGCGTCCTCCATCGAGATCGTCGAGCGGGAGGAGGCCGGCCAACACCTTGACGAGGGCGAGGTGCTTCTCGACAAGGGGGTGCCGGCCTCGCCCCACTCCTTCGACCTGGTCTCCGCGCTGTCCCTCTCCGGCGCCACCGGCACCGAGGGCGTCTCTCCCGTCACCGCTCCCCTGGTGCCCGGCGTCGTCTCCGAGGAGGTCCTGTGGGATTGCACGAACTGCGGGGCGTGCGTCGACCAGTGCCCCGTCGACATCGAACACATCGACCACATCCTGGACCTGCGCCGCCACCAGGTGCTCATGGAGGGCGCCTTTCCCCGAGAGCTCGGGCGCGCCTTCCGAGGCATGGAGTCCAAGGCGAACCCCTACAACCAGAGCGCCCGCAAGCGCATGGATTGGGCGAAGAAGCTCGACTTCGACATTCCCATCGTCGGCGAGGACATCGAGGACGCCTCCACCGTCGACTATCTCTTCTGGGTCGGATGCGCGGGTGCCTACGATGACACGGCGAAGAAGACCAGCGCGGCGATCGCACAGCTCCTGCACACGGCCGGAGTATCCTTTGCGGTCCTCGGCCAGGCAGAGTCCTGCACGGGCGACCCGGCGCGCCGGGCCGGAAACGAGGCCCTCTTCCAGATGCTGGCCGCTCAGGCGATCGACACCCTGACGGAAGCCAAACCCCTCAGGATCGTCGTCTCCTGCGCGCACTGCTTCAACACGATCGCCGGGGAATACCCGGAGCTGGGCGGGCACTTCGACGTCGTCCACCACACGCAGCTGTTGAACCGGCTCGTGCGCGACGGACTGCTCACGCCGGTGGCCCCGGATGCCCCACGGGATCGGGACGCCGATGCCTCCGACGCGCCCGAGCAGGGCGCTGCCGGGGAGCCCCTGAAGGTCACCTATCACGACGCCTGCTTCCTGGGCCGCCACAACCGCGTGTACGAGCCCCCGCGCGAGCTGGTGGGCTCGCTGCCGGGCGTGGAGCTTGTGGAGATGCCCCGCAACCGCGAACGCGCCATGTGCTGCGGGGCGGGAGGCGCACACGCCTGGTTCGAGGAGACCCGCGGCACCCGCATCGCGGACGCTCGCATCGCCGAGGCCGCTCAGACGGGGGCGGACGTGGTTGCCACGGCCTGCCCGTTCTGCTCCCAGATGCTGGGTTCGGCCTCGGGCGCGTCGGCGGGCTTCGTGTCCGCCGAGGCCGTTGCGCCCCAAGCGGACGGGGCCGACAGCGCAGCGGGCGAGGCTCGCCGCAAGCTTCCCGAGGTGCGAGACGTCGCCGTCATGCTTCTTGAGGCCGTCAAGCGCGGGCAATAGCCGCGCCTCACGCTCGATAAGGATGGCGGTGGCCCCGCAGCTCGCCTGCGGCCCCCTAGCGGCACTGCGAGAGGTCCACCGGCCAGGCGCCTACTTCTCGTCCTCGGGGGCGATCTCCTCCAGGCCCACCAGGAAGCCGTCCTCGTCGATGACGTTGCCTCCCACGAGTGTGGCGATCATTCCGGCGGCCTTCTCCACGTCCTGCGTGGAGCGCAGCCGCTCCAGGCGCGCGGTGCGGCTCAGCGCACCCGCCCCCGGGGTCGGCGCGGCTCCCGGAAGCCACCTGACCTGGTACTCAATGATCGCTCCGGCGGTCCAGGGCTCCCAACGCAGAACACGCGGGGGCGTGGGCACCGTGTGGACCTCGATCATCATGTCCGACCTGTGTCCGATCGGGCTCACGAGCGCATAGCCGTCGACGACCTGCGGCTTGTCCGCCTGCGCCTCAAGCTCCTCGCGTGCCTTCGCGATCTTCGAGGCGATGTCCTCGCGCACGGGCCCCAGCTCGGCCTTGATCTTCTCGATCTGGGCGGCCTGAGCCGGGCTCAGGGGCGCCGGCTTGGAGGCCTGCGGGCTGATGTCTCGCGCGTCCTTCATGTCGGCGAAACCGGCGCGCTCACGCATTGCGTCGAGCAGGTCCTCGGGAGCGATCCATCGCGGCGAATAGACCGTCAGGTTCACGGCGGAGTCCGCGTCGGGTACCATCACGTAGCCGCTGCCCGCGATCCTCATTCCCCCGGCGAGGCGCCGCGCCATGCGGTGCAGCGCCTCGAGCACCCGGTACTCCAGGCCGGTGGGGACGCCGTCGGGGAAGGCCTTGGCCCATTCGCCCATGACGGCGCTGCCCGCCTGCCGGGCGCGCGCGACCGGGCAGCGCAGGATCCACGCATTCGTCAACGAGGCCGGGGTCCCCAGGGCGGATCGGGTCGGCTGGTCGAGCGTCCACGGCCCCTCAAGCTCGGCGTCGGAGGACAGGCGCAGGCGGCCAGGAGCGATCCACCCGGACTCGTCCCACATGGAGATAGCCAGAGCCTCGAGCTCCGCGGGATCGACCGCGTCGGACACGAGGAAGAGGTGGTGTTCGCGTGCCTCCTGAGCGTCGATCACGCCCGCGGGTTCGCTCACCTCGATGGCTGCGGCGATGGGGGGCGCAGCCTCGGCGCTCGTGATCTCTCCGTCCGCGGCCACCTGGAACGCGGCGTCCGAGGCGGTGAGGGACGTGAGGGACACGTTGGTTTGCGTGAGCGGGCTGGCCCCCGACGAGGTCTGCGGGTGCGGGTCGGCGAAGGTGCGGGGCGCGGTGGCCATGCGTTCCCTCAGGGAGCGTCTCTGGGGCGAGTGTTCCGCGGTCTCACCGTGGTTCGTAACCGTCTCGGCGCTCGAGGTCATGCCCGGGAGGGTGACCCCCTTGATGATGCCTGTGCGCGCAGTCGGTGGGGCAACCGGTGGCATGCCCGCAGGCGCGGAGGCCCCCATGGAGGGCACGCCCAGGAGCGGCGTCGGTGCGGGCGGTTCGGCCAGGGTGGTCGCCGTCTCTGGGGCGGGCGGGTAGCTTATCTCGCGGGCCTCGCGGGCCTCGCGGGCAGCTCGGGCTTCGCGCTCGGCGCGCATGCGTTCTCGCCTCGACGGAGGCGGAGGGGGAAGAGACACCATCATGTCACCGTTCGATGCGAGTGCGCGTGAAACGTTCGTGGGTCCGCGAGGGCGTGGGTCCGCGCTGCCCCTGGTAGTGGGAACCCAACCCCTGGGATCCGTAGGGATGGAGCGCGGGGGAGGACAGGTCGAAGAAGCACAGCTGTCCGATCTTCATGCCCGGGTAGAGAAGAATCGGCATCGTCGCCGTGTTCGACAGCTCGAGGGTCACGTGCCCGGAGAAGCCGGGGTCGATGAAGCCCGCCGTCGAGTGGGTGAGCAGACCGAGGCGCCCCAGCGAGGACTTGCCCTCCAGGCGGGCGGCGATGTCGTCGCCCAGGGTGACCAACTCGTAGGTGGCGCCGAGGACAAACTCCCCGGGATGCAGGACGAAGGGTTGATCGGGGTCCACCTCGACCAGGTGGGTCAGGTCGGATTGGTCTGCCGCGGGGTCGATCACCGAGTACCTGTGGTTGTCGAACAGGCGAAACAGGCGATCGAGCCTCACATCAATGCTGGCCGGCTGAACGAGGTCGCGATCCAGGGGATCAAGCTGAATACGTCCAGCATCCAGGGAGGCGTTGATGTCGCGGTCACTGAGCAGCATGACTTGATTGTCGCATACTCAGCGCCGCGACAACAGCCCCAGGGTTCACTCCAGCGGGCGACCCTGCGCGTCGTACGCGTAGGAGCCGGAACGCATGAGAATCAGGATGAACTCGATGAAGGCCCAGACGGCGGAGACGATCGCGCCGATGAAGGTCAGCGTGAGAACCAGCTGGATGATGCCTCGCGTCGTGTAGCCCAAGTAGAAGTTGTGAATGCCGAGGGTCCCCAGGAAGAACGCCAGGAGCACGGCGATGATCCACTGTTTGGGCGGGCCCGCGTAGGCCTGGCCGTAGCTCGCCTGGGCTCCGTAGGCCGCCTGGTCGTAGCCGGGCTGGCCGTAGCTCGCCTGGGCTCCGTAGGCCGCCTGGTCGTAGCCGGGCTGGCCGTAGCCCGCCTGGGCTCCGTAGGCCGCCTGGTCGTAACCCGCCTGTGCTCCGTTGGCGTCACCGGCCGACGCCGAGTCGTAGGCAGTTCCGTAGGTGGTCGTGCCCGGAGTGGCCATGGACTCATCGAAGTCGGGGGCCGAGGCCTGGGGGAAGCTCGGCGCGTCAGGGCCAGGAACCTGAGGAGCGGGGATGTCGGCCGTCGCGTTGTTCGCAGGCATGCCAGGGGCAGCGGAAGCACCCGGGGTTGCCTCGGAGGCAGCGGCCTTCGTGGGATCCTCCGAGAAGGAGGGGGTGACCTGCGGATCGGGCGTCGTCATGAATGAAGCCTTTCGGTAGTCGGTGGGCCCGGCGGGGCCATACTCGTACAGCCTAGCGCGCCTGGCCAGGCTCGGGGTAGAGGCGTCCACCCCGAGAAATCCCTGATTGGCCCGGCACCCTGTCGGCGCTCGGCGATACTCCCCGCCATCACCGCCACAATGCCCCGCGTGCCCCGTTGGGCGTATCCGCCGGTGGGGCGAGAAGCGCAGGTGGGTATCAAAAATACAAAAGATACAGGTGTGGGGTCCGGCAGCTGCCGGACCCCACACCGAACGTCTCATCGCGCGACGCCCTGGGCGTGCGCGAGCAGTGGCTCAGACGGTCGGAACGCCGTTGGCGTCCTTCTCGTAGATCCACTTGCCCATGAAGGTCATGATGGCGCACGCGAGGGCGACGAGGCCAACCACGAAGACCAGCAGGGAGCCGATGCCGACGAGGATGCCGCTCTCCATGGCACCACCGACCGCGAAGATGACGTAGCTGAGAATCATAGCGGCGACGCGGATCGCGCCGATCTTCATGTGACCGAGGTAGAAGTCACCGGCGGCGATGCCGCCGAGGAAGAAGTTAAGCAGGCCAGCAACCATGCGGGACTTACCCTGGCCGGCGGGCTGGTTGAAAACGGGCTGCTGAGGAGCGGACATGTTGTCTCCTGTGTGTTGATGGGCCCCGAGGCGGGGCAAGCTGTATCTGAAGGCATGGTCAGACTATATGAACGATCAAGATTTGTACAACATCCGACTTGCATTATGTCTCACATCACAGATTGGGCCTCATGGGGCGCCCCGCGTGTCCCGCCTTCCATACACTGACTGAGTGTTCACAAAACCGACGATCGACGCCTCGCAGGCCCTCCTCCACGACCTGCCCCGCTGGTTCGCCACACACAGGCGCGACCTGCCCATGCGCAGGGACGACGTCTCCGACTGGGGCACCCTTGTCTTCGAGATCATGAGCCAGCAAACTCCGATCACGCGCGTTCAGCCGATCTGGATCGAGTGGATGCAACGCTGGCCGACGCCCGCTGATCTCGCCCGCGCCTCGTCGGCGGACATCATCGTCGCGTGGGCAAACCTCGGATACCCCTCGCGCGCCCTGCGCCTCAAGTCCTGCGCGGCCACGATCGTCGCCAAACACGGCGGCGAGGTCCCCCTGACCATGAAGGAGCTCACCCTCCTTCCCGGCGTGGGCACCTACACGGCCAGCGCGCTCCTCGCTTTTCGTCACGGGGTCAGGATCCCCGTCCTCGACACGAACGTCCGCCGAGTGCTGGTCAGGTTTCTTGACGGTCGAGAGTTCCCACCCCACGCCACACCCTCCAAGAGGGAGACGACGCGGGCCGACGAGCTCCTCCCAGCAGACGGGCACCAGGCGGCGGACGTGAGCCTGGCGCTCATGGAGTTCGGCGCCCTCGTGTGCACGCAGCTCACCCCCTCATGCGACGACTGCCTCCTACGCCCGACGTGCGCCTGGGCGCGGGCCGGTTTCCCCAGGGAGCACAAGCGCCCCACGCCTCAGCCCTACGCAGGGACGGACCGGCAGGCGCGCGGACGGATCATGAAGGCCCTGCGCACCGCACACTTCGAGGGGAAGACAGGCCTGACCAAGCGGCGGGTCCTCGACGCCGCTCGCATCGAGGGAGGCGACCGCTACCAGCCAGCACGCGTCTATCGGGCGCTCATCAGGGACGGCATGATCGTCTACGACGAGGAACTCAAGCGCGTCACCCTTCCCCGCTGACCGTCACGCGCCCCGTGGCTCTCCCCGCGGCGCGAGGAACTCCACTGCCCTCGCGCGTCAAAGGATCGGCCGCGAGGCCCTGCGCGGCCGCGCTTTCAGTACCTGATCGCGTCAATCGGCTTGATACGCACCGCCGCGAACGCGGGGATGATGCCGCACAGGGCACCAATGCTCGACGAGATGGCGACGCCAGCCACCGCGGCCGCGACCGGAAAAGCGGGGGTCTCGCTGAGGGTGATCCCGAGCGTCTCGAGCGGCAAGAAGCGCACGACCACCACCGCGATCCCGACGCCGACGACACCGGCGGCGAAGGTGGCGACCACGGACTCCATGAAGACGGAGAAGAACACTCGTCTGCCCGAGGCCCCCACTGCCCGGCGGATCCCAATCTCGCGCACACGCTGACGCACGGTCACGATCGCGACGTTGAGCAAGCCGAGCGCCCCCAGGAAGATGATGATTCCGCCGATGACCATGATGACGGTCGAGATCATGCCCAGCTGCTCCTCCCCCACGTCCTGGTGCTCGCCGCCCGAGACGCCGACCCGCCACCCCTCACCCAGGATCGCCGCCAGGGCGCGGGGCAGGACCTCCCGGGCCTCCTCCGCCTGGCTCTCTCCCACCCAGGCGATCATCGTCGGGGAACTCATCTGCGGGAAGGCCAAGCGCGCGGCATCGTAGTGGGCGAACACGGTCGGCATGTCGTAGCGGCTCGTTGCCTTGGCGACGCCCACCACCCGCATGGCCACCCCATCGCCCGTATGCAGGACGATCGGAACCTGGTCGATGGGGGCACGGCCCAGCTGGTTCCACAGGGGCTCGGAGATCACGACGGGGGTGAGCCTCTGGTCGGCGTCACCGGGCTGTACCCAGCGCCCAGCCACCAGGCGGGTTCGGAAGATCACCGCGTACGAGGGGTCAACCCCCTGGAAGGTCACGTCACTGACCATGTCCGCGATCCCGGACAACGGATAGCCGCGGTAGCGACCCGAAGACCTGGCCTGGCGGACCTCGACGATCTCGCCGCTGCCGACGGAGGAACGAGACCAGTAGCGAATGTCGGTTCGCGAGGCCAGGGTCGCCATGGCCTCGCCGACCGGATCGGCGTCGTTGAGGGGCTTCGCGCCGGACACATCCCCTCGGCCCGCTCCGCCCGCGGCCTCGGAGGCGTCCCGAGCGTCCTCCCGCCCGCGCTCGCCATCCTGACCCGAGGCGGAGTTGTCGGGAGACAGGCGCAGGGTGACGGATCGCCCCTCGTAGAGTTCGGCCAGCTCGCGCGAGGACTGCAGGACAAGGTCACCCAGAGCGATGACGACCGTCATCGCGGCCACCGCAGCCACGACCCCGACGAGGGAGAGGACCACGCGGGCCTTCTGCACCTTGACCTCGCCCCACGCCTCAATGAGCGCGCCCAGAAGCTGAGTCGCAGCGTTCATTCCGTGCCCCTTCCGTCGGCGGGCGGCGCCGGAGGGGGCGCAAGCACACCATCGTTCCCATCGGGCTCGGCCGTAGAAGGGCCCGCGTCGGCGCGTCCGAGGAGGGCGGCGGCGTCGGATACCTCGTGCAGGGTGCCGTCGTAGAGCTCGAAGGCCCGCGAGGCGCGGGAGGCCACCGCCATGTCGTGGGTGATGACGATGAGGGCCGCCTCGGACTCTCGGGCGACCTCCTCCAGCAGGTTCATGACGGTCCCGCCCGTGTCCGGGTCCAGCGCCCCGGTGGGTTCGTCGGCGAGAATCACTCGCGGGCGGCGCACCAGCGCGCGAGCGATCGCAATGCGCTGCTGCTCGCCGCCGCTCATCTCCCCCGGGTAGGAATCCGCGCGCTCCGCCAGGCCAACCCGCTCAAGCATGTCCACGGCGATCGAACGCCTGCGCAACAGCTGGGGTCCGGACCCGTACAGGAGAGGCACTTCGACGTTCTCGACCGCCGTTCGAGCGGCAAAGATGTTGAATTGCTGGAACACGAAGCCAAAGTCCCGCCCGCGCAGGCGAGCGCGACGCCCCTCGCTCAGGCGCGTCGTGTCCACGCCGTTCAGCTCGTAGCATCCCGACGTGGGCGCGTCCAGGAGCCCGATGATATTGAGCATCGTCGACTTGCCCGTTCCGGAACGCCCGACAATCGAGATGTGCTCCCCCGCGTCGACGTCGAGGCTGACGCCCCGCAGGATGTGCAGGTCCTCGCCGTCGGGCAGGACCACCGTGCGGGTCACGTCCCGCAGGCGCACGAGGCTCATCTCGGGCCCATCCCGTCCTCGGCGCCCGTGCCGTAGGGACCCGCATCCCTGTCGGAACCGTCGACGCTCGCGTTGGGCGTGAACTCCAGGATCTCCTCGCCCTCGCTCAGGCCTTCCTTCACCTCAACCATCTTGCCGTCGGTGATTCCCAGGGTGACGGCCCTCTTCTCGGGGGCAGCGGGGTCCGAGGTCGGAATGTACACGGTGCCCGACTGGTAGCGCCCCTCAACCGCGGAGATCGGCACCGCGAGGACGCCACTGGCCGAGCCCGCCGTCATCTGCAGGGTGACCTGAAGCCCGGCAAAGACCGTCTGGTCGGAGGGGATCGCGCAGCGCGCCTTCAGGTCCGTCGAGGAGGATCCGCCGTTTTCGCCGTTCGCCCCTCCCTTTGGGTCCTGAGCCTTCGCGGTCGCACTCACGAGCTTGACGCCCGTGCATTCGAAGGGGGCGGGACCGTTCTTGATGGTGACGGTCGCGGTTGACGGCGCATCCTGGAGGCGGTACATCTGATCGGCGCTGAGCGAGGCAACCGCGGAGAACGAGGCGGGGGCAACCGTCGCAACCGTGTCACCGATCGCAAACTGCTGCCCCATGAGGACACCCGTCGTCACCGTCCCGTCGCCGGGGGCGACAACGTTGTCGTACTTGTAGGTCGGCTCGGCGTTCTCCACGGTCACGTTGCCGTCCTCGTCCGTGGTCTGCCTGGGCTCGCCGGGAATCTCCTTGCGTATCTGCACGATGGCATCCCCCTTGGACACCCGGTCTCCATCGTTGACGTAGACGCGCACGACGACGCCATCCAGCGTTGCCCGAGCGGCCAGGGACTCGTCGGCCTGAATCGTGCCGGTGACGCTCACGGTATTGGTGATGTCCGCGCGCCCGACCGGGATGGTCATCTGACCGAAGGAACCGCCCGGATCCATGCCGTCGCCGTCCCGGTCGGTGGCCGCCACAGGGAAGAACGCAAACTTCACCAGGGCGACCGCGATGACCACCCACGCGAGGACCTTAACGATATCGAGCACCTGGGCGATGCGGGTATGGCGGGCCACGTGATTCTCCTCCGACGTCCACTGATCGCCCAATTGTAGGGTCCGCGTCACATGACCAGCAAGGGGCTGCGCCGCGCGCGGGGAGAGCCCCCGCTGGGATTGTGCGCCCCCGGCTCCTACGATTGGGGGAAGCCCCGGGAAAGGACACCATGCTTCGCCGAGCCACCCCCGCCGACGCCGACGCGCTATCCGAGCTCGCTCGGGAGTGCTTTCGCCAGACATTCGCGCACCTGTACGCCGCCGAGGACCTGGCCACGTTCCTGGACGAGGCCTACGCCCCGTCGGTCCTACGCTCCGAACTGAAGGAGCCCGATCGAGCGACGTGGCTCCTCTTTGCGGAGGAGCATGACGAGTCCGGCACCGCCGCTGCGCGCCCCATCGGCTACGTGAGCGCGCGGCCCGCACGCCTTCCCCACCCGGAGGTGGCGGCGGGCGACGGCGAAATCCAGCGCCTCTACGTCCTGAGGGAGTACCAGGGCGGTGGTCGGGGAACGCTCCTGCTGGAGACCGCCCTCGCGTGGCTCGAGCGACACGGGCCTCGAACCCTGTGGATCGGGGTGTGGAGCGAGAACCTGGGGGCACAGCGGCTCTACGAACGTCACGGGTTCGCGATCGTGGGCGAGTACTCCTTCATGGTCGGATCACATGCCGACCGCGAATTCATCGCCCGCCGGGAGCGCGGGCGCTAGGTCGCGCGTCGATACGGGGACACAAGCCCGAGCTCACCGGTGTGGAAGGCTGGCAGAACGCGGCGTAGCAGCGGGCCCCGAGGCGCATTGCCTCGGGGCCCGCTGCGGCGATGATCAGGACTGGTCAGACTCGGCGATCTTCTTGCGCACCTCGTCCATGTCAAGGCCCTGAATCTGCGAGATCAGGTCTTCCAGGGCGGACAGGGGAAGCGCGCCCGACTGGCGGAACACCGCAACGCCGTCGCGGAACGCCATGAGGGTGGGAATCGAGGTGATCTGCGCGGCCATCGCGAGCTGCTGCTGATCGTCGGTGTCGATCTTGCCGAAGACGACGTCCGGGTACTTCTCCGAGGCCTCTTCGAAGATGGGGCCGAACTGGCGGCACGGGCCGCACCAGGTCGCCCAGAAGTCGACCAGGACGATGCCGTCGCCGGACACGGTCTGCTCGAAGTTGTCCTGCGTGAGGGTCACGGTGGCCATGATTCTCCTTAAGTCGTCGGTGCTGGCCGACTGGTGGGGTTGGGGGCGGGTCGCCCCGCCGGTGAACTGTCTTAATCAACGGGCGCGGCCCGCCCGCTATTCCCCCGCGGGAAGGGAAGCGGAGGTGACGTGACGCACGCTGTCCTCGGAGGCTCCGAGGCCCCTGAGGATGAACGTCTCGACGAGCGCGAGAGCGGATTCCCGGCGCGCCGGGTCCCGCGGCAGGCGTTGCCCCTGCAGCGTTGCGTGGATGAGGTGAACCGCTCCGAGCGTGTTCTGCTGGGCGATGAGCCCGCGTTCCATCGCCTCGTCGAGGATTCCGATCAAGAGCTCGCCCACGACTCCGGCGTGGTCGTGCAGGTGTGAGGCGTTCTCTCGGGTCATCTGCTTACCCACCGCCATGCTGGTCTTCACGTGGTAGCGGCTGATCATCTGCAGGTGCGACCTGATGTAGATGCGCAGGGACATCAGAGGATCGGGTTCGGCCTCGAGGCGCTCGGCGAGCACCCGGGTAAACTGCTCGGTCACGCGGCGCATGTAGGCCAGCAACAGCACCTCTTTGTCCGCGAAGTGATTGTAGACCGCCGTGCGCCCAACGCCCGCCCGCGCGGCGATCTCGCTCAGGGTGATCGACTCGAAGGATTGTTCACCCAGGAGGGAACCCAGCGCCTCGAACAGGCGCGCGCGGGTTAGCTCTCGGTGGGAGGCGAGGGACTCACCAATGATCTTCGGCATGGGCCCATTCTGACACTTGCGACCCTTGTGTCGTCAAATTGTGGGCGCGCCTGCAGCTCGCGACCACGGCCTCGACGACGGGCAGGTCCGCGCCGATCCAGGGCAAGTCTGCAAGCTCACCGAGCGCGGTCCACCGGGCCTCCAGGTGCGAGCGTCCCGCGCTCGGGGCGGGGGAACCGGGGGCTACCTCCGCCAGCCAGACGGCCATCTTCCGTCCCCCCAGAATCGGCCACCACCGGCCCCCCTCCGGACAGATGCGCCGACCCATGGTCAGGCGCGCACCCAGCTCCTCGGCGATCTCTCGCGTGAGCGCCGCCACGGCATCCTCACCGGCTTCGACCTTGCCGCCGGGAAGCTCGAACTGTCCGCGCAGCTCCCGCGGGTAGGCGCGCGAGCAGGCGAGCAGCTTCGTCGGGCGGCTCAGGGAGTCGAGAATCGCGGCTGCCACCACGGGACGAGGCACGGGAACTCCAATCGATCGACTACCCCACAGTCTATCGGCACGACGCGCCCGCCCACGTTGCGGCGATCGCCGGAATCGACCTGTTCCCAGCTGGACAGGCGGACGGGTGAGGAGCCGGGCATGAGGTTGCGAGGCCATCGTCGATGACGATATGATCGACGGGTCGATTCCTTCGGGACGATGAATTGCGGGCGTAGTTCATCGGTAGAATGGAAGCTTCCCAAGCTTCAGAGGCGGGTTCGATTCCCGTCGCCCGCTCCAATAGGACGCTCATTTGGATGCAAAGTATCCGGGTGAGCGTTCTTCGTTTTTTCCCTGGTATTCCGGGGTTTCTGGGGTTACCGGCTGCGGCAGGGGGTTGCCTGCTGGTGGGGTTGAGAGGCCCGGCAAGGGTGCTTCGGCCGGTTTCGGGTACTGCGGTGAACCGCGCGTCAAAAGGTATCGCGGTTATCGATCACCACTCACCGTCTCTGGTGTGCGCCAGCTTTGGAATGGTTCGAGTAAACGTGAGGGCGAGACTTGCCGACACTGCACCCGTGATACTGCCGGCATCGGAGGAGTTGGCTAGCCTCTGGCATCGATCATCACAGATGAATCGGCACTACTTACGCGTTGAAACGGAACTCAACCATATCGTGAAACCGCGAGTATCTGATGAAGTTTCAAGCCTCATTGAATGGCGCAACACACTACATATGAGCAAGTGTGGGGTAGCAGCACGTTGCCACCACCCCACACTTGCAGCGTATCGATCGCACAGGTTCCCATCTCTTGAGGTATGCCACTTAGGCTAGTGGGACAGTCAGCAGCGATATCGGCTCATCTGCCTGCCCCAGTAGCGTTTTCACGGTGTTTTGCTGGACCTCGGCGCGGCGATGCAGGAATCCTGAGTTTGTGGTGTTGTCGGGTAGATATTGATTGACTACCCATGCCCTGGGGATTATTCCCGCCCGCTGGAGATCTTGCGACAACTCTTGTGCTTCGAGAATAGGTGTTGTCTCTGGGAGGGTAACGAGGATGGAGAATGTTACGTTCGGGTCACGCAGCCTGGTAAGCGCTGTGATGCGGCCTGCTACGTCCTCGCTCACTCCGGCTTGGCGCATGAGTTCACGATGATAGGAGCCTGTTGCATCCAATAGGAGCAGCGTGTGTCCGGTGGGTGCAGTATCAAGCACCACCCAGCGGTGCTCGACTTCATCCAGGACTGAGGAAAATGCACGGAACACGGCAACTTCCTCGGTACAAGGACTAGCCAGATCCTCCTTGAGTTGTGCGTGAGCGACAGCGTCCAAAGTGGCGCCCTTGGTTTCTAGCACTTGCTGGCGATACTCTGCTACGACTCGCGCAGGATCGATACTGGTGATCTCAAGGTTGGAATACCGTTCACTCAGTCTGGCATCCAAGTGTGATGCTGGGTCGGTAGTGGCGAGCAGGACCTGGCGGCCTTGCTGCGCCAAGCTAACGGCCACGGCTTGGGCAACACTGGTTTTCCCTACGCCGCCCTTCCCCATTGCAAGCACGACCTTTGGGTCGCCGGTAGCGATGGTGGTGACCAGCTGGTCGAGAGATCGCTCCATAACATCAAGAACAGCCTGACTTCCATCATTCGCGCGCGCAGTGGCGCGGCCGGGCTCAAGTTTCACAGGTGTGATGGCGGCCAATCCTTCAACCCCCATCACTGGCTGGGCGCTCATCGGCACACCGAACAGTGCTAGCTTTCCCAGCGCCGTGTAGGTTTCTGTCAGATGACTCAAAGTGCTTTGCTCGACTGCGAATAGTCGTTCATGGAGAGGGTCCCCATCAGATGGAGGCAGGATTCCATTGATGACCAAAGCGGATGCTCGCACTCCCAACGCTTCAAGTTCGTACGCTGAGCGTTGTGCTTCGGCCAGAGTGGATTCTTCTGGGCGTGCGACCAGTGTGAGGGTTGTTTGTTCTAGATCCCCAAGGACGGCCACAGCTCGTTCGTAGTCGCGTCGGTGTTTATCAAGTCCAGATAGTGGGCCCAGACAAGAGGCATCGCCAGCACCGTTGCTGATGAAGGTTGACCAGTCCCCTGGCAGTGCCAACAAGCGCAGGGTGTGGCCAGTGGGTGCAGTGTCAAAGATGATGTGATCGTAGGCGTCTTGCAGGTCGGGGTTGACAAGGAAATCCACGAACCGGTTAAAGGCCGCAACCTCGACGGTGCAAGACCCTGAGAGGGTTTCCTCCGTCTCAGCAAGAACTTCGGGCGGAAGGAGATCACGAACTGGCGCAAGGACAGACTCGCGATACAGGGCGGCTTCAGCTTGGGGGTCAATCTCAACAGCATCGAGAACAACCCTGCCTTGAGTGTTATCCAAAAGATCACCCAGGGCAGTCACCCGAGCTCCGATCGGCCGGCCAAACACCTGGGCGACATTGGAAGCTGGATCAGTGGATACGAGCAGCACACGCTTCCCAGTCTGCGCTAGATGTACTGCTGTCGCACATGACAAAGAGGTCTTGCCAACTCCACCCTTGCCCGTGAAGAGTAGGTAGCGACTACCAGGGGGCCATTGCGTTAGCAGCATGCCGAACCTCCACAGCATGACGTGGACTGCACGGGCGTTAGCCGCATGGCGTCAGCGTTCGGCACCACTACCGGTTGGCCGCCAGCGGACCAGGCACGGAGTTCGTCAATGCTTGGGTAGCGTCCGGAGAGCACCAGACGCCCATTGACCACGATAGCGGGAAGGGCATCTGACCCCTCGTCGGTCAGGAGCCGCTTGACTGCTGGCTCGGCAGCAAAGTCCAAGGGAGCATTGGCGAGGTTGTGGCGGACAACCTCGATTCCTTCAGCTTTGGCATTAACAAGAGTGGCGCTGATGTCTACGAGGGACTGATCAACATCCTCGCCGCACACCCCGGATGAGCAGCACAAAGATGGGTCATAGATATGGACGGTATTCATGGAATCCTCCTCAAAGTAGAACACTTCGACGAATGTCGATACATGAAGTCTAGGGCACATATCGATAAACGTCAAAGCGTGCTACCCTCGTTCTATGCAACACATGGATAGGTGCGACTGCTGCGCGTCCACGGAAAGCCAGACCGCTGACGCGGAAATCCAAAAGCGCGCAACTCAGTTCAAGGCTCTTGGAGACAAGACTCGCCTGCGACTAGCGCTGATGATTCGAAACGCGTCTCCTGCGCCAGTGTGCGCCTGCAGTTTCCCAGAAGCCTTCGGTATGTCACAGTCCACCTTGTCCCACCATTTGACCAAGTTGGTTGACGCAGGAGTGCTGCATCGGGAGCAGAGAGGGCGCTGGGCCTACTTCACGCTCGACGCTGGATTTGATGCCTCAATCCTTGGCCCCGTCGAGAACGGAACGCCAATGACTAACGACCGCAATGCCGGCGAAACCACGATTCTGTTCGCATGTCGGCAGAATGCCGGACGTTCCCAGATGGCAGCCGCGCTGGCCAAGTCTCTTGCTCCCGCAGGAGTGCGGATCATCTCTGCTGGCACCGACCCAGCAGATAATGTCCATCCGATTGTCGTAGACGCGCTTGCGGAAATAGGCCTTGAGCCAGAGTCGCAGCCCAAGCCGCTTGATCCTTCCCAGGTAAAGACATCGGACTGGGTGATTACCATGGGATGCGGTGAGCACTGTCCCATCTTTCCCGGTGTCCACTACGAAGACTGGGAAATCTCCGACCCGCACGGCAAGTCACTCGACGAGGTTCGCGCGATTCTTGCCGAGCTTCGCGAACGAGTCATCGATCTCCTCGGCCGCGTGAAGTAATCACCTTCGCCACCGGCAATCCCTCACCACCTCGGGTGCGCACACGGCCTACCATCACTGTGTCTGCGAGAATGAGAAAAGGCACGTGAGATACGGGAAAGGCAGGCCGTGATGGGTGGATCGCAAGAAGTCATCGAGGTGACTCTGCTGGACGGCTCCTTTGCCGGTGCCCGGGAAGTCCGGGTGGCCTCCGCGGACGTGTCCTACCGGCTCTACGTCGTCCCGGCCCGTCAGATCCGTGACTTGCGCACCCACGAGCACATGAGCAAGCCCGGCATCTACATGATGCTGGGAGACCCCACGGACAAGAAGCCTGAGGTCTACATTGGGCAGGCCAAGCGCCGCAAGAACGGAAACGGCACCATCCACCGGATCATCGAGCACATTGACCGGGGCGAGCACCTGTTCTGCCAGTGGGCAATCATGCTGGTGGATAGCCCACGCAAGTTTGGCCCGACCGAACTGACCAACCTAGAAAACACCTTCACCCTCGCCGCCCACGAGGCTGGTCTGACCCGGGTGCGTAACGGATCCGAGCCCTCCAATAGTGAACTGACGCTCGCGACCCAGCTGCGCTTGGACAAGGTCGTGGAAACCACCCGCCTCATGCTCGGCGCACTCGGCCTCTACATCTTCGACCCGTGTCCGGACGGCGGCTCGGCCGCGAAGACCCCTCAACCCAGTAACGCCGGTGAGGTGCTGGCGGCAGGCGCGCTTGCGGCAGCTTTGGTGCCAGACGGTGAGCCCGAACTGGTCCTCTACATGGCACTGCGTTCAGCCGATGAGCCTGCGGTCGCGCACAAGATGAGTGACAAGGTGTGGATCCTTAAGGCTGGCTCGCCCGTGAACCCAACTCCCACGAATGACACCGGGCGTGCTCTGCGGGCGAAGTATGACGGGCAGATCCGCGACGGCCGCACTACTATCGACCTCGTGTTCAGCTCCTCCAGTACTGTCGCCACCTACGTGGCTGGCTCCAACCGCAGCGGCAACGCCACCTGGCGCACCAGCGACGGCACCCTCCTCAAAGACCTCGGTTGATGGCTCGTTCCTATGTTCGTGAACAAGGAAGGGGGAGGTGGACATCATTGATGGAGTGAAGTTTCGGAGCCTGTACGAGTGTCTGGCTGCTCAGTTCGACATTGAGGACTGGTGGCCGGGTGAGAGCGACTTCGAGATCATGGTCGGTGCGGTCCTGACCCAGAACACCACGTGGACAAGTGTCGAGCAGGCGATCGCAAACCTCAAAGATGCCGATCTGCTGACCCCTGCGGCGATTGCCGACTGCCCGGTTACCACCCTTGAGGGCCTCATTCGTCCATCCGGCTCCT
The DNA here is from genome assembly GCF_024584435.1 of Schaalia odontolytica. GTDB lineage: Bacteria > Actinomycetota > Actinomycetes > Actinomycetales > Actinomycetaceae > Pauljensenia. The sequence goes on from NZ_CP102197.1 coordinate 1,672,744, forward strand.
ACACGCGCAAAGCAGCAACCCTCAAACACCTTGCGGCATGGCTAGAAGAACATGGTGAGCGCGCAGGCAGTATGGACAGCGCCGCATTGCGCGCCAGCCTCATGAGCATCCACGGCATCGGCCCTGAGACAGCCGATGACATTCTCCTCTACGTCTTCCATCGCCCCGTCTTCATTTTCGACGCGTACGCCCGGCGCATGCTTGACGCTGCAGGCATGTCAGTGGGTGCCGACTATGAGAAGACACGTGCTCTCCATCAGAGTGCTGTGGCCGCGAGTGGTCTCAGCGTCAGTGAACTCGCGCATTTTCATGGTTTGATCGTCACTGCTGGTAAACATGCACGAACCGCTGGGTGGGCGGTCCTTCTGTTCAGCAAGGCGAAGTGAAGGATGCCATATCCGATTCGTCTGAGATGACATATCCACTGGATGGGTTTGCCTGAAAGCTGGAACGGGCGAAGCAACAGTTCGCGCAGGTAATCGAGGAAGTTGAGCAGGAGGCTGCATGACAGTGTCGTCGTGACAGCTCCAAGGAGTGTGCGTCTTACCGTGAGAAGTGAGAGGTCGACGTTTGACATTTCGGTATTTTCGATATGTTTGTCGATATGAAGTTGACGCCGCAACTTTTCAAAGCGCTGTCGAATCAGACGCGGCTGGATATTCTGCGATGGCTTAAGGATCCAGAACGTGAATTCACTGTCGTCTCTCCTGATCTAGTACGAGCCATGCTTGAGGAGACTGGCGGGATTTGCGTGGGAGAGATTGTTGATCAGGCGGGACTTTCTCAATCGACTGTGTCGACCTACTTGAAGGAGTTGCAGTCGGTGGGCTTGTTGACCTCCGTGAGGCGCGGTCGATGGACTTACTACAAGCGCAATGAGGAGTCGATTGCAGAGCTTGCGACACTCATAGGTACTGAACTCTAGGGTCGGTGGTCGCCGTGAGGCGGCCTTCTTTGATGGCTCATCCCAATGCAGGGTGGGTTCTGAAGCCGCCGGTCTCGAGTAGGCAGCGGGCGATGTAGTTGTTGAGGTTGCGGAAGCCGAGAGCGGATCCGCGGAGGTGTTCGAGCCGCCCGTTCAGGGCTTCGGTGGGGCCGTTGGAGGTCCCCGGGCGCTCGAAGTAGGCCAGCACGTCAGCTGCGCGCTGGTTCAGGGTTCGACCCAGGCGACGGAGCTCGGCCAAGACCGCGGGCACGCCGTCGCGCAGGGCGGCGATGACGGCGCTCATCGCCGCCCGGCCGGTGGCCCTGTCGGGGTGGCGGTAGGCGGCGATCATCCGTTGGAGGATGCCCCAGGTGGCTTTGACCTCGACGTGCTCGGGATTGGTGAACAGGACCATGAGTCGTTCGCGTTGCCGGTCAGTGAGCAGGTCCTCTCCGGTGTGCAGGGTCCGCCGGGCCCGGTACAGCGGGTCGTTGCTGCGGCCTCGGTGGCCGTGCAGGTCCTGCTGGACCCGGCGCCGGCACTGGTCCAGGGCATCCCCGGCGAGCCGGATGACGTGGAAGGGGTCCATGACCGCCACCGCGCGCGGGAGTTCCTCAGCGGCGGCGGTCTTGAACCCGGTGAACCCGTCCATCGCGACCACCTCCACCGCGTCACGCCACGCCTGGGGCCGGTCGGCGAGCCAGGTCTTGAACGCGGCCTTGGAGCGGCCCTCGAGCATATCCAACAGCCGTGCCGGGCCGGTCCCGTCGCGGATCGGGGTGAGATCAATGACGACGGTGACGTACTTGTCGCCCTTCCTCGTGTGCCGCCAGACGTGCTCGTCGACCCCGATGACCGCGACCCCGTCGAACCGTGCCGGGTCGCCGATCAGGACCCGCGCGCCCTCGGCCAGAACGGCCTCATTCGCGGTATCCCACGCGACCGCGAGCCCTTCGGCGATCCGGGCCACGCTCAGATGCTGCACGACCAGTGCGAGCAGGGCCCACCGCAGTCCAGCCCGGGAGATCTTCGCGCGCGGCTCGGCCGCGGCTGTGGTGTCCTGCCGCCACACCCGCCCGCAGCCGGTGCACCGGTAGCGGCGCACGGCGATCAGCAGCGTCGTGGGTCGCCACCCGAACGGCTCGTGCGCCAGCCGGCGCGTGACCACGTCGTGCACGCTGCCCTCACAGCCGCACCCCCGGCACCACCGGTCATCATCGACAACCCGGCAAGCCAGCACTGCACGATCCGGCTCGAGGCGCTGCCCGGTCACCTCCAACCCGAGACCGTCCAGGCGGCAGAACGTCGTCAGATCGGGCGTGGTGAAGGTACCGTCGGGCATGTCGTGGTCTTCCTGATGGGGAGCGTGAGAACTCCCATCATGTGAAGACCTCGACGCCTACCCCGAGACCGACGCGCCACCCCCGCCACCCACCCTCGTTTGGGATGAGCCACCAATAGCTTCTACCAGGTGCTGTCGGCTGAGGCGTACTCCAAGCACGGCTTCAACGTCTCCGGGGTGATCTTCGATGAGCTGCACACCCAACCAAACCGGGCTCTGTTCGACGTCATGACCAAAGGGTCTGGTGACGCCCGCACCCAGCCCCTGTATTTCCTGATCACCACCGCGGGGACAGACACCCACAGCGTGTGTTTCGAGCAGCACCAGAAAGCCAAAGACCTACTCGCCGGCAAAGAGGTCGACCCCACGTTCTACCCGGTCGTGTACGGGGCTGATCCCGAGGACGACTGGCTCGACGAGAACGTGTGGAGGAAGGCCAACCCGTCGCTGGGGGTGACGGTCCCGATCGACAAAGTCCGCGCCACCGCACACAGTGCACGCATCAACCCAGCCGAAGAAAACAGCTTCCGCCAACTCCGCCTGAACCAATGGGTGAAACAGTCCATCCGATGGACGCCCATGCACATCTGGAACCAGAACAACCAGCCCGTCGATCTGGCTGACCTCGAGGGGCGAGTACTACGGCGGCCTCGACCTGGCGAGCACCACGGACATCACGGCGTTCGTGCTTGTGTTTCCACCAGACGAGAGCATGGATGCGTCCAGGGTGTGCCGTGGTTCTGGATCCCAGAAGAAGGCATGACCGCTAGGGTGAACCGTGATCGGGTGCCCTACGACCTGTGGGCCAAGAAGGGCCTCATCCAGGTCACCGACGGCAATGTCGTCCACTACGGGGCCATTGAGGCCGCCATCGAGGAACTCGGGGAACGCTTCAATATCCGCCAGATCGCGTTCGACCGGTGGGGCGCGACCCAAATGAGCCAGAACCTAGAGGACGCCGGCTTCACCGTCGTCCCCTTTGGGCAGGGGTTCAAGGACATGAGCCCACCCTCCAAGGAGTTCATGAAGCTCGCCCTGGAGGGTCGGCTGCATCACGGCGGGAACGAGGTGCTGGCATGGATGGTCGACAACATCCACATCCGCACCGACCCTGCCGGCAACATCAAACCTGACATAGCCAAATCCACCGAGAAAATCGACGGAGTTGTCGCCACCATCATGGCCCTCGACCGAGCCATCCGAAACGGCGGACAACACACCGAATCCGTCTACGACTCGCGCGGCCTGTTGGTGCTGTGACGGGGCCTAGATGTCGAGGTGTTCGACCGGGATGGGCACGGCCTTACCCTGCAGCTTGGCGACAATCTCGGCGTCGAGCTGGGTGCGGAGTTCTTCCCACGTGTCAGCGACGAAGAGTGCGTAGGTGGGCTGCCACCACTCGTTGCCGTTCGCGATGTCTGCCCAGGTTTCTTCGTTCATGTGAGCGCTTGCCTGCCACGCCACCGCGCAGCGCTTGGTGACCGCAATCTTGTCTTTCGGTGTGGCGTAGGCACGGAAGACGGTCTCTCGTCCCTCACGCACGTATGCGACGCGGCTCAGGCGGCGTCCTTGGAAGGCGACGACAACAGGCTTTCCGTCTCGTTCGATTTCAACACGGACTTCCTCGAATTCAGTGCTGCCTGAGATGTTCTGCCTCGCTAACTGCTGCTTATTTCTCCTAGGAGCACCCTATGGGCCTGATTACATGGATACGAAACCATGCTACGCGCAAGGCCACCGACCACGCGATCAGTTCGTCCTGCTCCTTCCTTTTCGAGTCTACCAATAGCGGCCGGGCGGTGACGGAGCGGTCCGCGATGCAGATGACGGCCGTGTATTCGTGTGTGCGGATTCTTGCGGAGGCGATTGGGGGCCTGCCGTTGCACGTGTACCGGGTGCGGGCCGATGGTGGAAAAGAGAAAGCCCTGGATCATCCGCTCTACCGGCTCCTGCATGATGAACCCAACCCGTAGATGACGAGCTTCGTGTTCCGGGAAACCCTCATGACCCACCTGCCGTTGTGGGGCAACGCTTACGCCCAGGTGATCCGCAACGGTCGCGGCGAGGTCTCGGCTTGTATCCGTTAATGCCCAACCGCATGGCGGTGTGCCGCGACAGTGCTGGCCGGTTGTATTACGAGTATCAGCGCACCACGGACGAGCCCCCAAACGCCCGGTATGAGCGGGTGATCCTGCCACCGTCTGAGGTGCTGCACATCCCCGACCTCGGGTTTGACAGGCTGGTGGGTGATAGACCGATTGCGATGGCGAAGAACGCGATCGGTATGGCCCAGGCCTGTGAAGACTACGGGGCATCCTTCTTCGCCAACGGGGCAGCCCCCGGAGGCGTCCTCGAACATCCCGGAGTCATCAAAGACCCAGCCAGAGTGCGCGAGTCATGGACAGTGACGTTACCCCCCACCCAAACACCGCAGCATCCTCGCTACATAACGGTGGCATTGAGTAGCGTCCCGCTGAGATCAGCGATGCCTCTCACCGGACTCATCGACAAGCAGATGAAACCAGTGCCACCACCGTCGGGAGACACAGGCAGCTGGATGAAACCCCCAGCACCTCTGTCGGTGAAAACGTCCCCTAAAACAGCCGTTTATGGTCAACAGAGGTGCCACCGGTTTCAATCCGAGGCGAGAAAGCACCAACAAAGGTGCCAACGGTTGTACCCCAGAGATAAGAAGCACCAACAAAGGCACCACCAGTTTCACCCCAGTGCAAGAAAGCCTGACAAGGTGTCAGAGGATTCAACCCATCGGGACGGATCAACCCGATCAGAAGGTGTTGAATGTTCCTGATCGGGTGCACACCTCACCCCAACAAGCATTGTCGTGAGTGTGGAGGCCACAAGCCACTCGTTGCGCCCTGGACAGTACCGAGGCCCGACCACGACACTCGTCGGCGGCGGCCTGGCCAGGTGAAGCTCGGGCGGCTCGACCTGGCCATGGGGCCCTTGGATGGCGAATGCCAGGAGGACCGATCCTTCTCACGTAGGAAGGAAGCACGCGGATAGGTTGCGACGATGCGAATAGGTTATCACGATGCGGATAGGTCAATAAGCTATCCGCATCCTCATAACCTATCCATATAGCAACATCCTATCCGCGTACATAACCCATCGGCGTGCAAAACCCACTCCGGAGCGCCGCTCCTTCGCCGCGCGAACCAACAGCCCACCATTACGACGCCTCACATGGCGACATACCCCGCGCGCCCCGAGGCTCCAGCCTCACAGTCGCTGGCAGGCTCCCGATCCGGATAGAAGATAACAATCTGGATAGGTTATGACGTTCTGAATGGGAACGTAACCGATCCAGAACGCACACCCCGCCCGAAACAGGAGCACCACGAGGCTTGCACACCCCCTGCGCTCCAAGTAGCCAGTCGCTGGGCCGCGCCGCGGTGGCGGCGAGTGGCGGCAAGGCCAGGCTTCGAGACGGCGCACCGAGCCACACACCAGCAACCAGGCCCCACTGGTGTGGAGGGCGCCGGAGGGACCTGCCGCAGTGCCGGTGGGCGGTGGCGGGGCCTGGCCGGGCTTCGAGCCGACGCGCCGAGCGAAGCTCGCAGCGCGGGCGGCTCGCGGGCGGGCCGCCGCCCACCGGCACACACAGCAGCCGGGACCAGCACCCGGAACACCAGCAGCGCCACACGTCAGGCGGCACCACACGCAACGCAAACGCGCGGCAGCCCGCCGGGCCGCCGCGCGTTCACACAGTCAGTGGAACACTCAGCGCAGCCCCTGCGCGACAACCTCGGCGACCTGGACGGCGTTCAGGGCGGCACCCTTACGCAGGTTGTCACCGGAGACGACCAGGACGAGTCCGCGATTGCCGGGAACAGCCTGATCCTGGCGAATACGCCCGACGAGGACCTCGTCACGACCGGCGGCCTCGAGCGGCGTCGGCACGTCCACGACGCGCACTCCGGGGGCTCCCGCCAGGATCTGGCGCGCCTTATCGGGCGTGATATCACCGGCAAACTCCGCGTGAATGGTCAGCGTGTGGCCCGTGTAGACCGGGACCCGCACGCACGTGCCCGACACCGCCAGGTCGGGCACGTGGAGGATGCGGCGAGACTCGTTGCGCAGCTTCTGTTCCTCGTCGGTCTCCTCGCTGCCGTCCTCGACGATCGAGCCGGCCAGGGGCACCACGTCGAAAGCGATGGGGGCGACGTAGACACCCGGGGCGGGCAGGGTGACCGCGCGACCGTCCAGCGCCAGGCCAGCCAGATCCTGCTTGACGCCGGCCTCGATCTGCCCGGTCAGCTCGGCAACGCCGGCGCGACCCGAACCCGAGACGGCCTGATAGGAGGACACGAAGAGGCGCTTCAGGCCGCCCGCCGCCTCCGCGAGAGGCCCCAGCACGGGCATGGCCGCCATGGTCGTGCAATTGGGATTGGCGATGATGCCCTTGGGGCGATCCTCGACGTCCCCGGGGTTGACCTCCGAGACGACCAGGGGGACCTCGGGATCCTTGCGCCACGCCGACGAGTTATCGACGACGACCGCGCCGGCTGCCGCGAACTTCGGCGCGTACTCACGCGAGGCTGTGGCGCCGGCGGAGAACACGGCGATGTCGATGCCCGAATAGTCGGCCGTCGCTACGTCCTCGACGACGACTTCCTCGCCCTTCCACGTCAGGGTCGTTCCGGCGCTGCGCGCGGACGAGAAGAAGCGAATCGTCTCGACCGGGAAGTCACGTTCCTCCAGCAGGGTACGCATGACGCGCCCGACCTGGCCGGTCGCGCCGACAACGGCGACATTGAATCCACTCATGGTGCTCTCCTTGTTGTTGTGCGCGCGCCCATACGACGGGGCGAACGCGGGGTGAAATCTGCGGCGACAAGGCCCGCGACCGGGGTGACCGGGCACAGCGGCGGTCCCAACGTGCGGGGCGCCGCAACGACGCCCGCCCGATCCCGTCGCCTCGTCAGCGTCCGGTGCCCCCGTAGACGACGGCCTCGGTCTCGGAGGCGTCCAGGCCGAAGGCGGTGTGGACGGCCTTCACGGCACGGTCCAGGTCATCCAGGCGCGTCACCACCGAAATGCGAATCTCCGAGGTGGAGATCAGGTCGATGTTGATGCCGGCCTCGGAAAGGGCGCCGAAGAGGCGGGCCGAGACGCCCGGGTTCGTGCGCATGCCGACGCCGACGAGGCTCAGCTTGCCGATGTTGGGGTTGTAGCGCAGCTCGTTGAAACCAATCTCGCCGCGGTGAGCCTCAAGAGCGTCGAGAGCCTTTTGGGCGTCTCCCTCGGGCAGCGTAAAGGTGATGTTCGCCTTGGTCGGATCCGAGATCGGCAGGTTCTGAACAATCATGTCGATGTTCGCCCCCACCTCGGCGACGACGGCAAACACTCGCGCCGCGACACCGGGGCTGTTGGGAACGTCGGTGACGGTGATCTTGTCCTGCGAGCGGTCGTGGGCGATGCCGGAGATGACGGGCTTTTCCATGGCGTTCTCCTCTGGGGACTTCAGGGCGGCGTCGGGCACGAGGCCCTTGAGTTCGGGGTTTGCGGGAGCATCCGAGATCCACGTCCCGTTCTTCTCCGAGAACGAGGAACGCACGTGCAGGGGCACCCCGTAGCGGCGGGCGAACTCGACCGCCCGCAGGTGAAGGATCTTCGCTCCGTGCGCGGCCATCTCCAGGGTCTCCTCCTGGGTCAGGGTGCGCAGGCGGTGCGCCTTGGGAACAATACGCGGGTCAGCGGAGAAGAGGCCGTCGACGTCGGTGTAGATCTCGCACACATCGGCGTGGAGCGCGGCGGCCAGAGCGACGGCCGTCGTGTCGGAGCCTCCCCGGCCCAGGGTCGTCACGTCGTCGTCCTTGGAGATGCCCTGGAACCCGGCGACGATCGCCACCTGGCCGTCCTTAACGGCTCGGGCGACGCGCTCGGGAACCATGCCGATGATCTGCGCGGCGCCGAAGCGGCTATCGGTCTGGATACCGGCCTGCGCACCCGTGTAGGCGCGCGCCTCAACGCCCAGCTCGTTGACGGCCATGGCCAGCAGCGCCATCGAGATGCGTTCGCCCGCGGACAGGAGGATGTCCATCTCGCGCTTGGGGGGCTTCGAGGTCACGGATGCCGCAGCGTCGAGCAGGTCGTCGGTCGTGTCGCCCATGGCCGATACGACGACGACGACGCGGTGCCCCGCGTTGTGCGTGTCCACGATGCGCTGGGCGACGCGCTTCATGGCCTCGGCGTCGGCGACGGAGGAGCCGCCGTACTTTTGCACAATCAGTGCCACTGAACCCTCATTTCTGTCGGTGCGCCAATCCACGCACGGTCGGGTGGCCTGCACCACCACGACAATCTTATGGCTGCGCGCCGATCACGCCCAAGAAAACCGCATTGTGGGCGGTGAGATAAGACGCGCCAGGATCGGCACCGCACGCACGCCTCGCCGGGCGCGCCGACCCCTTGCCGAGCCACAGTCCGCCCCGAGGGAAGGCACATCCCACCGTCAGGCCGAAGGCAGCGTCACGTCGATGACGGTGCCGGACTCGGAGTCTACGAGGCACACCCGCCCGCCCATAGCGCGCGCCAGGGAATCGACAATCGACATGCCCAGGCCCGAGGAACCGTGACCGTCGCGCGTGCGGGAGGAATCCCCGCGCACGAAGCGGTCGAAGACACGCTCGCGGATCGCCTCGGGGATGCCGGGACCGTCGTCTGCCACTCGGATCGTGATCGTGGACGAGGCCGGGGCTCGCGCGCCCGCCGCGCCACTCGTTTCGTCGACCCCGGGGCAGGAGCGAAGCCTCGGCGAGTCCTCCCCGAGGACGGAGACGACGACCCGGGTACCGGCGGGCGTGTGGACCCGAGCATTCGTGAGCAGGTTCGTGAGGATCTGACGCACCGCCGCCTCGTCTCCCAGGACCGGCTCCTGGGCGGCCGATCCCAGCTCCCAGGTGTGGTCGGGGCACAGGACGTGCGCATCGGAGAGGGCATCCAGGACCAGGGGGATCACCTCGACCCGGTCGCGTGCCAGGGAACGGTCGTCATCGAGGCGGGCCAGCGTCAGGAGCTCCTCGACCAGCGTGGCCATGCGCGCCCCCTCGGAGGAGATCCTCTCGAGCGCCTGGCTCCGGGATGCCTCGGCAATGTCGCGCCGGGCCAGCTGCGCATACCCCTGCACGGACGCGAGCGGGGTGCGCAGCTCGTGGGAGGCATCAGCGACGAACTGGCGGAGCTTCGTCTCGCTGCGTGCCCTGCGCTCCATGCCGTCTTCGACGGCGTCAATCATCGCGTTGAAGGCACCTGCCACCTCGGCGACCTCGATGGGGCCGGACACCGCCGCGTCGCCCACACGCGTCAGCGCCTGCGCGTCATCGGCCAGGTCTCGCCGCGCAATGTCGGCGGCGGCCTCGCGCACGACTGAGAGGGGGCGCAGCTCGCGGCGCACCCACGCGCGTCCGATCAGGCCAGCGCCGAGCGCCACGCACAGGGACAGGACGAGCTCGACCGCGACGAGCATCCACACCACGTTGTCCACGCTGTCGGTCTGGCGGCCCACGAGGATCGTTCTCGTGTCGAAGACCTGGGAGACGACGCGGAAGGTCCCCCACCCCGGCAGGTGTACGGTGTGAGGGAGCGCGTCCGCGGGCACGGACTCCAGGACCTCCAGGGCCTCATCGTCGAGGTAGCGCAGCGCGAAGTTCGTGACGATCGCTCCTGCCGCCTCCCCGTCCTCGCTGACGTACTGCAGGGTCCCGTCCGCGACGCCGGATCCGCCGAAGCCGGGCCCGCCGGGATCCCCGGGGCCGCGGCGGCCGGGCCCCGCGGGAAGAATCGCGCCGTCGGCCCCGCCGTGTTCGCCGGACTGCGCCTCACTCGCCTCGCCGTCGTCATCCTCGGAGTCGGCGTCGTCGATATCCAGGTGTTCGTCGGCGCGCTGCGAGAGCCGATGCAACTCGGAGTCCACGTCGGCGAGCATCCACGAGCGCATGACCAGCGTGGAGCTGAACGCCATGACCGCCAGCGCCAGGGCGACGCAGGCCGTGAGCGCGCGGGAGAGTCGCCCGGCCAGGGACACGCGCCTGGTCACCGGGGTTCCCTCATGATGTAGCCAGCGCCTCGCACCGTTCGGATCAGGGCGGGTCGACCCGAGTCGATCTTCTTGCGCAGGTAGGAGATGTACAGTTCAACGACGTTGACCTGGCCGCCGAAATCGTAGCTCCACACGGCGTCGAGAATCCTCTGCTTGGACAGGACGATCCCCACGTTTTCCATCAGAAAGCGGAGCAATTCGAACTCGGTGTTCGTTAACGTGATGTTCTCGCCGCCGCGACTGACATCGTGCGACTCCACGTTGAGGGTCAGATCGGCCACCGTGAGCACGGTGGAACGAGTCTGCTGGGCGCGCCCGGAGCGACGCAGCAGCGCCTGCACGCGGGCCGCGACCTCGTCAAGGTCGAAGGGCTTGGTGACGTAGTCGTCGGCGCCGGCTCGCAGGCCGGACACCCGGTCGGCGACCGCGTCGCGGGCGGTGAGAAACAGGACGGGCATGTGCGGGTCATGGGCGCGCAGACGTTCCAGGGTCTCCAAGCCATCCATGCGCGGCATCTGCACGTCAAGGATCACGACATCGGGATGAAAGCTCGCCGCCTTTGCCAGCGCATCGAGGCCGTCCGAGGCCGTCGCCGTCTCCCACCCCTCGTGGCGAAGCGCCTGTGAGAGCAGGTCCGCCAGCATCGCCTCGTCGTCGACAACCAGCACGCGGGGCGTGCAGTTCCTCTCTTGCATCACCTTCGCGACCTCCTCATCCGTCGGACGGTTTCACTGACGATTGTGTCAGACCGGGCGGCGTCCTCCCTGCGGACGCGGCGCGAGTGCGTCAACGCGGGCGGCTACAGTCTCCGGCGCCCCTCCAGGGCGCGGCCCAGGGTGACCGAGTCAGCGTACTCCAGGTCTCCGCCCATCGGTAGCCCCATCGCCAGGCGCGAGGTTTCGACGCCCATCGTGGAGAGCATTCGCGCCAGGTAGGCGGCCGTAGCCTCGCCCTCGACGTTGGGGTTGGTAGCCAGGATCACCTCGGTGACCGTGCCGTCCGCGAGGCGGCTCATGAGGGAGGCAATGTTGAGCTGGTCGGGGCCGATTCCGTGAATCGGGTCGATCACCCCACCCAGCACGTGGTAGCGTCCGCGGAAGACGCGAGCACCCTCGATGGCCTGGATGTCCTTCGGTTCCTGAACGACGCAGATCTGGCTGGGGTCGCGGCGAACGTCCCTGCAGATCGAGCACTGGTCGTCCTCGGTGAGATTCGCGCACACGTCGCAGTGACGGACCCGGCCGCGCACCGCATTGATGGCCTCCACCAGGCGCGCGACCTCTTCCGGGTCGGCGTCCAGGACGTGCATCGCCATGCGTTGGGCCGACTTCGGGCCTATTCCGGGTAGCTGACCGAACTGGTCGATCAGGTCCGCCAGGGCTCCGTCATACATGTCAGTATCCTCCCTAGGTCATCTTCTCTTCGATGACGCGTCCACCCAGGATCTCCAGGACGGCTGCCAGGCCGATCGTCTGCGAGGTCTCGATGTTCTCGTCGTCGATGCTGGCGCTGTCGTCCTCGGCCGCATGGGTGCGCACGCCGGCGGCCTCGCCGTCGCTGCGTTCCCTGGCGCGCAGGGCGGCCTCCGCGGCGGCGCGTCCCCGCAGCGGCGCGTCGAGAGCGTCGGCCCGCTCCGTTGCGCCATCGGGCTGCCCGCTCGCCACCGGGCCGGCGGGCGCCGCGCGTACGGGGGCCGAGGCGAGCCAGGCGGGCGCACTCGTGGCGGCGTCATCCGGCGTTGCCTCACCCGCGCCGACGGTGGCCGCCTCGGCCGAGGGAGGCTCGCCGCCGGGATCGTCGAAGGAGACGGAGGCACCTCCTGGGATGACGATCGGATCGTCCCAGCCCGTCGGGGTGATGGGCGCGCGAGGGGCCGTCTCGATGGGGGTGTCGTCAAAGGCGGGGGGCCGATTCGACGCATCCTCGACGCTGACCGGCGTGGGAGGCTCACCCTCCTGCGGGTCGCCCGGGTAGCGAAAGACCGTGAAGGAGTGCTTGCGCTCGGAGGAAGGGGCGGGTGCTGGGTGGGCGTCGCCTGCGGGAGCGTCCGCGAGCGCACGGATGGCCCTGGCGGGCAGGGCGCTAGACCCTCGGCGTTCTTCTCGCGACGAGGCCGCTTCCGGCTCCGCGTCTGCTGTCACCCGTTGGATGGGTTGCACCGCCGCTGGCTGCGGCCATCCGACGTCCCGGGGTTCTTCGGTCGCCGGGGGCGTCTGCTCGCCTTCGGGGGTGCGTGCGGGCTGCGGCCATAGCTGCGCATGGGACGCGTGCGTTTCCTCGTGAGCCGCCTCGGCGGCGGCGCGATCAAAAGGGGGCGGCTCCGACACCCACGCATCGGCCTGGGGCGGGCGGGGCTGGTTGCCCGCGCGAGAGGCCTGAGCCGACGGCCCCGTCGTGGCCGTCCCGCCCGACGCTTGCCCCACCTGAGCGATGACGGCGAGCGACAGTCCCGTGACTTCGCGGATGGCTTCCTCGACCTCGGTCGCACGCGGGCCGCGCGCGAAGGCGGCGACCATAGCGTCAACCGGGAAGAGGAGGACCGCGGTGGATCCATCGACGGCCCCCAGCTGCGCGTTGACCCCGACCAGCGACCAGGCGACTCGGCTGATGGACTTCAGGTGCTCCAGGACCTCGTTCCAGCGGCCGCGCAGCATGTCCGCATCGCGCCCGGCGCTGCGCGCTGGAGGCGCGCCCGTTTCGCCGCCCTGCTCGGCGGTTGGCTCCGGGCCGCGCGGCGCGGGCGCTCCGCCACGCTCGGGCGGGGATTGCCGAACCGGCTCTGCCGGCTGCGCTGTAGCCTGCGGGCGTACGGGCTCAGATGCCGTGCCGCCTCGCTCTGGCGCGCGCCCCTCCGGTCCGGCCGAGGCCTCCTCGGGGGCGGTGGGGGTTGGCGCCGGGGATGACCAGTCGGGGCCGCCACCCCAGGCGGGCCCGCCTTGAGCGGGGGCGGCGGGCGTGGAGGAAACAGCGGCAGGCGTCGCGGTGGCCTCGGCGCGCTCCTGCTTCTTGCGAGCCAGCGCCTCGCGGGCCTCACGCGCGCCAAAACGTCCGCCGGAGGACTGCGGGGAGGGCGAGGGCTGCGCCTCGCGGGGGGCTCCGCCTCCCGCCATTCCGACCGTTCCCTGGACGGGCGCGTGGCCGACCTCGGGCGCGGGCACGAGAATGCGCCCCATCAGGAGCTCCAGCTGCAGGCGGGGCGAGGTTGCCCCCGTCATGGCGCGCAGGGCCTCGTCGGTCAGGTCGGCGGCGCGCGACAGCCCGTGGGGACCCCAGTTCTGTGCCTGGCGCTGCATGCGTTCGAATTGGTCCGAGGGCGTGTCTGCGAGGACGTCGCGCGCGCCGTCCCCGGCGACCGCGATGATGAGCAGGTCCCTGAGGCGCTGCAGGAGGTCCTCGACGAAGCGACGCGGGTCGTGCCCGGACTCCACCATTCGCTCGACGACGCGGAACGCGGCCGCACCGTCCCCGCCGGCCAGGGCATCGACGGATTGGTCCAGCAGGGCCGAGTCGGTGTATCCGAGCAGCGCGACCGCCGTCTGGTAGGTGACTTCGCCGTGAATCGCACCGGCCATCAGCTGGTCCAGGACCGATAGCGTGTCACGAACCGACCCGCCGCCCGCGCGCATCACGAGCGACAGGACGCCTTCCGTGACCCGCACGCCCTCCTCCCGGCACAGGCCGCCCAGGTAGGGGCCCAGCACGTCGGGTGGGACCAGACGGAAGGGGTAGTGGTGGGTGCGCGAACGAATCGTGCCGATCACACGTTCCGGTTCCGTCGTGGCGAACACGAACTTGACGTGCTCGGGGGGTTCCTCCACCAGCTTCAGCAGGGCGTTGAAGCCCTGGTTCGTCACCATGTGGGCCTCGTCGATGATGAAGATCTTGTAGCGGTCCCTTACGGGCGCAAACGTCGCCCTCTCGCGAAGGTCACGCGCGTCGTCAACGCCGCCGTGGGAGGCCGCGTCGATTTCCACGACGTCCAGGGAGCCCGGACCGCCGGTGGCGAGTTCCCGGCAGGAAGCGCACTGCCCGCAGGGCTTGTCGGTGGGCCCCTGCGCGCAGTTGAGGCAGCGCGCCAGGATGCGCGCCGACGTGGTCTTACCGCACCCGCGCGGGCCCGAGAACAGGTAGGCGTGTGTCACGCGATTGGCGCGCAGCGCCGCCTTCAGCGGCTCCGTCACGTGTTCCTGGCCGATCACCTGGTCGAAGGTGTCGGGGCGATACCGGCGGTACAGAGCAGTGGTCACCCCTCCAGGGTAGTGGGTGACGTCGGCGTTTGCGTGTCGCCGCAGGTGGACGCCGACGCATCGCGGCACGCGTGGCTCCGCTCCGCACCGCCTACGCGAGGCGGCCTTCCTCCATCGACAGGCTGCGATCCGCAAACCTGTCGGCCTCGGGCTCGTGCGTGACGATCAGGACCGCCGCCCCACGGTCGGCGGCTTCACGCAGGAGGCGAAGAACGACCCCCGTGTTTGCCGAGTCGAGGCCCGCCGTGGGCTCATCGGCGAGAACGATGCTCGGCTCCATGAGGAGGCCGCGGGCGATGGCCATGCGGCGTAGCTCACCGCCGGATAACTCCTGCGGCTTGGCTTCGGCCAGGTCCGACAGTCCAACCGTCTCGAGCAGTTCCTCGGCACGGCTGCGGGGCAGGTCCGTTCCGCCGTAGAGAACGGAGGGCAGGAGCACGTTCTCGAGGACGCTGAGGCTACGCAGGGCCGTGTGCCCCTGTGGGATGAAGCCGATCCTCTCGTTGCGCAGGCGGGAGAGTTCCCGGTCCGACAGGCGATAGAGGTCCGTCCCTTCGACTGCGACGGTTCCTGCGGTTGGGGCGAGCATGCCGGCCAGCATGTTGAGGAGCGTGCTCTTGCCGCTGCCGGAGTGCCCGGTGATCACCGTCAGCTCCGCGGCGTCGAGTCCGAGGTCCGCGGGGTGAACCGCGACGAAAGACCTGTTGCCTCTGCGTGCGCGCGCAAACTCCTTGGTCACACCCGTTGCTTCGATCAGCACGTCACTCCCCTTCCTTCAGCAGCGATCCAGCATCCATCGCTCTGATGCTTCGCACCGATATCCACGAGGCCACGACGGCTACCACCGCGATCGCAGCCAGCGAGGCCAACGCCAGGAGAGCCATCGTGGTGATCGGCGGGACGAGGAATCCCGTGCCGATCGTCTGGCGGACCAGGCCCGAGAAGGAGGCGATGAGAACCCCGGAGATCACGATGCCGACGACGCCTCCGATCGCGTTGACGGTCAGGGACTCGGCGAGGATGATCCGTGAGACGAGGCCTCGGTGCGCCCCGGCGACGATCAGGGAGGCGAACTCTCGTTTCCTCTCGATGATCATCATGACGAAGATCAGGGTGATCATGAGCAGTCCGACGCCCCAGACGACGGCGATGAGGGTCGCGACCGTGCGTGACGTCGCGTCGAGGCTCTGCGCGATGCCGCTCACCATGCGTGTCGAGGTTGTCACGCTCACCCCTGGAACGCTCCGTTCGATGTCGGCTGCCACGGCGTTGACGTCGCGGCCGGGAGCCACCTTGACCATGACGGAGGAGATGATGTCGTCGGTGTCCAGGCTCGTGTACTTGTTGAGTCCCTTGCGCAGCGAGGAGTCAATGAGGATCTTCGCGGTGTCGAAGTTCGTGTAGACGGCGTTGTCGAGGGTCGATCCGGTCGGGTCGAACTTTCCGACGACGTGGAGCCGCTGGCCGAAGAGCGCGAAGTTGTCCGTGTCGTAGACGCTGACGTTGGCGCCCACGATCACGTCCATGTGTCCGAGCTGCGCCTGTCCGACCGAGTCGGCGATCCAGGGTTGGACGGTGAAGTCGCTGCCCGGATCGAAGGCGATCACCTGGTATCTGCCCGAGCAGCAGCTCGCGCGCGCGGAGGCAAGGAAGAGCTGGGGCGAGGATGATTGGACCCCGTCGACGGCGGCGACGGCCTCGCTCGTGGACGTCGGCATGTAGAAGTAGGAGGCCTCGGCGTGCACGAGGAATGACTGCGCATCGAAGTCGTTGTCCGCGTCCGCGGGGGTCACCATGATGTCGGCCCCCAGGCGCGACTGGACCGTCGCAAGGCCCCGTTCGATCCCCTGAACGAGCATCGTTCCACCGAAAATCGTCATCGTCATGAGCGCGGAGAACAGCACGAGGGTCCCGGTCCGCACCGGGTAGCCGCGCAGGTTCATCCACGGAAGTCGCCTCAGCGACAGCATGTTCGTTCCTCCTCGATCCGCGGCGCCTAGGCCGGCACCAACTTCTGGCCCTGGGGGATGGCGCTCACCCTCCTCAGGGCGAGACGGGTTCCCGCGACGCCGGCCGCGACCACGACAACGATAGCGACGCCGGCGAAGGAAAGCACTCGAGCAGCGCTCGACGCGCCGCCGACGGGCGTCCCGGCAACGAGCGGGAGGGCGGCGGCGATCAGGACCCCGCCGCACGCTCCCACCAGGTGAATGAGCGCGGACTCGCCCGTCATGACCCTTGCGATCGCCCCGCGCGAGGCTCCGACGGAGCGCCACACGTACACTTCTGCCTCGCGCTCGTTCATCAGCGTGAACTGGGCGACGATCAGGGCGATCAGCAGGAGGAGCCAGGAGGCTCCGAGTACGCCGATAGTGACCCCGCGTTGAGAACTGATGCTTGAGGCCGTGTCCACGAGGGCCTCGTCGCTTCTCACGGCGGTCACCTTACGCACGTAGAGGTTGATCCAGTTCGTCACGCTCTGGACGCTCTCCGCGTCGCTCACTCTCACGAGGGCAGCCGAGTAGTCCCTACCCGGCTGGACGGAGGCGTACTCCCCCGCTCCCGCCTCGACCGCGTCGCCGATGATGCTCTCCAGGGTGTCCATGCTCACGAAGACGGCGTCGTCCAGCTCGGTCCCGGTTTCCGCGAGGCGCGAGCTCACCGCCCGGGGTGTGCCGAAGAGCGGGACAGTCCCATCCTCGCCTTGAGCGACCTTGGCTCCGGCGGCGATCGTCCCCGGGGCGAGTTCGCGCGAGGTGCCGCGCTCCATCCACGGGGAGAGAGCGAAGTCCGTCGCCGGGTCGAATCCCACGATCCACAGGGTCTCGCCGGTGGGCAGGGTGTCGGCGACGTAGAGCTGGTAGGTGATCTCCGCGATGTCCGGGTTGTAGCGCGTCCGATCCAGGGCACTTCTCCCCTGGTGGCACCGCACGGGGGTGCCGATCATCACCAGGCGCTTCCGTTCGACCTGATTGAGGCACGCGGTCGGATAGATGACGAGGTCGGCCCCGAGACGCTCCTCGGCGAGCGCGAGCTCGCTCCTCATGCCGTCGGCCATGACGAGGCCCGCCAGTAAACAGGCTGCCTGCGCGAGGGCGAGGAACGCCAGGATCGCCGCCCGGACGGGGTGCGCGCCGATGTTCTTGAGCGGGATGCGGCGCAGCGAGAGTGCGCCGCTCATCGCAGGCTCCCGTCGGCCTTGGCGATGCTGATCCACAGGGCGGGGCGCGCCCCGTACTGTGCGTCAACGTTCGCTCCGCTGATCATCGGCTTGCCCGAGGCGTCAACGAATTGGGCGGCGAATCCGTAGGTGCCGGGGGAACGCAGCCACCAGTCGACCGTTCCGTCCTCGGTGACGGACAGTGCCCCGGAGGCGGCATACTCGGTTGCGGCGGCGGCGCTCACGTCACTTCGGCTCGCTCCGGCGGCCAGGTAGATGAGCGCCTCGGTCTCGCTGAGCGCGAAGACGCGGTCGTCGGTGTCGGCGCCCCCCGGCGCCCCCGTGACTGATTGGTCGCTGTTCTCGTTGTGCACGGTTCGCACGATGGTCTGCTGGGCGGGGGTAAAGGCTTGCGCGTAGAAGAAGCCGTTCATCCACTCGCGAAGATCGCTGTTCTCCCACGTGACTTCTTCGAAGGGCACGTGGTGGTATTGGCGCCCCTCCAGGCAGTCGGCGCTGAGCAGGAGGACCTGGTCGTCGATTCGATCGAGGACAATCCACCGTATCGCTTCGGGGCCGTTGGCCGTGTTGTTGTCCTGCTCGTAGGAGCCGAAGGTGACCGTATCCCCCGGGGCGACCGAGCGGTACGGGAGGGCGGGGTCCTCCTCAACGAGGCCGCGTGCGCGCTCGGCGGCGTCGGAGTATCCTCCCAGCGCGGTGAAGACCTCGTAG
This sequence comes from Schaalia odontolytica, assembly GCF_024584435.1. Lineage (GTDB taxonomy): Bacteria > Actinomycetota > Actinomycetes > Actinomycetales > Actinomycetaceae > Pauljensenia. The sequence goes on from NZ_CP102197.1 coordinate 1,691,212, forward strand.
GCGCCCTGGGTGTCGCCGACCTCGGCCAGGCGCCTCGCCTCCTCGTAGCGCGACCGCCTGTGGTGGGTGAAGGCGGCCACGGCGAGGGCGCACACGAGGAGGACCGCCGTGATGACGACGGTCTTGGAACGGACAGGGGTCATGGCTGCGCCACCGACTCCCGCGTGCAGGGCTTCCTCGGGTTCAGGCGGCCTTGCCTTTCCTCAGCGACTTCACCAGCGCGACGATTCCGGAGCCGGAGACGAGGACGGACATGATCCTCACGAAGGGCTGGAAGACCGTGTGACAGCGCATGGTCTCCATCATGCACAGGGGACAGATGATGCCGGGAATGAAGAAGACGACGACGCTGACGACGATTGCGAGGGCCTGCAGGGCAACCCTGACGGCCCTGTTCTGAACAAAACCGGCGGCACCAAACACGACGACGAGGCCCGCCGCGCTGGCGACGACGGTGTTCTGGCAGCGGTGGCACTGCATCCAGGTGCCGTCGGGACGCTGGTGGCAAGCGGAGAAGACGGTCATCCCTCCGACCACGAGTAGCGCGCTCAGGGCTGCGGGCACGAGGGGGACGACGACATCCTTCTTCGCCACGGCGATCATTCCTCACATGGGGCAAGCATCGACATACTTTACAAATGTAATATAACCCTAATCACGTTAGGGCGTCAATGCGCTCGCCCGCGCATCGACGACCAACAACGCCGCTCAAACGCCCTCCTCTCACGCCCCCCAACGCATACCATGGAGGCACCACACGTGAATGAGGTGCAATCATGAGAAGCATCGGCATCCGCCTCCTACGATGCATCGGCGCATCGGCAACCGCGATCATGTGCGTCGGCCTGTTTCCCCTCGCCGCGGCGGCCTCGGACGCGGAGGGCGCGCCGCCTGTCGGCACCCCCTCCCCCTCCGCTGCCTCCAGTCCGGCCGCCGATCCCGCGACACCCAGTTCAGGCGACCGGGACTCCTCGTCGGCCGCCGCGCAGGAGTCCGGACGGCCCTCGGATCACCAGGACCCCTCCCCCGTCGAAGCATCCACCGACTCGGGGGCAGCCCCCTCGGCTGAGGAATCCGCCTTGGCCGGGAAAGAAGGGGAACCCGCAAACCCGGGGGATCCCAGCGGACGCTGGGTTCGCCACGAGGTCGGCTGGCGCTACGAACTGATCGACGGCACGTGGCTGAAGGACGGCGTCTTCGACGTGGAGGGTGGCCGCTACGCCTTCGATGCTCTCGGCTACGTCCCCCTCGGTTGGTACAGGGACCCCAGCGGCGTGTGGTACGCGTCGACCGAGAACGGCGTGCGCACCGGCTGGTACCGCGAGGGCGGATCCTGGTACCACCTCGGTGACGGTGGCGCGATGACGACCGGCTGGCTCTCCTCGGGCGGCTCCTGGTACTACCTGGCCGCGGCAGGCCAGATGGTCACCGGCTGGTCGCGCATCGACGGCTCCTGGTACTACTTCGATGCCTCCGGGGCGATGGCAGCCTCGACGTGGGTGCGCTCGGGTTCGTGGTACTACCTGGGCGGCAGCGGAGCGATGGCAACCGGGTGGTTCGTCGCCGGCGGCACGTGGTACTACGCCGACTCGAGCGGAGCGATGATGACGGGGTGGCTTCTCACCGACGGCTCCTGGTACCACCTGGATTCCTCCGGCGCGCTGACCACCGGGTGGCTGCGCGACGGGGGCGGCAGCTGGTACTACCTGGATGCCGCCCGAGGCGGAGCGATGGCCACGGGGTGGGCCCAGGTCGGCGGCACGTGGAACTACTTCGACCGCTGGAAGGGCTTCTGGGTGAGCGATCGGGCGGGGTTCGAGGCCGACTGGAACTACGCCAAGACCCTCTACAGCCCCACGAACTACCTGGTGGTGGTGGATACCAGCGCCCCGCACTGCATGACGTTCTACTGGGCTGATGGCTCGTGGCAGCCGCTCACCGACATGCCGTGCTCGGTGGGCAAGTCCTCGACGCCGACGATCACGGGGACGTTCACGATCAAGAACCGAGGTCGCGCCTTCGGGCACGGCTACACGGCCTACTGGTGGACGCAATTCTCGGGGGACTATCTCTTCCACTCGATCCTCTACTACGAGGGCACCTATACCGTCATGGACGGAACCCTGGGCGGGCACGTGTCGCACGGGTGCGTGCGCCTGCGCTACGAGGATGCCAAGTGGCTTCATGACACGATCCCGTCGGGGACCTACGTGACGATCTACTGACCACCCGCCGGGGAACTCGCGAGGCGGTCCGCCTCGTCGCTGACGCATAACAAACCCCCGGGATTCCATTGGAATCCCGGGGGTGGGAGCGGAGACGGCGGGATTTGAACCCGCGAGGGGCTATGCACCCCTACCTCCTTAGCAGGGAGGCGCACTCGACCGGACTATGCGACGTCTCCAGTGCTGACCACTCTAGGGCATTTTTGCCGCGAACGCGAGCGTACGTCCGCCGCGCCAGCGCCCACGGGTCGGCTCGGCGGAGGGCGAGGGATTCGAACCCCCGGTGCCATTGCTGACACAACGGTTTTCAAGACCGTCTCTTTCGGCCACTCAGACAGCCCTCCAGACCTGAGCCATCCTATCAGGCCGCGGGCGGTGGGCGCGACCCTCGCACCCACCGCCCGCGGCGCCGTCATCGTTTCGTCGGCGCTCAGCCTCGCAGCCCGAAGAAGTTCCAGGACTTCTTATCCGGCGCCGGCTCCTCCGGGTGATCCAGGAGTCCGCGGAAGAGAGCGGGTGCCGTGGGCGGCCACAGCGGCACGCGAATCGCCAGCGTCGCCTGGATCGCGTGGTACACGTCCCAGCGAGAGGACTTCGCCGGCTGGACGCTCTCATTATGGGGTCCGAGGCGGCGCACCCAGCGACCAGGCTGACCGATCAGGTAGTCGTGGATGTAGTCGAGGAACGAGCGGTAGCAGTGCTCGAAGTGCTCGACGTCAGAGATCCGCGAGCCGTCATCGAGCATGGCGCGCCGGATCGCGACCGTTGCACACACGCCCTCGCAGACGACCCACTGCTGGTGCTCATCCTCGCCGGGGATCGGGTCCCCGTTGCCGTCAACGCCGGTGGAGAAGCCCGGGGCGCCGCCCGTGCGCCGCCAGCCGTCGACGCGGGCGCGCTCGAAGAGCTCCGTACCCATCTCCAGGAGGTAGTCGGGCACCGTCCACCCCATCGAGCGCAGCCCGGAGCGGACCTGGAGCGCGAAGCGAGCCAGCTGCATGGAGTGGCCGGTAACGTACCCCTCGTAGTAGCGACGGCCGTCGTTGAGGAACTTGCCAGCCTCGGGGCTAGGTTCCCAGCTGTCGTCGTAGTATTCGTGGATGCGCCAGTCGTTGCGAGACGCGATCTTGTGGGCGAACGCCGTCATCTTCTCCGCGCGGTCCAACCATTCGGGTTCGGTGGTCGCCTCGGCAGCCGCCATGTACGCCTCGATCGTGTGGATGAGCGTGCCCAGCGTGTGGACGGGGACGGGCTCAGTGAAAGCCTCGTCGTACTGATCCCACACGAGACCAAAGTCGTCGATCCAGTACTCCTGTTGCTCGGCCAGCATCGCCTCGAGGAGTTCGTGCGCTCCGGGACGGTTGGCGACGGCCGCGGCCGCGGCGCCCAGCAGCGCGTACACGGTGTGGTACTGGGATTTCACGCGCCCGGCCTCGTCCCAGGGGACGCCGTGGCCATCCTCGCCGGGCTCGGGCTTGATGGACACCCACATCCCGCCGTTGACGGGATCGACGAAGTAGGTCGACAGCGCCTTGATCGCGTGGTCCGCGTAGCGGCGCATTCCCGGAAGGCCCATCAGGACACCCAGGGAGAACACGTAGGCCATGCGCCCGGTGACAGCCAGATCAATGGACCTTGTCGGGTCCGGTTTTCCTTCGGCGTCCAGGTGAGCGAAGCCGGTTGGTACGATCGCTCCCTCAGCCTCGGCGAGCAGCGCCTGCATGTTCGCGCTGAGCCAGCGATTATGTTCGATGGAATCAAACCATCCCACGGTGTTCCTCCTGACGACGATGTCACGGTCTGCGGTGACCGACGTCTCATAGAATAGTCGCTTCGCAAACATTTGGAAATACGGACCGTTTCACGCCATGGGATGGTCCTACCCAGCCGAGGGCGAGACGTGCAACACTGGACGTATGCATGATCGAGCTGGCACACGTGCCCTACCTGAAGACCTCATCAACGTCGACGATGTCATCTCCGCCTACTACGACATCACGCCCGACCCGACCGACGTCGGTCAACGCGTCGCCTTCGGCACCTCGGGTCACCGCGGATCCTCGCTGGACGGCAAGTTCAACGAGGCCCACATCATCGCCATCACCGCCGCGATCGTTGAGTACCGCGCCTCCCAGGGATTCAACGGCCCCCTGTTCATCGGTCGCGACACGCACGCCCTGAGCGAACCCGCGTGGCGCACCGCCCTGGAGGTCCTTGCAGCGGCGGGCATCGACACGCGCGTCGACTCGCGCGGCTCCTACACGCCGACCCCCGCGGTCTCGGTTGCCATCCTGGGTGCCAACGGCGCGCCCTCCGCTCTGCGCACCTCCGGCGATGGCCTCGCCGACGGCATCGTCGTCACCCCGAGCCACAACCCTCCGCGCGACGGTGGCTTCAAGTACAATCCGCCTCACGGTGGGCCGGCCGACACCGACGCGACCGGCTGGATCGCGACGCGCGCCAACGAGCTCCTCGACTCCGGGCAGTGGAAGGACGTTCCTCGCGTCACCGGCTCCGATCTGCTCCACGATCCGAACATCACCCCCTTCGACTACCTGGATTACTACGTGTCGCAGCTGGACCAGGTCATCGACATTGACGCGATCCGGGCCGCCGGCGTGCGCATCGGCGCCGATCCGCTGGGCGGCGCGTCCATCGACTACTGGGCGGCCATCGGTGAGCGCTACGGCCTGGATCTGACGGTCGTCAACCCCGAGGTCGATCCGGCGTGGCCGTTCATGACGCTGGACTGGGACGGCAAGATCCGCATGGACTGTTCCTCCCCGTACGCGATGGCCTCCCTGCGCGAGGCGATGACCCCGGACGCGCAGGGCCACACTCCCTACGACATCGCGACCGGCAACGACGCGGACTCGGATCGGCACGGGATCGTCACGCCCGACGGGCTGATGAACCCGAATCACTTCCTGGCCGTCGCCATCGAGTATCTGTTCACGCACCGCCCGGGCTGGGGCTCTGAGGCTGCCGTCGGTAAGACCCTGGTGTCCTCCGCGCTCATCGACCGCGTCGTGGCCGCCATGGGACGCGGCCTGATCGAGGTGCCGGTGGGCTTCAAGTACTTCGTCCCCGGCCTGCTCTCGGGCACCGTCGGCTTCGGCGGCGAGGAGAGCGCGGGAGCCTCGTTCCTGCGCAAGGACGGCACGGTGTGGTCGACCGACAAGGACGGTATCATCCTGGCGCTGCTCGCCTCGGAGATCCTCGCGGTGACCGGCAAGACGCCGTCGCAGCTGCACGCCGAGCAGGTGGAGCGCTTCGGCGCCTCCGCCTACGCCCGCATCGACGCGGCTGCCTCGCGCGAGGAGAAGGCGAAGCTCGCTGCCCTGTCCGCCAACGACGTGAGCGCGACCGAGCTGGCGGGGGATCCTATCGTCGCGAAGCTGGTGCGCGCTCCCGGTAACGACGCGCCCATCGGTGGCCTGAAGGTGACGACGGAGTCCGCGTGGTTCGCCGCGCGCCCGTCGGGCACGGAGGACGTGTACAAGATCTACGCCGAGTCCTTCAAGGGAGCCGAGCACCTGGCCGAGGTCCAGGAGGCCGCCAAGCAGGTCGTGTCCGACGCCCTGAACGGCTGACGCTTCGGCGCTGCCCGCTCACGCGGGCTGCGCGAAGGGGGCGGCGCTCGTGCGAGCGCCGCCCCCGTCTAGCAGCTGCGTGAGAGAACGTCCGTCAGGACTGCTTCCCCGCCGCGACGTCAGCCAACCACTCGGGCGCGCGTCCAGGGATCTCCGCCAGGGCCTGCGGATCAGAGGACGTGCCATCGCTGCGCAGGTAACCCGTGTAGTAGCTAGTCGAGGTCAGCCAGTTTTCAGCGACCATCACTGTTACGACGGCACCGTAACGCTCACTCGTCCACACGAAGAGAAGATCTGTCGTTCCATCATTGTCTGTGTACGTACGTTCCCGACATACGAAACCAAGAGGCTCAAGCTCGCCAGCAAATACAGCACGGACGCGAACAGAATCATGCTCATCGAAATCGTAGGCCCGCGACATCAATGAGTAGAGTTTTTGGTCTCCGACGGGATGCTCATAAATGAAATCATTGCCTCTGTAATTCCTGTAGTTCTCACGCGTCAACAGCTCATTACGAGCGCGAATGATCGCCGGCTCCACGTCGCGCTTGAACGTCTCGATTGACTCGAGGGATTTGGCTCGCGCCAGATCTGATCTCTGTTCCGGATTCAAACCGCTTCCTCCTCCAAACGGTACGCACGCGGCGCACACAGCTACTAGAACAACTGCGAGGGCTCCGATCAATGAGCGCCTCACTTCTTACCCCGCCCCGCAATGACTCGGGAGATATCTTCATTGGCTTCGCTGAACTGGGCGAAGTATCCATTGTGCTTCTGGAAGGGGTAGATCATCGATTTGTCAACCCCATTCTCGCCGACGTCGCCGGAGAGGTGGTTGTAGCCCTTCATCGTGGCAGGGTTCTTTCCGAAGCGCCAGTCGTCGCCCACACCCTGAACCATGTCCTGCTTGTAGTCCGTGGCGCTCACCCAAGCGTGCCCCTCGGGAACCCTAAACTCAGACACATCCTGGGCGCCGGAGCCCGGCGAGCCGAACTGGATGAGCTCATCAACGACGCCCGGATTGACCTGCGTGAGCGCGATACCAGCGGTCGTCGACCCATAGGAGTGCCCAGCGACGCTGATGTGCGCGTCACCCGCTCCACGCTCGCGCGACGCACCGAGGCCGTTGAGGAAGCCGGATAGATTCTTTGCTCCTTTCTCCGCGTAGCTAATGTTCGTAACCTCGGCAAGGTCCTGCGGTGCCTCGTATCCGAGGTATGACACCATCGCAACACTCTCGCCCCTGGCGTACCTCTCGGCAGCTTCAGCCATAACCCCAGCATCGCGGTCATACTTGTCCAGGTTTGTCGCGACGTTCGTGTACAGACCGGGAACGAGAACACCGATGTGGTCAGCCGTATCGACGTTGCCCCGGGCGACGGCAGCGGTGACGTGCTTGCCCGAGGTGTCCAGGCTCAAGAGCTGGCGTTGTGTTCCGTCTCCCTTCGGCTCGGGACTCTCCATTTCGAGCGTTTTACTAATGTTCTCGAGCGCCGTCACGCGCTCTTGAACGAGCTCGAGCTCCTGACGCTCGCGCCGCGACGGGTGCGGGCCGTAACGCTGCTTGAGACGCTCAAGCTTCTTCTGTTCCCTCTTGGTGGCATCATCCAGGTAAATTCGGTTCGCCTTGTCGCGCGACGTGCCATCCACGCCGTTCAGGTTCCCGATTTCCTTCGGGTGGGCCTTGATCATCTGATCTTTTTCGGCGTCGCTGAGCGAGGACCACCACTCGGCAACTTCCTTCTCGGTGGCGTTGGCGGGCGGCAGCTTCAGATTCTTACGCGGAGCGCGCGCCGCACTCGCCGTGCCGTTGGCATGTGCCTGCCCGCCGGAACTCAAGGCGGAGATCTTGCTCTGCGTCGCCTGGACGAGTTCGTCTGCACTCTTCATGATCGACGACACCCTGTCGGCCACGGCCTTCATGTTCTTCTTGATCGTGGCCGCCTCCGTTGGCGAAACTCGCCGCGGACCGACATAGTGAACAGACCCGTCCGCTTCGATATGCAGCGAGTGGTTGGCGGCGGCGCCGTCAAGGCTCCTGGCCGACTCGCCGATCTGGTTGGTTCCCCCGGCTGCTTCGCCAACGATCGATGCGAGCGCCTTCAGGTTGCTTGCCTGTTTCCTCATCGCAGCAACGTTTCGACGCAGCGCCTGCTGGGCGGCGGTCACGGTCTTGCCGGAACCCGACAGGCCGTTGGCCTGCGCCTCAAGCTGCTCGCTCGCGCTTGTCAAGGACTTCGCGTCGCGCTCGTAGTTCTGGGACTGCTCAAAGAGCGCAGAACCCTCCCACTGAAGAAGGTCAGACCACCTCATCGCTTCGCCACCCCTCCCAACTCGGAGCTAAATGGCTTGGGCACCGCCTTGATTCCCTTGCCTCCCACCGGGGGGAAGGTTGGGGTGAGCGTGAACGGTCGAGGAACCCACGGCTTGTCAGGCTCGGGCTCGGAGCGCGGCGGATGCTGAACGGGATTCGAATCCCTCAGCCCCCGTCCGTCTCCGCGTTTTCTCAGGCGGAAGGGACCGATGTACTCCCAGCCGCCGTCGGCAACCCCGCCGCGGCTGTGGCCGACAGCCACCCGGTTGGCGCGACCATAGTGCCCCGCCATGATGGACCCAATGAGCTGGCCGTTCTCGTCCTCGGCGGCGACGAAGTCACGCTCGGCTGCCTCCAGGGAGTCGGCTGCTTCCTCAAGGCCTCTCGCGTTGTGCATGGCCTCGTCGGCGATCTTCTCCTCGGCGCCCTGCATGACGGACGACAACGGCGTGCCAGGCATGGCGGACGCAAAAGCCTTGGCGCCCCCCTCCGGGCGCGCCGAGCGGACGGCCTCGGCCGCCTCTCGGGAAGTCGCTGCGAGGCGAGGGAACTCGCCCGCAACGAATGACAGGTCGCTCATCATCGACTCCATTGGTTTACGTGAATACTTGCCGGGACAGGCACAATGTTACCGGATGGACACGTTCGGGGCGGCCACTACATCGACGCCATACCTCCCCCGTCTCACGGCCTTACGACACTGGCTCCACCCCTACCATGACCGCCACGGACCTCCCAACGACGTCCCCTCACGACGCCCACGACCCCACACCTACCGGATGCCTCGCCTCCTCGACACGGCGATCATCCGCGGCGGCGTCAGCGCCCCCTCAAGCCGGTTGCACGAGGGGGGTGGTGCTCGATCGAGCATCACCCCCCTGAGCGTGTCGGCCCCGCTTGTCACGGGGATCCGAGAGCCTCCGGCTTAGCTGCTGCGGGCACTCGAGCACGCCGCGGTGAACCAGGCGGGCACGCGGTCCGGCAGGTCCGCCAGCACCGTCGGATCCGCGCCGGATCCGTCGCTGCGCAGCTCACCCGTGTAGTAGTTGAAGGACGTGAGCCAGGACTGCGACACCAGGAAGTGGACGGTGACGCCGTAGCGCTCGCTCGTCCACGCCAGGACCGTGTCCGTGGTTCCGCCCTCACCCTCGTAGGCGTCCTGTCGGCACTCGAAGCCGAGGGGTGACAGGGCCGCGTCGAAGACAGCGCGCACGCGGGCGGGATCGTGCTCGTCGAAGCGGTGGGTGCGCGAGACCATGGTGTACAGGCACTCCTGTCCCAGGGTCATGCGACTAATCGTGTCGTTCATGCTGTACGCACGGTAGTTGTCGCGCGTGAGCAGCTGGTCGCGCGCGCGAACGATCACGGGCTCCACATCCCGCTGGAAGACCTCGATCGACTCAAACGATGCGGCCAGCTCCAGCCTTTCCTTCTCTTCCGGGTTCATACCTTTTCCTCCTTCTGAGGACGCACAGAATGCTGCCATCATCGCGGCGACGGCGGCAGGGATGGCGGCCGTCGGGTGGCCTACTTCGGTTCCTTGCCCGCGATGACTCTCGAGATGTCATCGAGAGCCGGACTGCCCTCGTTGAAGTACCCAGAGTGGCGCCCAATAGGACCGTAATAGCCGTCTTGACCGACATCTCCAGAGATGTGCTTGTAACCCGGCATCGTGTCGGGATTCTTTCCGAACCTACCGTCGTCACCAAACCCCTGGACCATATCGTCCCAGTAACGCGCTGCACCGACATAGGCGTGCCCCTTCGGAATGTTGAACTCCGAGACATCCTGGACGCCCGATCCTGGAGAACCGATTTGAACGCTGTCGTCGGCGACGCCCGGCGGGATCTTCGTCAACGCCATACCCACCGTCGTCGACCCAAAGGAGTGACCGACGGGGGTAATGTGCGCGTCGCCGGCACCGTGCTCGCGGGAGGCGTCCAGGCCGGTGAGGAATCCGGCCAGCCGGTCTGACCCGGTCTTCGCATAGTTGATATCCACAACCTCCTCGACCCCCTGGGGGGCTCGATAGTCCATGTAGGTAACGACCGCAACGCTTTGCCCGTTGGAGTGCTTCTCGGCGTTCTCACGCATAAGTCCCGACACCGAGTCGTAGTAGTCCAGGTTATCGGCGAGGTTCGAACGCATGCCCGGGACGTTCACCGCGACATGGTCGGCCGTGTCAATGTTGCCCTGCGTGACGGCTGCAAGAACATCTCGCTCGGAGGAATCGAAGCAGACGAGCTGCCGCTGGATACCGTCTTTACCTGACTTATCAAGAACCTTTTCGACGTTCTCCATCTGAGTGATGCGTTTCCGCGTCTGTCTTATGTCCAGAAGCTTCTGGGGAGTTGGGAAACGCCGAGCATCCTCTTCTTGATCTTTGAGCTTCTGTCGCTCTGCCTTGAGATCCTCGGCCAGGTTGTTGCGGTTTGCCTTATCCCGCCAGGTTGCCTCTACGCCGTTCAGGTTCCCGATCTCCCTCGAGTGGCGTCTGATCATCTCCTTCTTCTCGGCGTCGGTGAGCGAGGACCACCACTTGGCGACCTCGTCCGGGCTGGCCCCCTTGGGGGGCAGCTTCATACGGTCGAGCCGAGAACCCCCGCCCCCACTAGTCTGAGGCTTCCCACCCGATTCCACCGCGGCGATGTTCTTCTGAATGTCCTTGACGAGCTCGTCGGCCTCAAACTTGATCAGGGAGACAGTGTCAGCAACGGCCGCCATGTTCGTCATGATCTGGGTACCACCGATAAGTGACCCCGCCTTCTTCCCGACGTAGTCAACGGATCCGTCGGCTCCGATCTTGATCGACTTGTCGGCCGCGTCTTGGTCGAGCTTCCTGGCAGCTTTGCCTATCTCGTCGGCTCCCTTAGCGGCGTCACCGGAGATGGTGGCGAGCGAATGCAGGCTCTCTGCCTGCTTTCTCATCTCCTCGACGTTCTTGCGCAGCGCCTGCTGGGCGGCGGTCACCGTCTGGCCGGAACCCGACAGGCCGTTTGCCCGGTCGCTCAGGTCTTCGCTCGCGTTTGTCACGGCCCGCGCTTGCTGCTCATACACCTGGGCCTGCTGGGACAGCGGGTTACCCTCCCACTGGAGAAGATCTGACCAGTTCATAGGTTGACCACCCCGCCGAGTTCTTCGCTAAAGGGCTTCGCCTCAACCTTTGCTCCCCCGGTATAGGGCTTTGCTTGGACGCCACCGCCCCCGTCGTAGGGGCGGCCACCATCGGCGGAGCCACCCTTTCCATAGCTATGTCCCACTCCAGGACTCCCAAAACTCACATCATCACCCGCGGAGCCACCCTTTCCATAGCTATGTCCCACTCCAGGACTCCCAAAACTCACATCATCACCCGCGGAGCCACCCTTGCCGTAGCTGTGTCCCACTCCGGGGCTCCCAAAGCTCACTTCATCGCCGCCGGAGCCGACCCTCGCCCTGCCGTAGCTGTGTCCCGTCGCAGTGCTGGCACCGCCCTGCTCGGACATGATGGAGCCGATGAGCTGCCCGTTCTCCTCCTCGGCAGCGATGAAGTCACGCTCGGAAGACTCCAGGGAGTCTGCGGCCTGATCGAGATCTTTCGCATTGTCCATGCTCCGGTCGGCGATCTTCTCCTCGGCCCCCTGCATGTCGGAGGACAGCGGCGTGCCGGGCATCGCGGAGGCGAATGCGCTACCTCCCCCCTCTGGTCGCGCCGAGCGGACGGCCTCGGCCGCCTCCCGGGAAGTCGAGGCAAGGCCTGGGAACTCGCCCGCGACGAATGACAGGTCGCTCATCATTCACTCCAATTGTTCGAAACTCTCGACTGACGGCTCGCGTAATGTTACCGGATGGACATGTTTTGAGCATCCAGACGTCCGACCAGCGACGCCCCCCTTGACAATGCGCCCCGCAACACAATTTCACTGAACCCACCCCTAGAAAAGTCCCGCCCGGGCAGATAACGTGGCACTATCCCCCGGGTGGACCTCACACCGGCAGCCCGCCAACCCCCAGGAGACCCGACATGAGCGAGTCGACTCGGCCCCCCAATAGGGCCACGCGCCCCGATGAAACCCCCGCGAACCCCGCGGCACATGCGCCGCGCACGGCGCCCGCGATCCCGGCCCTGCCCGTCGGACGCCTGGCCTTCCTCGCCCTGGCCGGAGCAGCCCTGCTCGCCGGCCTGGACGCCTCCCTCGTGCGCCTGGGCGCCCTGGCGCCGGTCCCCTCAGCCTCTCTCGGGTCGATCCACGGGCTCCTCATGATCTACGGCTTCCTGGGTACTGCGATAGGCCTGGAGCGCGCGGTCGCGTTGCAGTCGGACGGGCGACGCATCTGGGCGTACGCGGCCCCCCTGCTGACGGGAGCCGGCGGCGTGAGCGCGATCGTCGTCGCGCTGAACCCAGCGGTCAGGAATGCCCTGTCGGGCCTTCCGATCCCGCGCCTCGCAGCCGCACACCTGACCGGATTCGCGCCGGAACGAATGATGCCGGGATTCCTCATGACGGCGGGAATGACGACCCTGGCGAGCATCTACTGCTACGTGTGGTCACGCAGGCAGGCGAGCCACGCCGTGCTCATCCAGTTGCTGGGGGCGCTCATCGGTCTGGGCGGCATACTGCTGTGGTGGCGCGGGGTCGACACCCCTCGGGTGGTCACGTGGTGGCTCGCGTTCCTCGTCGTCACCATCGTCGGCGAACGCGTCGAGTTGGCGCGCCTCGCGTTCGCCACGGGCTCGACGCAGCGTCGCATCACGGTCGAGTGCGCGGCGCTCATGGTCGGCCTTGCGCTCGCCCTCTTCGCGCCCTTTCTGGGCTACCCGTTGATCGGCGCGTCCCTGGGCATCCTCGTCGCGGACACCGCGTGGCACGACGTGGCCAGGGGCACCGTGCGCACGTCGGGGCTCCCCCGACTGGCGGGGGCGTGCATGCTCAGCGGCTACGGGTGGGCGCTCGTTCCATCCATCCTGTGGGTGGTCGCACCGCCCGCCTTCGACGGCTACGGCTACGACGCCTCGGTCCACGCGATCACGATCGGCTTCGTGGTCTCGATGCTTCTGGCTCACGCTCCCGTGATCATCCCCGCGGTTGCACGCCGCGAGGTTCCCTACCACTGGGCGATGTGGGTACCCTTCGTGTTCCTGCAGCTATCGCTGGCCCTGCGGCTGCTGGCGGGCGCACGCAAGGCGGATTTCCCGTGGCGCCTGGGCGGCACCCTCGCCGTCATGGGGATGCTGCTCTTCGTGGGGACCACGCTCGCCCTCACCATTCGTCGCGCCCGGGCGGCGTCGCGGGAGCTCCGCCTCGCCCGCGAAGCCCTCTCCTCCGCTCCCCGCTCCGCCCCCGGGGAGGAAGCGTGAAGAAACCTCGTGTGGCCCGCACGGATCGCCTGACCACGGTGTGGCTGTGCCTCGCGACCGGCGCTGCTGCGGTGACGATCGTCGCGCGCGGCCTCATCCCTCAGAACCTGTGGACCACGATTCACCTCGTGACGCTGGGAGTGCTCTCCAACGGGATCTTCCAGTGGTCCTGGTACTTCGTGCGAGCCCTGGCTCACCTGGGCCCGGCGGAGAGCAGGGCAGGGCGCGATAACACCGTGCGCATCGCGGTCTTCAACGCCTCTCTCGTTGCCCTGATCGCCGGGATGTGGGCGGGAGCATGGGTGGTAACGGTCGCCGGAGCGAGCGCGGTAGGTATCGTTGCATCCTGGCACGGATACGCGCTGCTAAGCGCATCACGCGAGCGTCTGGCCTCCCGCTTTGCGGTGATCATCCGCTACTACATCGCGGCCGCGTTCTTCCTCGTTGTCGGAGCCATCCTCGCGGGCCTCGTCACGGTGGCGATGTTTGACCCCGGGGCACCCGACTGGCTCACGTCCGCGCGCGACCGGTTGACGGTTGCGCACGCGATGGCGGGAGTCGCGGGGTGGGTTGGCCTGACAATGGGCGGAACCATGGTCACGCTCGGCCCCACCGCCATGCGCACGCGCATGGACCCGGCGGCGGTCTCCTTCGCGACAACCGCACTGCCCCTATGGGTCGCGGGCCTGGTTGCCTCGGAGGTGGGAGCCCTCATCGGATCCATGAGGATTGCCTCCCTGGGTCTGCTGATCGTGATCGGTGCGGCAGCGCTCGGCGTGGGTGTTCCACTGGGACGCGCCGCCTGTGCCAAGGGCCCCTCGGAGTACGGGGCTTGGTCTCTCGTCCTGGGCGGCGCATGGATTCTCGTCGCAGGAGCGGGCGCCTGCCTGCACGCCTTTGAAGCGGGGGACGCATCCGCGTTGCGCGCCGCATTCCTGCCGTGGCTGCCGATCCTGGGTGCGGCGGGCCTCGGCCAGGTGTTCGTGGGCGCGCTGGCCTACATGATGCCCGTCGTCATCGGCGGCGGCCCCTCCGCGGTTCGGGTCGGCATCGCGGTTCTCGAGGCCGGAGCCCCCATCCGCGAGGCAAGCCGCAACATCGCCGCAGTCTTCGCATTGTCCGTCGCATCCCTGGCCGGCGCGCAGGCGCTGCGCCTGACAATAGCCGCGTGGGTTGTCCTGCTCTCCACCTACGTCATCGATATCGTCCTCATGGCCCGCTGCGGCGTGGCCCAGGCGCGCGCCAAGCGGGCCGCCTCATCCCCCTCACAGCAAGGAGTCCGCCGTGGCTGACCTCACCCTCTCCTCGTCTCCGTCGCCCCGCAGCGATGCCCCGAAGGAGTCTTCCGCAAGACCGACCCTCAAGGCGCGCGTCAGCCCTGCGGGCGACCACGCGCCCGTGAACAGGACAGCCGGGGCGATCGTCGGCGTCGTCTCGGTCGTTGCTCTCGCGCTGGCGGTCTTCCTGTCCTCCCCCTCGGCCACCACCGCCCAGGAGGGAGCGACGGTACCGGGCGCCTCGTCCGTGACCGCGACCGGGCACACGACGCGCGTCGCTGTGGGCGTCGAGGGAATGTCCTTCACCCCGAACCACATCGAGGTCCCCGTCGGGGATCGCCTGATCGTCGACTTCACGAACTCCGGGGATCAGCGTCACGACCTCGTGTTCGAGTCGGGTGTCACCTCCGGTTCGCTCGCCACCGGGGAAACGAAGGAACTGGACCTGGGGATCGTATCGGGGGACATGGAGGGTTGGTGCTCGTTGCCCGGCCACCGCCAGGCGGGCATGACGATCCACGTGCAGGCCGTCGGCGCCTCATCGCCGGGATCCTCCTCCACGCCCGCGCCGTCCACTCACTCCCACGATCACGGCCACGGCGCCTCGTCGGGTCCCGCGAGCCCAACCGAGCTGACCGACTACGCCGCGACGATCGACGCACGCGACCCGGTCCTGCCGCCAGCCACAAACGAGACCGAGCGCCACTACACGTTCACCGTCACCGAGCAGACCGCGCGCGTCACCGACTCCCTGACGCGCGAGACGTGGACGTTCAACGGTGATGCGCCGGGGCCGATCTTGCGCGGCCACGTCGGAGACACCTTCCACATCACTCTTGTCAACAACGGTACGATGAGCCATTCTCTGGACTTCCACGCGGGCCTGGTCGCCCCC